>NZ_QXPZ01000044.1 GCF_003664595.1 Atopobacter sp. AH10
GGCTCTATACTTTTTGTTGTTGGTGAAAAAGACAGACTGAAGTCTGTCTATGACATATAAAGCACAAAAATGACCGATTCTTTCGGATAAGAGTTACCTTCATCCGGGAAAATGCAGCGGGACCACTGGGAGCCTTGGTCTCCCAGCTAGTCAGTCTCAAACTTGCTGTAAGCCTTTCGGCACAGCAAGTAATTCGCTTGACTTCCTTTTACGCTGCTCCCGATGAAGGACTCTTTCCTCCAGTTCGGTCAGATAGTGTTTTCTAATTCATTAGGGCTTACATTCACCAACAACAACTAAGTATAGATAGAAAGGCACATCCAAATTCCTCTATACTTAAGTTACGATACTAAAAGGGAGGAATTTAGATATGCCTTGTGACACCAATCATTCTCAATCTTTAGAAATAAATCAACTTTTTGGGATAGACCCAAATGAAATTCAATTTCCGTCTACAGGGTTTAAGACCATTACAAAAGACAAGTTCGGGCATCAATTAATTTTATTGCAGGGATATGCTCCTTTCAACGAAACTAAATGCCCTTCTTGTGGTGGAAAGAATATGATAAAGCATGGCACAAGTGTCGCTACTATCCGTCTTTTAGAAACCAATGGCTATAAAACGGCACTTCGTGCGACTAAACAACGTGTTCTTTGCAAAAATTGCCAGCATACTTTTCTTCCTCAGCTATCTTTCATTAAAAAAGGCTGTAATATATCAGAAAATATTCGTCGTAAAATTTTGATGGAGCTAACTAAAAACATTTCCATGAAAGACCTTGCTCAACAAGTCAATGTTTCACCTTCAACGGTTGTTAGGGTGTTGGATAAGGATTTGCCTACACCTAGAAAACACAAATCTTATCTCCCTCATCATTTGTCTTTTGATGAATTCAACGCAGGTAATGGTTCACCTAATGCGATGAGTTTTATCTTTAGCGACGCCAAAACTCATCGACCAATGGATATCTTACCAGATAGAAAACTACACTTTCTTACGCATTATTTCCTTAACTATCCAGAATCTGTCAGGCTTCAAGTTAAAACAGTGACTATGGATATCTATTCACCTTATATGATTTTAGTAAGAAAAGTGTTTCCAAATGCTAAAATTATCTTAGATAGATTCCATATTATCCAGCATTGGGCAAGAGCCTTTACTAAAGTCAGAATTGAAATAATGAATCAATTAAATAAAGGAAATTCAGAAGATAAGAAAGGCTATAGACGGATTAAGCGTTATTGGAAATTGCTGATCAAAAATCGTTTTGAACTCAAGCAAAGCGAATACAAAAATTATCCATTATTTGAAGGCTTACTCAATCAATCTCAAGTCGTTGACCAGCTATTGAGCTATTCTGACACCTTAAAGAAGGCTTATGACATTTATCAAGAAGGTCTCTTCATTTTCAAACGACTGTCAAAATATCCGTTGGATCATTTACTTTCTTACAAACTCGAAGGAGCTCTTAGACACTTTAACAGGCCTTTAAAGACATTTAATAAGTATAAGGAATTCATTCTCAACGCCTATAGTTACTCTTATAACAACGGTCATTTAGAGGCGTGGAATAATCAAATAAAAACCATCAAGAAGACCGCCTACGGCTTTCGCAATTTCGAGCACTTGAAGAAGAGATGCTTTTTAAAAATGAATCGCTTGTCAGTAGCTGTGTAAAGGTCACACGCACTTCTACTTTATCCAATAAACGCTCTATGCCCAGACTCACTTTAATAGGCATGAGCTTGTTTAGGGCAAAGTAGGATAAATATCATCTGTAATATAAAAAACCACTCCCCCGAAGAAGAGTGATTTTCTCTAAAAAATTTACCAACAACAAAATTTGACAAAGTGCCTAAATAATCTAGTTCAATTAGTTTTTCTTAGCGAAACGAGCAACTGCACCAGCAGCAACCATGCTCAAACCAGCTAAAGAGCTGATAATAACTTCACCAGTTTGTGGCAATTTCTTTTCTTCTGCCTTAGCTTCAGCTTTTACTTCAGCTTTTTTGTCTTCTTTCTTAGCTTCTGGTTTAACTTCTGGTTTAACTTCTGGTTTAACTTCTGGTTTAACTTCTGGTTTTACTTCTGGTTTTACTTCTGGTTTTACTTCTGGTTTTACTTCATCAACAGCAACATAACCATCTTTAGCTGTTAAGCTAAAATCAACAACATAATTCCCTGTAGCTGTTTGAACAGCGCCTACGAATTTATTAACACCAATAGGCTCCTTATTAGCGCGAGCTCTCAATAAGATAGCTTTACCAGCTTCAATGGCTTCTTCTTTCGTTGCATATCCAGTGTTTACAGCTTTTTCTGCTTCAGCTTTAGCTTTCTTTTCTGCTTCAGCTTTAATAACTGTTTCAGGAACACCGGTATTAGGATCTACTTTATTCTCATATAGATTACCTTCAGCGTGAACAGTTGAGGCACCTAAACTAGCGACTGCTAAAGCTGCCAAAGTAACAGTTGTCAATTTTTTCATTATTTTTCCCTCCTAATGGTAATCGGTAACCGCAAAAAAATATTACCTCATAGGCTCATACTACTACTACTACTACTACTACTAGTCAACCCACTTTCCCTATTCAAAGTTTTTCATTAGATATTTACATCCTTTTTTGCACTTTTCTTCTCATCTAGCCCAAGTCAAACCCCTTATATTGGTTGCTTTCACTAGCATTTTCATCTCTTTTCCGCCCTTTTTTGTCATTTTTGTTACAAAAACTTTTCTGAACAGCATCATTCTTTTCTTCTTCAACTATTCAAGTCTTCTTTTGCTTTTTTTCTTTATTTTTTATTTCTTTCACATCTTTTTTTAGAGTTCGCCCATCTAGATATCTGTATGTTAGCCTTTTTATTTGTTTAAATATTTAATTATTTATTCTTTTTTTTGATCGTAAATTTCAAGTACAAGTTAGCCACCCCCTAAATTTTTCACAAAGGGAGAGCT
>NZ_QXPZ01000045.1 GCF_003664595.1 Atopobacter sp. AH10
ATATCCCCAATAAAATTAATTGATGCCCGAACTTGTCTTTTGTAATGGTCTTAAACCTTGTAGGCGGAAATTGAATTTCATTTGGGTCTATCCAAAAAAAGTTGATTTATTTCTAAAGATTGAGAATGATTGGTGTCACAAGGCATATCTAAATGCCTCCCTTTTAGTGTCGTAACTTAAGTATAGAGGAATTTGGATGTGCCTTTCTATCTATACTTAGTTGTTGGTGAATGTAACAAGCACTGATGAATAAAAGCTCAGTATGACCGAACTGGAGGAAAGAGTCCTTCATCGGGAGCAGCGTAAAAGGAAGTCAAGCGAATTACTTGCTGTGCCGAAAGGCTTACAGCAAGTTTGAGACTGACTAGCTGGGAGACCAAGGCTCCCAGCGGTCCCGCTGCATTTTCCCGGATGAAGGTAACTCTTATCCGAAAGAATCGGTCATTTTTGTGCTTTATATGGCA
>NZ_QXPZ01000046.1 GCF_003664595.1 Atopobacter sp. AH10
GAAATTTACATGGCGTCTTTTTTTTTCACAATTGAGTGGCTAAGTTCATTCTAAAATCCACCGGTTTTTAAAAGTTCACTAATTCCTACAATAGCAAAAATTTGAGTATCTGCTACAATAAGTACACTATCTGCTGTACAAAGGGCGTTTATAGTTAAGATATTAAGTGATGGCGAAGTGTCTACAAGAATATAGTCATATTGCTCTTGTAAAAGTTCAGTGATGTCCGATAATATCCTTTCACTTCCAGTTTCCATTCTCATTTGTGCCTCAGCAACTGACAAATAAATGCTAGAGGGGATAATATTTATATCATCATACACTGTAATATATTCTTTTAGTAAATATCTCTCTTCTTCCAATTCCGCCATTAATAAATGTCCAATTGTTTTTATATTATCATCAGCATTTTCTAATCCAAAGCATCTTGTAAGATTGGCTTGCGGATCAAGGTCAATCACCAATACTTTTTTTCCCAGTTCTTTTAGTGAATAGGCAAGGTTTAGAGTTGTAGTTGTTTTTCCAACACCGCCTTTTCGATTGGCTATGGTTATAATTTCTGCCATAAAGTCCCTCCTTCTTCTCTATACAGAGATTTCATTTTATGCTATACTTTTAGATAATTTTGAGTATAAAAAAAGATGATAGTCTCAATCCATCATCAAGTTTAAAAGTTTTGTGGAAGCCTTTAACCATTGATTTTACTTGGATTTATTGTACTATCATCATTATAGCATTATCCCCACTTCCACTTTTCCCTGAAATTAAAACGAATTCACCTTTTTTAATTTCAAGATTGATATTTTTTAAAGCAGTTCGCCCATCTTCCCATTCATAAGAAACATTTTTTAACAAAATCATGATTATACCTCGTACTGAGCTTTCCATAATTTTGTGTAGTAACCATCTTTCTCAAGAAGTTCCCCATGCTTTCCTTTTTCAAGTAAATTTCCTTTTTGAAATACGAGAATTTGGTCAGCTTTTTGAATGGTTTTTAAATGATGAGCCACTACAAGTACAGTTCTATTCTTTGCAAGTTCTGTAATAGCATCTTGTATCAAAGATTCATTTACAGGATCAACATTACTTGTCATTTCATCAAGAATTAAAATAGGTGCATCCTTTAGAAAAGCTCTTGCAATAGATATTCTTTGTCTCTGTCCACCTGATAAAATCCCACCATTTTCTCCAATATCAGTTTCATAACCTTTTGGTAAACTCATAATGAAATCATGTATCCTCGCTTTCTTTGCAGCTTCAATGATTTCTTCTTTCGTTGCTCCTTTTTTACCTACCTTGATGTTTTCTTCAATGGTATTATCAAACAACTGAACATTTTGCATGACAATACTAATACGATCTAAAAGCTCATCATAAGGAATATCCCTTATATCAGTTCCTCCGAGGGTAATTTTTCCTTTATGCACATCATAAAATCTTAAAAGCAAGTTGGTTATAGTAGTCTTTCCACTACCTGATTCTCCAACTAAGGCTGTCATAGTTTTTTCAGCAATAGAAAAGCTCAATTTTTCCATTTTAAATTCATCTTTTTCATAGGAAAAATCTATGTTTTCAAAAGCTATATCATTATCCATCGGAACAATTCCATTCACTTTATCCGGGATTACATCTGCATATAAAATTCTTGAAAGTCTTTCGTAACTATCTACCGCCGAAACATAGTTCATATAGTGTTGTTCCATAGAAGCGAACGGCTTATAAAACTCTTTTGAAATTACTGCAAAGATAATAAAATTAAGTACATCAAGACTTCCCTTTATAACAAGTATTGCTCCTGCAATTAAAAGAACTAAATATCCAATATCCAGTAAAAACCCAAATATAGATAGCTGTTTTGCCTTGAATCTTGAAGCTACTTTGCTTGTTTCTCCAAACTTTTTTGTCTTGTTCATAAGCTCATTATCCAAGCTTTTATTGTTTGAAAAACTCTTTAGTACAGGTATTCCTCTAACATATTCAACAAATAAGCTAACCATATCAAGAAGTGCTGAATTATTCTGATTCTCTATTCTTTCAGATTGCTTAATTGTCAGATATAGAAAGACAAGTGCAATCGGAACAGATACAGCCATTAGAATAGCAAGTTTGAAATCAATACTTGCAAGACCGATAAATACGACTGCACCTATCAAAAAATCGCCAAACATTCTCGACCACATGTGTCCTACAACAAGAGACATATTATCAACATCTTTGTGTAAAATTGTATTGATCTCTCCCAGTCTTTCATTGGTATAAAATCCCAAACTGAATTTTTTCAATTTAATAATCATGCGTTCTCTGATTTGCTGAACAATATCAAAACCTGCACTATGCTTTTTCATATCTGCAACCATATTACAAATGCCTTTGAATACTACAAGTAACCCAATTGCAATAAAACCTTTATATAAACTTGCTAAACTCGTCCCATCAAATATCTGAAACAGTATAGAAAATACGATAACAATCATGGCTATGGAGCTTAGTCCATAAAGGGCAAAGAATACACTTGATATAATCAAATCTCTCTTGCCGGTTTTTGTAAGCAGCTTTAACATTTCTCTAAACATTTTCTGTTACCACCTCTTTCAAATTCCATCTATCTACCTTGTTCTGTGCTTCAACCATATCCTTATAGAACTCACATCTTTTCATCAACTCTTCATGGCTTCCTGCATCAAGAACAACACCCTTATCCATAACTATAATTTGGTCTGAATCTCTAATTGTGTTTAGATGATGAGCAATTGTAATAATGGTTTTATCCTTGCTTAAATCGTCAATTGCTTCGCCGATTAGTCTTTCATTTTCACTATCAACAGCTGCCATTGCTTCATCTAATATTAAAATCGGTGCATTTTTCAGTATCATTCTTGCTATGGAGATTCTTTGTTTTTCTCCACCAGATAACTTAACTCCCATTTCACCTACTCGTGTTTCATATCCATTTGGCAATGCTGAAATAAAATCATGGCATCTTGCTTTTTTAGCAGCTTCTATGACTTCTTCTTTTGTTGCATTTAGTTTTCCAATTGCTATATTTTCAAAAATACTTAAATCAAAAAGGATAACTTCTTGTTGCACACTACCAATCAGCATTGAGATATTTTCTTGACTATATTCTTTTATATCTTTTCCATTTATCAGTATTTGTCCTTCATCTGCATCCCAAAATCCCATAAGCAAATTAGATACAGTACTTTTCCCACAACCACTTGCTCCTACAAAGGCGTTCAAACTATTTTTCTTAAAATTCAAATTGATATTTTTAAGCTCAAAGCTATCTTTTCCGTATGCAAAATTCACATCTTTAAATTCTATATTTCCAAATTCTAAACCTTGTTCTGTCTTTTTCTTTGGAAGCGGAACTGTTAAAACTTTTCCAATCGCCTTTAGTGCTTCCTTAAACACAATAGAAAAATGTTGCAATGTAGCCGTCTTACTTATAGATGCAGTAAAAGCAGACGATAAAATAATGGCAAGTATAAAATTAGGGGTTGTAATATTTCCATAGTAAAGAAATATACTTCCCAAAATCATGACAATAACTACTCCAATTTCCATAAATATGTCAATGAGTCCCATTGGAATTGTAATTGCTCCCATGCTCTTTTTAACCCAGTAAATATATTCTCTTGCCGTTTTTAATGTTCTTTCACTAATCTCCTCTTCTTTAGCAAAAGCCTTAATCACAGAAATATTTTTTACATATTCCATTAGCTCTTCTCTCATCTTATTTTCATGGTTAAAGTAAATAGCAAAGTTTTTATCCATTGTTTTCTGTGAAAGAACTTTTACCAAATACATGAGTGGAACTCCAGCAATCATTCCAAGAGCAAGACGCCAATCAACAAAAATCATAGCTACAAAAATAATGGTAGGCAGAAGTGTAACTGCCATTATTTCAGGAAGACCATGGGCAAGGTATACTTCCACTTGCTCTACATCATGTTGAACAATGTTGGTAAGCTCTCCTGTATTATGTTCTTTAAAGAATCCCAAACTTAGTTTTTTCAGATGACCGATAATATCTAACCTAAGTTCTGTTAATTTTTCGTATGCTTTCTCATGGGCAACCTTTGTTGCAAAATAATAAAACACTCCTTTTAATACAAACGATATAAAGATTCCCAAGAATATATACTTTAAATTACCTTCGTTAATATTGTTTGTGATTAAAGAACTAATCAAATATACAAGTAAGATTTGTGGTATCAAATCAAATACTATTTTTAAAGCAAGAAGTGAATTGGATAAACTATTTTTCCCAATCACTTTTTTCCTTAATTCTTTTTCCGGCATGAACAACTCTCCTTTCAAAATTGAATAATATTGAATTTTAATTCAGTATTAAGGTTTAAAGTAAGACTTTGCTGATTACGCAAAGTCTATTTTATCCGATCACTATATTTTTTTAAATTACTGTATCAGCAAATCAAAAATTATAGCACAATCTTTTTCCATTTTCTAATCTTAGTTCTAAACGTTCCAAAAGGGGCAACCGTATTAACATGAATAAACTTATAAACTTCCCATGTCGCTGTTTTAGTAGCTTCATCAGCCCATTTTCTCATATGCGGTTGAAATAATTCTTCTTCACTTAGTGTATCAATCATTGTATAGATAGATATAATATTTTCTTTCAATCGTTTCTTTAATTCTTCTATCGATAAATGAGCATAAGTATCGGTAAACCACTGATATAATTCTCCAAGTTGATTCCATTTAAACATATCCGACGGTGTCTTTACTTCAAAACCGTTTTTCTCATCTTTTTCCCATTTCAAAACTAATGTTGTCCATCCGAGTTGATAAGCAAGATTTTCTGCTGGTGTTCTGTCAACTTCAGGGACTCTCTTATCTTTGAGAGATTCAGGAATAATATCAAATTCAGAAATATACTTTTCAAAACTTTTATTTATCTCAGATTTCAGTTCTTCTTTATCTTTATATATCTTCAAAATATCTCCTCCAAAAATTTAAATTTATCGCATTTAAATATCAAATCAACTTACAATGATTCCACTCCCTTGTAATAACACTTTGCAATAAGTTTTAGCATATCTTTTGCCCACTTTTCACTTTGATAATGCCTTGCTATTTCAAGAAGTCCCTCTGTAAAGTTACTGGCTAAAATATGGGCAAGCATTGGATCATATTCCTGTTTCGATTGTCTTTTTAAACTTACTTCAATATGAACCTGCATTTGCGATATGAGTTTTTGTTTTGCTTCTGTATGCTTTGTACCTGAGCTTTTATCCATTAAAATAATTAACTTCTTACGATCTTTTAAAAGTTCATGAATATAATTTTCTCCAACTTCATCAAACCTTTCAGAAGCAGAACCTTTTTCCAAAGATTCTTCCTCATTAAAAGCTGACTCGAAGTTTATATAAACAGAACTTACTACTGCATCAAACAAAACTGCCTTATTTTTGAAATAGGTATAAATTAGTGCCACAGGAATATCTGCTTCTTTTGCAATTTCTGTTAATTTGGCACCTCTATAATCCTTTTTATAAAATACTTTTTCTGCTGCTTCGAGTATTCTATTTCTAACTTCTTCTTTTAATACTTGTGCCATAGCACACCTCTTTCTATTCCAATACTGAATCTATATTTAATTATAAATTAAAATTCAATATTTTTCAAGATAGATTTAAATATTTGTTTTTATATACTCACTCACCGGTATCCCCACTCTTTTCAAAACCTTTATTTTCTCCTGTTTCTTCTGTTCTCTTCTTGCCTTATATTTATCTTCATACTCTTTCTGTTTTCCACTCGCTTTACGCTTTAGGTAATTTTGATGTAGCTTGTCTTTTCTTTCTTCGATTTTTCTTTCTTCTTCCTCAAGTTTTTGTTTTTTTTCTTCGCTTAACTCCGCCTGTGGTAGTTCGTAATTACCTATGAAATTAAAGTAAATTTCTATCTTTTGCTTTGATGTCTGACTTCCTTTTCTATCTCTTTCATGTACGATAATCTTTTCTACAAACTCATTTATCATTGTAGTTGTAAGTTCATCAAAGTTTTCATAACGACTGATAAGAGATATAAATTTTCTTGCTCTGTCTGTTTCTTTTTCATATCTTGATACCTGCTGCTCTAAATCTTTGATCTCTTTGCTTAAAGTTATCTGCTCTGTTTCATATTGATTGTTTAGTATCTCATATCTGCTATTTGGTATTTTGTTAAGGATCATATCTTCGTAAATTCTGCACATAAGTCGTTCGAGTTCCCTAAGTCTGTTTTGGCTTTCCGTTAATCTTACCTTTTTCTTTTCTATCTCTATTTTTTCTTTTTCTTCCATTTCATTTTGAATGGAACAGATAAAGGCTTCATTATCTTCATCAAGGTATTTTTTAATATCTTTTAGTGTGTCTTGTATTAAATTTAAGACTACTTCCGCTTTTATTCTGTGTGCTGATGGACAAAGCATGCCACAAGGTGTTTTAGTATAGGCACTGCAAGTGTAATAGGGTATATTTTTGTAATTGCTTGTTCTATGAACATACATTTTACTTCCACAATCTGCACAATACATCAGTCCTGTGAGTGGGTGATATTCTCCCCAACCGTCAGGATACCTTTTTACATTTCCTCTTATCCTTTGCACATTGTCAAAGGTTTCTTGATCTATAATTGGCTCGTGTGTATTTTCAAAAATAAGCCAGTTATCCCCGGATACATATTTGCTTTTCTTGTCCTTGAAGTGTTTTCTTGTTTTGAAATTGACTGTATGTCCCAAGTATTCCTGTTTCTTTAAAATGCTTGCTATGGTTGAGCTGCACCAACGATAGGGATGTTCAAAGTTTTTGCTTTGATATAGTCCATAGCCTAATTTCTGTTGATGATAGGCTGGTATATCTACTTTTTCACTCTCCAATATCTTTGCTATTCGATACGGACCATTTCCTTGCATGGTCAGGTTAAATATTCGCCTTACTATCTCTGCTGCTTTTTCATCTACTATCCACTTGTTTTTATCTTTTTCATCTTTGATATAGCCATAAGGCGGTGTACTTGCAGTATGTTTCCCACTTTCGCCTTTTGACCTGAAAGTCGATTGGATTTTTCTTGATGTATCTCTTGCATACCATTCGTTCATGATATTTCTAAAAGGGGTAAAATCATCTTCTCTGTAAAAACTATCTACATTGTCATTGATAGCGATTAGTCTTACGCCCTTTTGTCTTAGTATCTCCATACATTGACCGACTTTGAGATAATCTCTGCCAAGTCTGCTCATATCTTTTACAATGATACAACCAATATTTCCTTGATTGACTCCGTTCATCATTGCCATAAATCCCGGTCTGTCAAACTGCGTTCCACTGATTCCATCATCTGTAAAGTGAATGATGTTTGACAAATTATTTTTGCTTGCGTATTCTTCCAATATTTTTTTCTGATTGATGATAGAGTTACTCTCTCCTTGCAGTTCATCATCACGACTTAATCTCTCATAGAGTGCTGTTATCTTTTCAAAATTCCTCATTTTTACCCCCTTTCTCTTAATTTTTCAATAAAAAAAGAATTAAGAAGTACATATTTCACTAAAATAGTGATTAAGTGTTCTCCTTAATTCTATTACTCCTGCTGCCAGCTTATATTTCTTGTATTGCTTAACTGCAAAATGACTTGGATCTTTCTTTTCAAGAGCTTCAAAAAGCCTATCAATTGGGTTCATATAGGTTTCGTCATCTTCTCTAACCTCACTTGCGTCAATCATATCTAAGAGTGTTTTAAAATTCTTTTCTTCTTCAGGTGCTTCATAATAAATATACCCAATAAGAGCAGTGTAATATAACTTTTCAGCCTTTACCCAAAAATCTTCTCCTGCCTTTTCTCCATCTCCCTTGGTGTTAGCAATTATGGTTTGGACAAGCTTTAAAATATCTTTTTCACTTCTCAAATATGCAAAGGGATTGTATTTCATAGATTTTTTAAAGTTTATTGTGTTTAATATCTTTATGTCGTAACCATTTTCATAAAGCATTTTTCCACATTCTAACACAAGTGTGCCTTTAGGGTCTGTTACTACATAGGAAGAATGCATTTGCATTAGATTTGGCTTTACATAAAATCTCGTTTTACCTGATCCAGAACCACCTATTACTAATACATTTTTATTTCTGGCATATTTAGGGTTTTTAGGTCTTGAGTTCATTGTTAGTCTTTCGGTATTAGTTATGAGAACATTGTTTTCAAACTTAGGGTCAATATATGGAGCAATATCCTTACTTTCTCCCCATCTTGCAGATCCATATTCCTTGCCTTGCCTATATTTCTTTTTGTTTTTACCTTTGCTGTAAACAATTAACTTAACAAGACCAGCAACTGAAATACCTACTAACAAGTCCCTTGGATTAAGGCTTGGTATATAAGATAAAGTTCCTATATCAGAAATTCCCACCATTATTTTATCAATAATATCTCCTCCTACATAAGAATTGATGTGCTTAGAAAAGATATTTCCAATGTAGAAGAATGATAGATAGGGAATGTTTGATAATATAAATTTCTTTGGGTTGTCTATTTTAATTAAGTTTTTAATATCAGAAAGAATGGCTTCTAATACCTTATTCATCGTAGAAACCTTCGCTATCTAATAAAATTAGTAGGTAGTGCCTTCCTTTTGGTGTTATTAATGTTTGTATTCCTACAAGTGTACCTAGTGGATCAACCCATTCTTTTACTTCAAAATATCCCTTGTTCTTATCTGCATAAGGTAAGAGTTTCTTTTTCTTATCTCTGTAAATTAATCCCTTATCCATTAGAAAACTTATAAACTGATTTTGTGGTATTCCTAACTCCTTGGCAGTATTTCTAAAGTTTGTAAGTAGGTTATAATCTACTAATTTGTCATAATAGTCTGCCTTTGGTCTTAATTCTTCAATCTCTTCTTCTCTTTCGGCAATAATTCTATTGGCTACCAGAATTGCATCTGCAAGTAACTCTTCATTAGTTTTCTTTTCTTGCCCTACTATATATCCTCCATTTTTTCTAATACTTGGTAAGACTTCTCTAGTTACCCAAGCTTTGAATATTTTTGCTTGTGGTAGTTTTGATGAGAGGATAAGTGAATACAATCCTGATTCGTTAATTATTGAAATATTCTGTATTCCTCCAGGGGTGTTCCATTTCGTTACACCCTTATCTTCTTCGTCTACATGGTCATAAATAGCTTTTCTGGGATTGACATATCCTAGCATAGTTGCTACTTCATTTGCTATAAAGAAAAACTCACCATCTTTTTCAATAACAGTGAGTTTCCCAAAATTCTTATTTTCAAATGTTTTTAGATTAGTTATCATAAGCTTTGCTCCTTATGTTTATTTTTAACTTTATCTTTGCTAATGGTGTCCTTAGCCATATTTTTAAACTTATTTATAGTCTTCGTTATTGAATCTTTTCTATCGGCCTTTCTTTCAGAAGCCTTAACTGTGTTTGGCAATTAAAAAATCAACCACTTTGGCAATTAAAATCCAACCAGCGTGGCAATT
>NZ_QXPZ01000047.1 GCF_003664595.1 Atopobacter sp. AH10
CATCCCCTACACATTTTGGTGCGTCTTTTTGTTCAATTGTCAAAGGTCAACCGTTGTCGTCTTTTAGAAGCGACAACTATTACATAATATCGCATTCGTTTTTGAATGTCAAGAGAAATTTTTATTTTTTATTTCTCTATTCTTCAAAGAGCTCAGGGCTTTTTGAAGACGAATAATAATTTACCATTTCAATTTATTCCTGTCAAGAAAGAATTTCAATTTTTTTGATATTTTTGCAGAAGAGCTCGTAAATTTCCCTATTTATAGCCATTTATCTATCTCTAAACTTTTACTTAAAAAACTAAATTCCCCTATTTAACCTCTGCTTTTAAGCCTCATCGCCAGCCTATCCAATGGGAGTCTGTAAAAATTCCTTCCTCTTTTCTAAAGGATATCCTTTAATTATCCAACATTGACATCAACGATTATATAAATGAGCTTGTGAAAAATTAAATGGTGGACAAATCTTGGAAGGATTTAGCTTCTATACTAACAAATCCCTTCTTTTAGCTATTAACCTCCTCTTTCCAAAGCTTCATTTCTTCTCTTAAGAATTTCACTATCAAATCCCCAAATACCTTGCTCTCTTTTAATGTAACGGTTGAGGGGGTGGGTTCTAGAATCAAATCCCCACACGCCTGTCTCTCTTCAGTTCCCCCCTTAGACAAAGCTTTCAAAGAATATCAAATCCCCAAATACCTGACTCTCTTCCGCAAAAGCAAAATAAAGGAGAGATTAAGTTGTAAGTCTCTAGAGAATTCGTTAAAATATAGTCTGTTCATGAGAGAACGGTTAGTTACCCAGACTTTTTTGTTAGTATAAGGTCAAAAACTTCCTATTTATATCTAGTTTTTTCATCTAACAAATAAGCCTATCGGGTGCTAGTTACCGTCTAATCGTTTTTATCAGTAAATTAACATTCTTCATCAATATCATCAAAGGAGTTTTGAAATGCCCAATACATTAAATAGAAAAGACAGTCTAGCGATCGGGGTAATGCTTTTCGGTCTGCTTTTCGGAGCAGGTAATTTAATTTTCCCTATCTTTCTTGGAAAAAGTGCAGGTTCTTCCATGCCTGAAGCCTCCCTTGGCCTCCTTGTCACAGCAGTCGGCCTCCCACTTTTAGGAGTTGCAGCAATGGGAATGACCCAATCTAAAAGTGTCTTCGATTTGACCGCTTCTGTCCATTCCTCATTTAGTTATTTCTACACTTTCCTCTTATATCTCACTATAGGCCCCTTATTTGCCATTCCACGTTTAAGTACGGTAGCTTTTGAAGTAGGAACTAGTCATTTTCTACCTAAAGATCACAGCGCACCTTGGCTTTTGGCTTTTTCCTTCTTATTTTATGCTCTAGCCCTCTACTTCGCTTTACGTCCGGCAAAAATTTTAACCGTCGTTGGTACAATTCTTACTCCCGCCTTTCTCCTGTTCCTCGGTGTTCTTATTTTCGTTTCTATTATAAATCCTGTCGGTAACATTCAACTCTCTCACCCATCAGCAGGATACGAAGAACACGCTTTCTTCTTAGGCTTATTATCGGGTTATAATACTATGGATGCTTTAGCCTCCTTGGCTTTTGGCATTATTATTATCAACTCCGTTAAAAGTAAGGGCGTGACTGAGCCTAAGTTAATTGCTAAAGAAGTGATTAAATCTGGAGTTATTTGTACCATCTTTATGAGCCTTATTTATATTGCTTTAGCTTACCTCGGCGCAACAACCACCAACATTTTCCCTGAAACCAGTAACGGTGGCCAAATTTTTAATGCTCTAGCCAGCCATTATTTTGGCGTCATAGGCTCCATTTTCCTCTTTACGATGGTTAGCTTAGCTTGCTTAAAGACCGGCATTGGTTTAATCACTGCCATTTCTGAAACTTTCGTTGAAATGTTCCCTAATACCATGTCCTACAAGCAATATGCTAGCCTAGTCACTATTTCCTCTTTTGCTTTAGCCAATGCTGGTTTAGATCGTATCATCAAGTTCAGTATCCCTGTCTTGATGTTCCTCTATCCATTAACGATCGTTTTGATTCTCTTAGCTATAGCTTCCCCACTTTTCAACAATTCTGCTCGTGTTTACCAAATTACTCTTATGTTTACTCTCCTCGCTAGTATTGGAGATTTTTTAAGAGCTACACCTACTTACATTAAAACGACAGTCCCAGTTCAAGCTTTTCTTTCTATTTATGAACGTTATCTACCTTTTAGCGAGTCTGGTATGGGATGGATCCTTCCGTCTTTATTAGGTGCTGTTCTAGCTTCAGCTTACTATATTGGGACTAAGCAACGTATTTCAAGATATTAATTTCTATTAGACTGGTATTCTTCCAGTCTTTTTCCTTTCTCCTCCATAACAAAAAACACACCAGTCGCTGACAAACTTTAGAACTTTAACTGTCTATAAGTTCGTCTCAACCGGTGTATTTTCTTATCTATTATTCAAAATTCCTGTTAAAGGGAAAATATTTCCACCCTAGATAAACTAGCTTGGAAATTTAACCTAAGAAGGCTAGCAAGACACCTGCAGCAACAGCAGATCCAATTACCCCAGCCACATTAGGCCCCATGGCATGCATCAAGAGGTAGTTGTTTGGGTTATAGCGTTGACCTTCTTTTTGAACCACACGGGCAGCCATTGGTACAGCAGATACCCCAGCAGCACCAATCATCGGGTTGATCTTTCCACCAGAAAGTTTGCACATTAATTTCCCCATCAAGACACCTGCAGCCGTCCCAATAGAGAAGGCGATCAATCCTAAAATAGTGATTTTCAAGGTGATCGGAGACAAGAATAAGTCGCCATTTGCTTTTGCCCCAACAGTTATCCCAAGAATGATCGTGATCGTATACATCATTGGTTTTTGCAAGGCTTCTGTCAAGTTCGGTACGATCTTAATTTCACGAATTAAGTTCCCTAGCATCAAGCAACCAATCAATGTTGTGGCACTTGGTACCAATAAACTAACAAAGATAACAGTCATAATAGGGAAGATGATTTTTTCTGTTTGCGAAACTGGACGTTGTTGAGTCATCACAATTTGGCG
Organism: Atopobacter sp. AH10; assembly: GCF_003664595.1. Taxonomy (GTDB): domain Bacteria; phylum Bacillota; class Bacilli; order Lactobacillales; family Aerococcaceae; genus Atopobacter. The sequence continues at coordinate 3,050 of NZ_QXPZ01000047.1, forward strand.
TTCTTTTTCAGTTGTCAAGAAGCGAATGATCGGCGGTTGGATAATAGGTACTAAAGCCATATAAGAATAAGCTGCCAAGGCAATCGCTGATAACAAGTGTGGCGCCAACCGAGTCGTGGTAAAGATGGCTGTTGGTCCGTCAGCACCACCAATGATCCCTACAGAACCAGCTTCTTGCGGGTTTAGTCCCAAAAGGATAGCCAAGAAGTAGGCGCCGAAGATCCCAAATTGAGCTGCCCCACCTAAGAGAATAGTCTTTGGATTAGCAATCAAAGGGCCAAAGTCAGTCGATGCCCCCAAGCAAAGGAAAATAAGTGGAGGATAGATCCCTAAGTTTGTCCCTTGGTAGAGATAGTACAAGAGCCCCCCAGGATTTCCCCCTTCTGGTTTAGCCATCAAGCCAGCTAATGGCAGGTTAACCAAAAGGATACCAAAAGCAATGGGCACCATCAAATAAGGTTCGTATTGTTTCTTAATCCCAAGATAGAGGAAGACAAGGGCTAGACCAATCATGAACAAGTTATTCAAGGTCATATGAGCCCAGCCTGACTCCATCACCATTTGCATTAAATTTTCTAACATAGGTCCCTCCTATAGGCTGACAAGAACTTGGTTAGATTCTACTGCTTGGTTGGCACTCACGTGGATAGCACTGACAACGCCATCTTCTGGAGCAACAATTTCGTTTTCCATTTTCATCGCTTCAAGCATCAACAAGGTTTGACCTTTTTTAACGGAGTCGCCCACTTTAACAGAAATAGACAATACAGTACCTGCCATTGGTGCTTCTACATTAGTCCCCTTGCCCTCAACGCTTTTAGGGGCTGCTTTACTTTCTGTTGCTGGAGCAGCTGCAAAATCCTTTGCCTCTTCTTCCGTTAGCTCACGTAGGGTTACTTGATAGCTTTGACCGTTAACTGTTACTTCATACTTTTTCATTATTCGTCTCCTCACTATTTCTTGATAATACTGTCAATGACAAAATGGCGATCGCTATGGTCTTCACTCGCTTGACTTAAAGCCGTTAAAGCCGCTACACGAGCTAATTCATCTTTTCCAAAATCAACAGTTTGTCCAACACTTGCAGTAGAACTGCTTGCTGAAGTCGTTTGAACTTCGGCCTTAGTTGTTTTCACTGTCCGACTGATCAAGATGTGCGTCAGCTCCATCATGAACATAATCCCAACTAAGGCAAGAAAAACGACTACCATAGCCACAACGGTTAATTGAAATGCCTCTATCATATTCGCTTATTCTCCTTTAGTAGTAACCATTTACTCGAACCACTTCTTGCTCATCAGCAGAAGTTTCTTCTACAGAATGACGTTTGGCCAAGTAGTTTCGCCCAACTTGCGGGAAGAGTGCATAAATCAGCACGTCTTCATCATTTTGAGCCAAGTCGCCAATTTCAGCTTTCAAATGTTCCCATTCTGCTGCCAAATGATCTGCAGGGCGGTCTACAATAACTTCTTCATCCCCAATAATGCTACGACGGAAATCTTCATCAACAGGCACTGGGGTCTTCCCATATTTCCCCTTGAGATAGTCTTTGATTTCGTTTGGCACCATCTTATACCGCACGCCACTCAAGACATTCATCGCTGCTTGTGTCCCCACCATCTGACTCAAAGGGGTCACTAGTGGAGGGAAGCCAAGATCTTTACGCACACGAGGCACTTCTTTTAGCACTTCATCATAACGATCTGTCGCTCCTGCTTGTTTCAATTGAGAGTACATATTAGACAACATTCCGCCCGGCACTTGATAAATCAAAGCACGTGGATCAGGAGTCAACATTTTAGGATCCAAGAGGCCTTGTGCAATATAGTGGTCTTTACATTCGCGGAAATGATCCCCAATTTTTTCTAGCAAAGTCAAGTTCAGCCCTGTATCAAAGCCCGCTTCATCTAAAACAATAGCTAAAGCTTCTGTACATGGTTGACTAGTCCCTTCACTTAGAGGCGAAATAGCCGTCTCAATCCGGTCTGCCCCAGCTGCAATAACTGCCTGATAGGTCAAATAACTAATCCCACTTGTGGCATGTGTATGAACAACTATAGGTACAGAAACAGTTTCTTTCAAACGACTTACCAATTTCTTCCCAACTTCTGGGGTCAAGATCCCTGCCATATCTTTCACACAGATCGAATCTGCTCCCATTTCTTCCATAGTTTTTGCCAATTCTGCATAATATTCCACTGTATGCACGTCACTGACCGTATAGCAAATAGCCAATTGCGCTTCTTTACCGGTCTTCTTCACAGCTTTTAAAGCCGTTTTCAAGTTACGCACATCATTTAGCGCATCGAAAATCCGAAAGACGTCAATCCCATTTTCAGCAGATAAAGCAATAAAACGTTCTACCACATCATCGGCATAATGGCGGTAACCTAGTAAATTTTGCCCACGTAAGAGCATTTGCAACTTGGTGTTCTTGACTTGAGATTTAATTTTTCTCAAACGTTCCCAAGGATTTTCATTTAAAAAGCGAATGCAGGCATCGAAGGTCGCTCCACCCCAACATTCAAGAGAATAGTAGCCCGCTTCGTCCATCGTTTTCAAAATGTCTGCCATATCAGCATAAGGCATCCGAGTGGCCATCAAACTTTGATGTGCATCACGCAAAACGGTCTCACTGACCGCAATATGTTTCCCCATATGTCTTCTGTTCCTTTCTCGTCTTTTGTCTTGCCGTTTGACTTATAGACTTATTTTCAACAACTGTCCAACTATCCAAAGCTAGTCACCACTCTAAACTTTAGTTCGTTAAAACAGCTCTCTTGAATAAGCTAAAAGCCCATCCGATGAAAGAGTTATATAGCCTTCGCTAAATAGCCCCCTATCCCCCTATGTCTAAACCGTTAGCAGATCGTCATCTGCCAGAGTTTAACTCCTTTATAGAGAGAGGACAAAGATGATTAGCAGCCCATACTCTTCCCTAGTTTTAAAGCGAAGTTCTCAAAGATCCATCCCTGATTCTAAGGAAGATCAACTTTTCACAAGCCAAGTTATAAAAACCCGTCCTGAAGAAGCAAAAGCATGTTAAGTTACCCCATGAGCATGGAGTTGCAATTAACCTTTGCGTCTAAAGTTTTTCTTCTTTATAAGCGCTAATGATCCCTTTCTCTTTCATCATTATGTCCCTATTCTACCGTGTTTTTCTGCCTTTATCATAAAAATGGGTGTTTTTTGCGTGCATTAACTTGACAGAAGATAAAATATGATGTAAATTAATAATCACGTAAAATAACTCAGTGATAGAGAGAGTAATTTTGGCACCTTTATAGAGAGGCTCGGTTTGGTGGAACGGGTCAAGGCAAGCGAGATGAAGATGGCTCTTGAGAGTTTGATCGTCGATAGGTAGGCGATCTCGGTGAGTTCAACCGTTATAACGAACACCGATGGGCGGGCAATATGACCTGCAGTCGGGCTGAGGGAAGTTAGATAACTTCCGAACAAAAGGTGGTAACACGATGATTCGTCCTTTTACTGATTATGATCAGTAGAAGGACTTTTTTTATAGCGTAAGGACTGAGTAAGTACACCCCTTCCTTTTTCAAAGAGAGCTTGAGATGGTGAGAACAAGTAAAAATAGGGTTGGAAAATGGCTCATGAACGCTTTACTAAAAGCTAGTCCATGACTAGTGAGGCGGTAACGTTGCTGGCGTTAACAGTTAGAGTCACAGACTCGTAAGGATCGATAGGCGACTGTCGATCGTATTGAGGTGGTACCGCGCCAGAGCGCCCTCAAAGATAATTTTCGAATCATCTTTGAGGGATTTTTTCTACCATCATCCTTTTACATCACCCAAACTAAAGAACAATAAAAAGAAAGGAAGAAGAACATGATTCACCTTGAAGATATTTCCGTTACCTTTTCTCAAAAGGGACAGGAAGTACACGCAGTCAAGCAAGTGAACCTCAACGTAGACGCAGGAGACGTCTATGGTATCGTCGGTTATTCCGGAGCAGGTAAATCAACACTCGTAAGAGTCATCAACCTTCTCCAAGTTCCTACAAAAGGGAAAGTCATCGTTGACGGCAAAGATATTACAAAACTTAGTCCTAGCGACTTAAGAGAAGAGAGAAAATCCATTGGCATGATTTTTCAGCATTTCAACTTAATGAACAGTCTGACCATCGCCGAAAACGTTCTTTTCCCTATCAAGTACGCTAAATTAAGCAAAGAGGAAAAAGCCAATAAGGTCGCTAAGCTTCTTAAACTAGTCGGCCTAGCAGATAAAGCAGACAGCTATCCTAGTCAATTATCTGGTGGTCAAAAACAAAGGGTTGCTATTGCCAGAGCCTTAGCCAATGATCCAAAGATCCTTTTATGCGACGAAGCCACTAGCGCCCTCGATCCTAAAACAACCCTTCAAATTTTGGCTCTTCTCAAAAAGTTGAACCAAGAACTAGGCCTCACCATTGTCCTAATCACTCACGAAATGCAGGTAGTAAAAGAAATTTGCAACAAGGTCGCTGTGATGGAAAATGGACATATCATTGAATCTGGTCATTGCGTCGATATTTTCAGCAAGCCAAAAGAAGAACTAACCCAAGATTTCATTCGTACAGCTACCCATCTAGACCAAGCTTTGGATACAATCTTAAATTCGCCAATGATCGAGCTCAATCCAGATAAAGAATGGCTAACTGAATTATCTTATGTGGGCAATTCTACCGACCAACCACTGATCACCGAAATTCATAAACGTTTTGGTGTAGAAACCAATATACTCTTTGGTAATATTGATATTATTCAAAACGTGCCAATCGGTAGCTTACTTGTCACCATGTCTGGTCCAATTGACAAACGCCAAGAAGCATATGCTTACCTGAAAGAAAGAAACGTCGAAGTTCGCCACATCAAAAAAATCAATGATAAAAACACTCTAGGAGGTGCGGCACATGCATAGCTTCTTAGAAACATATTTCCCGAATGTTATGGAAATCCCAGATGAATTTATCCAAGCCACTTGGGACACCATCTACATGACCCTTATGACATCCATTTTAAGCTTTGCAATCGGCATTCTTGTGGGCGTTATTCTTCTCGTCACTCGAAAAGATGGCATCCTCGCTTGCCCTACTTTCTATAGTATCTTAGACAAATTCATTAATATCAGTCGAGCTATTCCTTTCATTATCATGTTGGCTATCTTAGCCAAAGTCACTAAATTAATCGTCGGCATGACAATAGGAGCCACTGCAGCCCTTGTCCCAATGGTCGCTACTGTCGTTCCTTTCTTCGCTCGTCAGATAGAAAACGCCTTACTTGAAGTGGATCCAGGTGTGATAGAAGCCGCTCAAGCAATGGGTTTACGCCCTATCGAAATCATCTTCCGAGTCTACTTGAAAGAAGGCTTAGCTGGTATCATCCGTGCCGCCGCATTAACCATCATTAACGTGATTGGTTTAACTGCCATGGCTGGGGCTGTCGGAGCAGGTGGCCTTGGGGACTTAGCTATTACTAGAGGTCACAACCGATTCCAAGGAGACGTGACCTTTGTCGCCACTATCTTAATCTTGGTTTTAGTCTTTGCTAGTCAGGCTGTTAGCAATTTCTTGATCAAACGTCTTCGACATTAGTCCTTTAACTAGTGTCGTCCTGCCATTCGGGGTGAATCTTATCTGCTTTCACTCTACATTTTGGGTGAATCTTATCCCATTTCACTCTACATTCGGGGTGAATCTTATTCCGTTTCACTCCACATTTCATTTCGTTAACCAATTATTCTTAACAATTAGGAGGAATTTATTTATGAAAAAATGGTTAAAAGCAATCGCATGCTTATCACTTGCAGCAACTTTCTTAACAGCTTGTGGGGGAGCTTCCAATTCAAGCAAATCCGGTGAAAAAGTGACCACCGTTAAGCTCGGTATCATGGGAGCTAACACTGATGTGTGGGATACTGTTAAAGAACGGATCGAAAAGAACGAACCTATCAAAATCCAATATGTGAAATTCCAAGATTACAACCAACCTAACACCGCTTTAAACGAAGGTTCTATTGACCTCAATGCTTTCCAACACAATATCTTCTTGGAAAACTTTAACAAAGAACATAAGACAGATATCGTTTCTATCGGGAACACAATCATCGAACCATTCGGCTTCTACTCTCACAAAATCAAAGATGTGAAAGAATTGAAGAAAGGCGACAAAATCGCTATTCCTAACGATGTAACCAACGGCGGTCGTGCCCTCCGTCTCTTAGAAAAACAAGGTTTAATCAAAGTAGATCCTAAGAAGGGTATCTTCCCTACCACTTCAGACATCACTGAAAACAAACTTGACTTACAATTCGTTGAATTAGACGCTGCTCAAGTGCCTCGTTCGCTTGACGATGTAGCTCTTGCAGGGATTAACTCCGACATCGCTATCGACGCTGGTATCAACCCTGTTAAAGACAACCTCTTCCGTGAAACAGTTGACGAAAACTCTAAACCATACATCAATATCATTGCTGCACGTAAGAAAGACAAAGACAACAAAGTCTACAAAACTATCGTTAAATACTACCAAACAAAAGAAACTGAAGACGCCATCAAGAAAATCATGAAGGGCGCTCAAGAACCAGCCTGGAAAGAAAAGAAATAATAGGAGCTGATCCTTTAGGAGGCTTAAGCTTCCATTTGATCACTTCGACCCATAAGCTTTTAGTTTGAATGGAGGAAGGTCGTCAAAGCATAGCCTCTCCCTCCTCCATTTAAAAAGCTTATCCTAACAGGCTTTAATCGAACATTTGTATAAGAGACTTGCTTCACTTTGCTATTTTTAAGCTGAGCAAGTCTTTCTTTTACCCAATTTTTGCCGGATATATCCGCAAGTAATATACATTATATAACAAGAAAGAAGGAATCCCTTATGAAGAAAAAATTTTGGTTCAGTTTAGCTAGTCTAGCCTTAGTCGGCTTGCTTTTTACAGGTAATCATAGTGCCATTGACGCTAGTGCAAAAAAACAAGTGGTTAAAATCGGGGTAGTCGGCGCTGACACAGACGTTTGGGACGGTGTTAAAAAACGTATAGACGCTGCAGGAGAAAAATTCACTCTAAAATTCGTGAAATTCAGTGACTATAACCAACCCAACCAAGCCTTAGCAGAAGGTTCTATCGACCTTAACTCTTTCCAACACCAATTTTTCCTCGATAACTTCAACAAAGAACATGGGACAGACTTGGTTTCTATCGGGAACACTAGCGTTGCTCCACTAGGGATTTATTCTAAGAAAATCAAAAACGTTAAAGAATTAAAAGACGGTGCCAGCGTTTCTATCCCTAACGACGTCACCAATGGCGGTCGTGCCTTACTTTTATTGCAAACAGCAGGTCTTTTAACGATTGATAAAAAAGCCGGTTTAACCCCTACTGTTAAAGATATTACAGACAACAAAAAGCATCTTAAAATTAAAGAACTCGACGCTAGTCAAACCGCTCGTTCTCTAGAAGATGTGGATATTGCTTTGATCAATTCTGGGGTTGCTGTCGACTCAGGCCTTACACCAACCAAAGACGCTATTTTCTTAGAACCAGTCAACGATAAGTCAAAACCTTACGTTAACATTATCGTCGCTCGTAAAAAAGACGCTAAGAACAAGATCTATAATAAGATCGTTGATTACTACCAAACTAAAGAAACTGCTACAGACATCACCAAAACCTCTAAGGGCTCTAGTATTCCTTCTTGGGAAAAATACGGCCGTAAATAACCCCTTACCAGTCTACTTATATAGATAAGAGTTAAAGTAAAGTCCCATTAACTTCCTTGGCTTTAAAGCTTACCAGTCTACTTATTTAACTAAGACTCAAAGTAAGGATAGGCTCCCAACTAGTTATTTCTATAGGGCTAGGAGGGGGCTTTTTCTTCACTCTCTTTGCCCACCCTATGGCGAAAATCCATCACTAGGAGCTAACAAGAACTCACCCTAGCAGCAACTTCCTTACCCGTCCGTTTAGACGAGTACTAAGACAAGTCATCGATTTTTTTCACCCATCCCCACATTATTTTTAAAGGAGGACTCACCATGACGAACTATCAAGAAACAATCATCCAATACATCGACCAACACTTACCCATCTATCAAGAAATTGCCAAAGACCTTCACGACCATCCCGAAACATGCAATCAAGAATACCGGTCAAGCAAAATCCTAGCTGATCAATTAGAAAGTCAAGGCTTCACACTCACTAGACAAGTCCCTGGACATGAAACCGCCTTTGATGCCCGTTATATATCTGAAAAACCAGGTCCAACACTAGCCTTTCTCGCAGAATACGATGCCCTCCCTTCTATCGGTCACGCCTGTGGACACAATCTACTCGGCAATTACTCTCTTTTAGCTGCTGTTGCCTTGAAAGAAGTCATCGACCAAATCGGTGGAGAAATTCGTGTTTATGGCACTCCCGGTGAAGAAGGAGGTCCTAATGGATCTTCTAAAGCCAGCTTTGTCCGTCATGGCTACTTTAAGGATGTCGATGCTGCTCTTTGCGCCCACCCTGGTTACGAATATGGGGAAACAGCTACCGGCCTAGCTAATGATCCTGTTGATATCGTCTTCCACGGCGTCTCTAGTCATGCTGCTGCAGCTCCAGAATTAGGCAAGAGTGCTTTAGATGCCTTAATCCTCGCCTTTAATGGCATCAACGCTCTTCGACTTTATTTGCCAAAAGATGTCAACATCCATGGCATCATCACCAATGGCGGAAAGGCAGCTAATGTGATCCCAGATTATACTTCTGCCCGTTTTTATCTACGGGCTAAAAACCGTTCGACCTTAAATGAAGTCTATCAACGTGTGGAAAATGTCGTCAAAGGTGCTGCCCTTTCTACAGGAACGACTCATGAATTCGGCCTTTTCCAAAACGCTGTTGACGATATCATCGTTACTCCAACTTTTGATCAGGTCTTCTCTTCCCATTTTGACAAAGTAGGTATCCCCAAAAAAGATATCCGAAAAGACCCTGAACGTTTCAAATTAGGTTCTTCTGATGTGGGTAACGTGAGCCAAGTTATCCCGACTATTCAACCCACCATTTCTATTTCAGACGACCCTATCCCTGCTCACTCTGAAGAATTCAAGGCGGCTGCTAGAAGTCAAAAAGGACTTGATTCTATCGGTTATGCTGCTAAGCTTTTGGCACTAACGGCTCTTGATCTATTAGAAGACCCCGACTTGTTAGCTCGTATCAAAGCTGATCACAAAGAAAGCTTGAAAAAGGGCAACTAAACTATTCGGACTTTCCGGCTAAGAAATAAGGGCTTCTTTCCTTAATCCCAAACTGTGACACTTAACAACCTAAATTCCCCCAAAATTTGTCCACCATTTAATTTTTCACAAGCTCATTTATATAATCGT
>NZ_QXPZ01000048.1 GCF_003664595.1 Atopobacter sp. AH10
TTGTTGGTCAAGCGGCTGGATTTTTAATTGCCACTTGGCTGATTTTTAGTTTACCAAATACATGAATATATGAATCAACAAATTAATTTTATGGTAAAGATGTGTAAAGATAACCCAACTGAATCAATTGGTAAGTCAAAAGAAGTACTTGAAAGCTGTTGTAAGACGATTATTGAGAGAAATGGAGAAACTGTTCCGAATTCAATAAATTTTAATAAACTTGTTAAAAAAACATTAGAGCTTTTAAATATCTCCAATGACGAACTTGAAACAAATAAAACTGAAAGAGAAATTCTTAAGAAAATTACTGGCTCTCTTAATGGTTTAATTGCAGGAATAAATGAATTGAGAAACTTTTATGGCAGTGGTCATGGACATTCTTCTACTTTTAAAGGACTTAGTGAAAGACATGCTGAACTATGTGTTGGAGCTAGTATCGCTCTGACTCGCTATTTGTGGGATACTTATTCAACAAGCGTTGAAAGAAGCGAGATGGAAAGATAATGAGGGGTTTAAAAGGCTTTTTAAGTTATTTAAGTGATTTCATTAAGGTTATTGCTGCAGGTTTGATCATCTTGATTGCAATCATTATTCTATTTTATTCCATTAATATCCTTATGAATGGACTTAAATATTCCTTGTCTATAGTACGGATTTCAGGAACAATATACGATTCGTTATTTCTCATAAATTTATATAATCCAAATGAAAATATTTTTATTTCGTTCTTTTTATTATTTATTATCTTCTTTGTCATACTTTTACTTATTAATTTATTAGGTTGGTTCTTAAAACAAGATTTATTAAGAATTCAAGAGTTTTTATGGCGTTCGTTTATTCCTGTGTGGATTACTATGTGGTTAGCATTATCGCTTGATGAAAAGGGCTTTTCGATTATAGTTTCTATTATTTCATTATATGCAATACTTTTACCTTTGATCAAGAAAGTCGAACTTACAAGAAGCAATGATCAATAATCTCAGTTTTTTGTTTAGCTAAATCTGAAAATATTTGGTATTAGTTGTTCATGGCGAATTAAATTATCTTCTTTAAGTTAATAATATGGTAATAAAGTATAAGATAGTCGATTATTAATTTGATGTATTAATTAAAACCTATGGTTAAAGTTATAGCTGGAGATTCATTTTATAGTAGCGATGCGACTATGCTAGCGTAATTGGAATAAATTTATATTTTGCTGAAGTGGATTATCAAAAGCAAGGATGTCATTTGCTATGTCTCTATTCCTTGCGGGGATTGATTGGTTTAATTTTTGATGACAGTAATTCCCCAACCACATCAGCCCATCAACTGAATATCCTGTCTATGAAGTGGTTGTGCGTGTCAGTATCGATTGACTCTATCGATGCTTTGCTTTTGGGAAATTGACCGTTCTAAAGAATTTCAGGAAGTCCTTGGTTATCATTAATGATAGGCAGTTTGATCTGCCTTGAGATGAAGTGAACCCTTCGGCTTTAGAATCCTTAATTGCTGCAAGTGCTGAACTAGGACTCTAATCTTACTCGGTGATTTCGTGACTCTGTAACAGCCACTCTATAGTATAAGGATGCGGAAAGTATCGCATCTGAGGAAGAATATTTATGAGGGCTAGGTGTCACAGGTAATCGAGTTGGGGGGAGAGATACCGTACTTAAAAAGGAAGCACTTAGGAGAACTTGCCAAGGAGATTAAGGATCATCAAATTCAAGTTGTCTTTTTCAACGCTCAACTATTATTACCGGCGGGATCCACCCGATCTTCTGTCATAAGCTTTCACAGGCCTAGTCATTTATTCAAGCTACTGCCGTAACTTTTATTTAGGAGAATCAATAGTTGGAACAGACTTGAATGGTGTTGAGCGACTATCCAGGAAGATCACTCAGACAATCAGAGAGGCCGCAAGCCGGGAAGAACTTTTCAAGAGGAAATGAGAGAGTGGGGGCTGATTGCGATTGATAGCCTTGGGGAATTTAATAGGAATAAGAATTAGGTCTTTAATATCAAATTGATTTCGTTTAAAAATAAGAGTGAGTCATATGAATTTCCTTTCTAGGTTAGGGGTAACTTCTTGGTGGGAAATCCATGGCTCTTTTTAAATACGTGGAAAGGTAGTGTCAATGAATGATAACATATCAACACTACCCCTTAGCTAAACACAATATATTGGGTCGTTTTTTAATTAAATTCCCAATATATTGTGTTTATTTACTTGATTAAAATTAAGGCTATGGTATAGTAAATTTATAAAAAATGTGGTTAAGTTTTTATTATGGATTTAGAAAGGACGAATCTATGATTTCTGAATTACCATCAATAGTTAAATTATATGAGTATATTGATAACATTAACCTTTGTATTAATTTTTTGTCTGATCAGGAGAGAAAGGAATATACTAATACATGCGAAAGAATTGAACAAATGGATAAGGAGTTAAGGGATTTTATTTCAAATTTTTCTGATGATGGGTGGTGTGTTTACGATTCGATCAATTTTGAATTGGTTCAAGAAGCAAATAGTAAAGTAAAAAAAGATGGTAAAGAATTCGGTACAAATGTGTTACTTGAATACTATTTAGACAAGGATAGAGCATACATCAATCATCTTAATTACAGTAATGATGCCTTTAAAGTTAGGAGAGAATTAATAAATTCCTTCATGGATCATCACTTTAAGCAAGACTTTTATGCCAGTATACCTTTAGGGTTGCTAATTTGTGATGGTATAGTAAATGATGTGAATCCTGAAAATAAAGGATTATTTGCAAGCGGAACTCAAATGACATCTTGGAACTGTATAGTTGGGATCGAAGAAAGCTTACAAAAAGTAAAGGGCATATTCTCTAAAGGTCGTAATAAAACTCGAAAAGAAATGATTAAAGTTCCTTTTCGTAATGGTATTCTACATGGTAGAGATGTTAATTTTGCTAATGAATATGTATCATGTAAAATATTAGTTTTTTTGTTAGCGCTCTCTGATTGGACTAAGATGGTTGAAAGTGAAGACAAGAGAAAGGCTGATTTTGATCGAGAGAATGAAGATATTTCAGAAGAAAGTCTACTTGAGCAACTTCTACAATTAAAAAGAGATAAAGATATAGTTAGTTCCTGGGAACCTAGAAAAATTGACGTCGAAAAAGATATTAAAAATTTCTTCAATGTTGAGGAATACCCCAATTATCCATATCTAATGCCTTTAATTAATTGGTTAAAGGCATGGAAGAATAAGAATTATGGAGAGATGGCCAAGTATTCTAAGAAGCTTTTTTCGCAATTTATCGATGAAGAAAAACTAGCTAGAGAATGTAATTGTTATTTTAGCAATAAAATTCTAGATACTTTTAAAATAATTGATTTAAAAGAGGTAGCTGTTTCTTCAACTTGTATAATGATTGAAGTTACATGGCATAGAAAAGATTCCGATGAAGCGATAACATCTGATTTAGAATTTAAGATCAACTATTGTAATGAATCCTCAGATTTAGCGCTACCACAAAAGGCAAATGGGGAATGGGTTTTATATCCTTTTAAAATTAATGATCTCTGGGTGCCTTAAATGCCAATATTAATACATAGATCTAATACATTTTGACCAAAAAGGAGAATTAATATGGACGTTATTTTGACTGCTACATTATTGGAAAAAGTTATAAACTCTGGCGTTGCAAGTAAAGCATTTGAAACTATAAGGACATTAAAAGCAAGTGGAGATAATAAAAGAGTTATTGAAGAATATGAGAATATTTTTAGTCAATTAATTTCTGAGAACCAGGAACTAAAAAATATTGCACTTGAATATAAAGAAGCCTATGAATCTGTTAATTTAACTGATGAAGATATCAGCTATCTTCAAACTACTGTTAGGAGAGTTATTGAATTATTAGGAATTAAAGGCGAAAATAAGCCAGAAGGAATCGATGCTTTGATTAATCTTATTCAAGTAGATACATTGAGAACAATGCAATTATTAGGTTTTAATTATAAGCAAGCCATAGGTATTCCGTTAACAGAAATCACCGCTGAATATATAAGAAATTCATTGAAGCGTAAAAACTCACAATATAGAAATCAAAATTCACGGAAAAGATGTTAAGCGTGTATAACCTATAGTTGATCTAAAAAAATTCAGTTTGAAAACAATACTAGTTTAAAAATATATATAATAAAACAAAAAACTCTCAGATTAAGCCTGTTTAAACTATATAAACATTTAGTATTATTTTATAGAAACTCATAGGAGAAGATGTATGACCTATCAAAGTATTCTTTCAGATAAAATACAAGAATTAGTGAATGAGTTAAGAAACAGAGAAGGTACAAGTGAGTTAGAAATCGATCAGAAGGTTAATAACTTTTTAGATGCAATATTTTCTAAAGATTTTATTTCTAAACATGCGATATCCATTTTGGAAGTTTTAGAGCCTAAAGCACCAATTATGTATGAAGAGAATCGGCTGATTATGCAGGAATTTGAATCCCGCTTGCAATTTAGGTGGCTAGATGCATTTTATATTACACAACTATATATTACTATTTCGGTTGAAACTACCAGAGAATTAATGGAGGAAATATTAAATAAAACCGCAATAAGTGACAATGGAAGAAAAAATATAGATGTTTATTTTTCAATAATGTTTCAACTTCAAAGACAGTCAATTCTCCTTGCAAAAGAAATGATTACCTTATTAAAAGGAGGCTATAGTGAGGCTGCTTTTTCTAGGTGGAGAAGCTTATATGAAGTTAGTGTAATTATGAATTGTTTAGAAAAGGCAGCTGAGCAAGATTCTGAAAATATAGGAATTGTTGTAAAAGAATATCTAGCTTCAGCATTTGTTAGATCACTTGAATTAGCTGAAACTGAGGTTGAAATAAAGCAGTTTAATAATAAAATTAATGAATTAAATATTAAAGAATCTAGAGTTAAACAATTAAAAAAGAATTATGAATGGGCTAGATCGTTTATAAATAAAAAGAATAAAAAACAAATGTATTTCTCTAATTTAATTTCATATAGTGGATTGGATAACTTGAAGTCATTTTATGATGAAGCATGTCAGTTTATTCATGTAACACCATATGGGCTTCATAACCGATTATATGAGGTGGATCCATATGATACTCTTGTGTTTGGCCCTTCCAATGCTGGCCTGAGTGTGCCTTTTAAATTGTTGTTAGTGTCTTTATTTGATACCACAAAATCATTTTTAAGATTAGATCCGACAATTGATAGGTTAATACAAATAAAAATCCTAGATATTATCGTGGAAAAGTCTTTTTCTAGGGTAGATGAAATTGAACAGCAACTTAAATATGAAGAAAATCTAAAGCGTTCTATTGATTAAATTGAGACTTCTAACCTTTTAGAATAGCAATCAGACTTTTATAATTTTTAATTAAGCTAATGACGTTTCATTATTTTATACTCGTAAATTTCAAGTACAAGTTAGCCACCCCCTAAATTTTTCACAAAGGGAGAGCTGTGGCT
>NZ_QXPZ01000005.1 GCF_003664595.1 Atopobacter sp. AH10
ATTTACATGGCGTCTTTTTTTTTCACAATTGAGTGGCTAAGTTCATTCTAAAATCCACCAAAAATTAAATTACTCGAGTGAAGCCAAGGAATACTATATGAATATGGGCTTCCTATTATTTTATGCGTATATTTTTAATATTTCAGATTTACATTTTGAAAACATTATCTCTTCTGGTAAAACGCCAATTTTAGTTGACGTGGAGACACTATTTTCTACATCGCCATTTGAAATAATATCAGATAATTTAGCTACAAAAAAGATTACTCTAAAAAGTCGCTCTTCGGTACTTTCGTCTGGTTTACTTCCTATATCTGAGGTGGGAAAAATATTTGGAGGAGATTTAAGTGGAATTCTTGGAGGGACATTAATTAATGAAGTTAAAATGGTTATTAATAAAAATAGGGACGACATCAGAATTGAAAAAGTAGTGCAAGCTACACGGCATCGTGCACACCTGCCGTTCTTTAAATATCAAGGGCAGAAAGAATATTTAGTAGCTACGAATTATGTAAATGACATCATCGAGGGTTTCAAGTTGATGAGTAATTTCTTCCTAAACCATGAGGAAGAAATTTTGGAAGTGTATCAGAAATATTCAAATTTAAGGACACGGATATTGTTTAGAAATACGCATGAATATGACTTGGTTAGGCAGTTACTTATTTCTCCGGTGTATTCAAAAAAGCAAGATTTACTTTTTAAAAAGATGGAGGATAAACTTAGCAACTATGACACTAGTAGATTATGTAAGTCTGAGTTTAGTCAATTACTCCATATGGATATTCCATCTTTTTATGTTGAAGCGGATTCTATAATCGTTACTGATGGGTATTCGGATGTTTGGAAAATAAGGAAAGCGCCTTTATATTATGTTACTGAAAAACTTAATAAGCTAACTGAAGCAAAGGTAACTGAACAAGTTGAATTAATAAGATTTTCACTTCAAGCTGAGAGCGACTCTGAGAGTACAGAAATGCAAGATCTGTATAGAACATATGATGACTTTAGGAATGAAGAAAATATCATGCTTAACTCTTTAAATAATCTTGTAGACAAGATACTTAATAACATGTACTTTGAAGCAGATGATGAAAGTATTAATTGGATGACATTAAAAGTTAATGACCATAATAATTTTGAATTAGTTCCAATGGATAATTCAATTTATGATGGGATCTCGGGGATAGCAATTAGTTTAATTGAATCCTATTCTCTATTAGATAAAAAAAGAAAAGAACAAGTTTATAGATGTTTGTATCATTTATTCAATACACTTGTTGATGTGTATCAAAATGTTTTAGATACGAGCTACTATGTTGGGAAATTAGGGATATTATCCACTTTAGTAAGAATATCAAAAATCACAAAACAAGAAGTTCCGCGAAAATTGTTAACTAGTAAAGTTAGTTTGATTCAACAAGCTTTACACAATAGCTCAGCGGATTTTTTAACCGGATTTACGAGTTCGATACTTGCCTGTCAAGATGAAAAATTTTCAAAAGGATTTCTTCAAACTATGGTTAAACGCCTTGAAGATCTTAAAAAGGATGATAGTGATAATAATTATATTTACTGGGGGAAAGAAGAAAGTAATAATGTTAGTTTAGCACATGGGAATTCGGGTATTGAAATATCATTATTATATTTAGCGGGGAAACTCAATAGTAGAGATGCTAAGGATATGTACGATGCTGCTAAAAAATTTGATGATAGGCAAAAATTAGACCAAGGATGGATAGATAAGAGGTTTTCGGATTCAAATGCTCAATGGTGTCATGGGGCGACAGGAGTATTAATATCAAGGTTAGCACAGTTAAAATTAAATAAGAAATTTAAAATTTTAAGCATCCAAGAAGAATCATTACTAGTAGATGATATCCAGCACGCGATAAAGCAAATCCTCTCAGCAGGTCTTAATATGAATAATTTTACTTTATGTCACGGAGTTAGCGGAAATCTTTTAGCATTAACGTACTACAATAATTTGTATGGAGATAAAAGCAACCCCGATTTAGAAGGGATCATTAATTTGGAGTATAGAAAAATGCTTTCATTTGGAATTAAATATGGATGGATGTGTAGCTTTAATACTAATTTTGATTCTTATGGGTTAATGACTGGACTTGCAGGAATAGTTTACTCAGTAGCAAAATATTTGAAAAGTGACTCTTCGCTTGAAATTTTAACACCTGTATTTTGATAAATGAGGAAGAATGATGAAGGTAATTTTACAAAATAATGATGAGGATTGTTTGCTTGCCTGTTATACAATGCTCTTAAATGATTTAGGATATAAAGTGCCTTTATACGAGGTCTATCAAAGAGATTCACTTCCCGCTGATGGCTTGAGTGTTTCTTATTTACGAACTCTAAATAAAAAATTTAATGTTGATATTAAGGCATATAAAGCTAATTTTGATGAAATTATGAGTCTATTACGTGCTAAAGGTAATAATAGAATGATCGCTCATTGGAATAATGATCATTTCGTCGTCCTAGAAAAAATAAACCAAAATTATATCAAAATTGTGGATCCGGCAATAGGAAAAATTAAATTTAGTAAAACTGAATTTTTAAACCACTATTCTGGGACGATTATTACTGTGTATCCGACAGCTGATTTTCATCGTCAAAAAGTGAACACGCTATTTTTAAAATATTTAAAAAAAACACTTAATGTAAGATCCGGTGTTACTTTTTTATTTGCATTAATTTTGATTGAAATTAGCGTTTTGCTATTCTCTATTGTGATAAGAAATATGATGGCTGGAAATCTAAAATTAATATCGAGCCTGCTCTTATTTTTTACTATTATATTGTTACAAGTTGTTGGATGTTATATTAAGAATTTTTCGTTAGAGGAATATAATAGTGATTTCGATAAATCTTATACAAGTATTTTATTTAAAAGATTACTAGATAAACCATTATTGTATTTTAGAAACCATACCAATGGAAGTGTTTCTGAAAAAATAAGTTTCAGAACGACAGTGAGAGATAGTGTAGCATCAAGATTAATCCCTTCGATAGTAAGTCTAGTTTCATCATTTGTGATTTGTGTATATTTGTCCATGATTTCTTTTGGATTAACTATTTTATTGCTTTCTATGATTTTAATATATTCTGTAATATCCCTTGTTTTATACCATAAGCAGAACGAATATAATCAATCTTATCTACAATACTTAATTGATTTTAATTCTGATTTTCAATCCGATTTAGCGTATATAGATTACATTAAAGTAATGAGAAATGAAAAAGGAACGGAAGAGAGATGGGTAAAAAACAATGATCGTTTGACAAGAAAATATTCACAAATTTTAAAAGTCGAAAATTTTGTTCAACTTATTGGAAGTATATTTAGCTATTTTAGTTTATCAGTTATTATTTTATTAGTGATCTATTATAATAAATTCTTCCATATTTCAATAGAAGATTTGGTTTTATTCCAAACAAGTACATCATTATTTATCTCTTCTATTGAACAGGTGAAAAACTCAATTTTTGAAATAGCACGATTAGCTGTATATGCCGAAAAGCAGGGAGATATTCTCAAAGAAAATTTGCCTATACATGTTACTTTTGACTTAGAATCAAACTATATAATTCAGACTGAGGATTTAAACTTTGCTTATGGAAATGAGCCCCTATATAAACCAGTTAATTTAAAAATAAGTCAAGGCGAAAAGGTAGCTATTGTAGGTAAATCAGGCAGTGGTAAGTCGACGTTACTATTATTATTAGCTGGCGTGCTAAGGTATTCTGGTAAGTTAACATATAATAATGAACATCTAGAAAACTATATGGGAGTTGTCTTACAAAATATGACACTGAAAAAGGGAAGCGTTTTAGAAAATTTTGAATATGACTCTCCTGATATAACTAAGCTATACAGAATACTTGTTGATACCACAGCAGATGAGGTTGTTGCTAAACTTCCAAATAAATTACAATCTAAATTGTTAAAACAGGGGAAGAATCTTTCGGGAGGTCAAATCCAGAAATTACTCATTGCCAAATCACTATTGAAAGGTGAAAAAATAATTTTTTGGGATGAAGCTTTTAGTAATTTGGACGAAGTGAGTAAAGACAAGATTTATGAAAATGTTTTATTGGGAGATTTCTATAAGGATCAAACAATGTTAATTGTAAGTCATCATTTGGATATCGTGAAATATGTTGGCAGTGTTATCTTTATTAATGATGAAACAGGGGAGGTCATCAAATCAACTCACGAGTATTTACAAAATAATAACTCGGAATATAAAAAATTTATTTCTAACAATGGTGTCTAGTCATCTAGTTTGGCAGGAAATATTTAAAACGAAAGGTGTGAAATTTCAAATGACCGAAGTCATACAACTTAAAAAAGTGAAGAAAAATTTTAAAGGAGTACCATCAGTCGATTTAGAAAGATTGACAGTTAGAAAAGGGGAAATTTATGGTTTCCTTGGCCCGAATGGTGCAGGAAAAACTACAACAATGAAGATGATACTTTCATTAATTGAACCTACTTCTGGTTCAATTGAAGTCATGAACACGCCAATTAACAAATCAAAAGATTACTTAAACTATATAGGATCAATGATTGAAGAACCTTCATATTATCCGAATTTAACAGGTTTTGAAAATTTATTGGTTTTTCAGAAAATGTTAGGCTTCAAAAAAAAGAATATTTTAAAAACACTTGAAATGGTAGGTTTATCCGAAGAAAAAAACAGCAAAAAATTAGTAAAAGCATATTCTTTGGGTATGAAACAGCGCCTAGCTCTATCCTTTGCTTTAGTAAAAGAACCTCAAATATTATTATTAGATGAACCGACAAATGGATTAGATCCCTCTGGAATTCATGAAATTCGTGAATTGATTATTCATTTAGCTAAAGAAGAAGGGCTAACCATTTTTATTTCTAGTCATATTTTATCTGAAATTGAGCAAATTGCTGATCGTGTTGGAATTATAAATCATGGGAGATTAGTCTATGAAGGAGAAATTGAAAAAATAAAAGCGAATAGTTGGGTAGAGCTTGAAGGGGAATTTGACATTGAAAAATTAAAAGCTCTTTTTGGTGATAGTTTTGGCAATAGAAAAATAGAGTATAGTTCAAAACTTATTAAAATTTGGAATATCAACAAGGAGCGAATTGCTAATATCATCTCTTCCTTGGTAGAACTAGACTTTCCTATTTTCCGGGTAGAACGTCGAAAAGAAAATCTTGAAGAGATATTTTTGGAGTTAACTAAGGAGCTATAGAAATGGTTAATGCACTACAAATAGAATTATTAAAAAGTCGTAGGACTAAATCGTTTGTTATTACTATATGTCTTAGTATAATTGGATTTTTGTGGAATACAGTTAGTACTGTTAGTGAAATCAATTCGGCAAGTTATGACGGAGTTAGTGTACTATTTAATAATCAAACAATGCATAGCTTTTTTCTTCCCATAGCGATTAGTGTCTTTACTAGCCGTATTGTTTCGAATGAACTTGAAGGACAGACATTTAAGCTACAGGAAGCGAACGGGACAACATTGATTCAAATTTTTTACAGTAAATTAATTTTATCAATTGTTTTCTTTTGGCTATTGGCTATTTCAGAAACAGTTGCAACGAATGTATTTGCCATGGTTAATGGGACAAGTGTTCCTTTAACGATCTCTTTTCTTCAAATTTCAGGTCAAGTCTTGGCTAGTTTCAGTCTCATTTGCCTTTATTTAACTTTTGCAATGTTTACTGATAAACAAGGCTTATTGTTATCGTCGGGTTTTATCGGCGGATTTTTGGGTGTAATCCTAGCTCCCAAATCGACAAATTTGTGGACCTTCCCTATCCCTTGGCTCGGGGCATCTTATCTAGCTCCTTATAAATTTACTGTAATAAACAATTCAAGCTATTTTTATAAATTTGACCAATCAATATACATTAGACTTTTAATGTATCTAATGTACTGTTTGTTGTTATATCTTATGGTAAGAAGTATATTGTTGAAGGAAGAGAGGCGAGGCAAATGAGAGACTATATTTCAGCTGAATGGAAAAAGCTGAATAAAATGCAACTGTTAATCATTGGTGTTTTTTTTGTAGCATTATCAAGTTTTATAGGCTTAGCTACCTATTTTGCTAATCAATCAGTTTTAATCGGTGGTACACAGGATAAAGTGATGTGGGGGCAACTAACTTTTTATTATAGTCAAATTCTCTATCCTCCTATGCTCGCAATTTTTATAGCAATATCTTTAATTCAAGAGTTTGAAAGAAAAAATTTGGAAATGTTATGTTCGAATGCGATATCTATCAAAAAGTTACTGATAAGCAAGCTAGTTACTGTTACTGTATTAGTTATTCCTATTCAATTCCTCCTACTAATTGTTTACATTGTAGCGTTAAAAGTAGCTAATGTAGAGCGCTCTTCTTATGTACTATTAACCTTAAAATGGACACTTTTATCTATTTTGAGCTCTTTATCTATCTTATGCATACAAGCGTTCGCTTATGCTAAAACTAGAAGTTTTGGCCAGTCGATTGGTATTTCAGCTTTAGGCGCTATGGGCGGGTTCGTTTTATTGTTTTTAAATGAAAACTTAAATAAATTTTATCCATATTCTCAATGTGTGATAGCGTTGAGAAGTCGGACTTTAGAAGATTTTTCATCATCGGAACTCGTTATCTTCGTATTTATTAACATTTTATTTAGTGTATGTTTTTATAAATTAACGTGTTATGAACTAAGAAAAAGAGAATAATGTCATTTATGTATCTGTCTTAAGTTAGTCTATTTAATTGGCATGTAAATTCTAAGCGATCGATAGCCAGGTACATTTAAAAGAATATCCACTTCCTTTATTCTTAAAACAAGAATGGAAGGAGGTGGATTTTTGATGATAGAGTCCATACAATTGTGTAAAAAAAGCCCATTAAGCCTAAACTGGTCTAATGCTAATAGACGAAAAGAAATCAACTAGAAGGTAAAAATGACCCAACTGCATTCTTCAGTGGATCAAGGAAAATTCAAAACTTACTTAACGAATCAGTGGATAACAAGAGAAGGGATTTATATAAAAATCTCTGCCAGAAAAAGTATAAATGTTCTTAAGAAGCTGTCAAGGCTTGCTAGGCTATAGCACTTGACAGGACTTTTTTAACATTTATTTGCTAGCTAGGTAAAGAATGAAGCAGTAGCTTGTACTAGAAATTTACACAATTATATGGGCTTAACAGCTGAAGGTGTTAGTATTTTATCCCAAGAGTTTTTTGACTTTTTCGGTATTGGCAAAATGCATTTTGGTTAATTGATCTAAGATGCCTAGACCGTGTATTTGGGCTAATTTTGCTATATGGCTGTCAACTGCAGCTCCTGCTCCTGAAGGAAGAGCTACTCCATAGGTTTGACCCAATCGCTTAAGGCTTTTCAAAAAAGCTTCTCTAGCAATAATAGATGCACAGGCAACGGCTAGGTAGTGGTCTTCAGCTTTTACTTGACAAGTGAGGATAGATTTATAAGCTGTTTGCTGTGGAGTGGCTAGGGACATAAATTTCTCTTGGGAAAGAAATTGATCGACAATGAGGCGATCCAAAGGCAAATGTTTGCTAAGAACTTTCTGATAAAGATCACTTAAAACGTGATGGTGACTTTTGGCGAGAATTTCATTGATATTTTGATTTAAATGCAGTTGATTATACTGGTGTGGTGTTATTTCGATGCAGGAATATAAAAGGATTTCTCGAAGTTTAGGTGATAGTTGTAAAATGGTCTGATCTGATAACTTTTTAGAATCTTTAACACCTAATGAGATGACTTTTTCGCGTTGATCTTTTCCTAGATAGACAGCGCAAACAGTTAATGAACCCGTATAAGATCCTTTACCATTTTCGTCACTGCCGATGATAGATTGGGCTTGGTCAGATAAAAGAGACGAACTATGTTGAACTTGACTAGATGTTTTTTTGCTAGGAGTCTTCTCAAATACCGCTAAAGAATGAACAATAGTGTCTGGATCTTTCCCTTGAATAAGGACTTTGCCAGACTGATAAGCTGTGATGACATGACCCTTGTAACGCCCACGATAATGAGCGTATGGGATGGGTTTAGGATCGATGCATAACATTTCTTTTAAGTCTTTTATCTGGTCATTGGTGAGTTGATAAGTAACGGATGGCATAGTGTAACCTACTTTCTGATGACATATTTTAGTGATAAGAAGCTATGTATTCTTTTCAACAAGTAGAAAATAAGGGGAAGAAGAAAAGTCTTTTTGCAGATTGAGTAAGGGGTCTTATAGCCAGTAGAAATGTGGTATGATAAGATAATAATAGTGTAAGATATCGAAAACAGGAGGAGAAAATTATGGCCTCAACCCATCGTACAAAAATGGACATAGATGGTAGGGATTATACCATTTCTAGCCATCATTCACAAGAACATATGAAGGCTGTAGAAGCCCTTTTGAATCAAGATTTGCAAACGATTAGTCGTTCTTGCCCCAAGTTAGCTTTTGAGGATAAAGTCCTTTTATTAGCCATTAATACTTTATCCCAATTGGTCGAAAAGCAAAAGCTTGAAGAAGCGAACCGTCTTCATCAAGAAGAACAAGCTCAATTGCTGCAACAGCTAAAGAGGGAATTAGTAGAGGTCAAAGAAAGTTTAGCATTAGCCCATCAAAAGTTACAGATGTTTAACCCAGTTGACCCTAGTGGCGTGAAACAGCTTCTCTCAGCTGCCTCAGTAGCAGAAGTGAGATCTAAAAAAATTTCTTCTAGTGAACACAAGCGGGATGCAGTGTCGTCTTCTTTTATGAAGCAAGCAGGCTATGAAGTCAATAGGATTGAAGGTAGCCAACAAGGGAAGGGGCTAGTTTGATGTTTTTAACGGTTTATGTGGTGATTTCCTTGCTTATAGGCCTCTATCAAGGGGCTAGAAGGGGACTAGTCTTACAGCTTTTGATGATTGTGGGTTATGGGGTAAGTTTCTATTTTGCGAAAGAATATTTTGAGAAGTTAGCTCAATGGACACAAATGATCATCCCCTTTCCTTCAGCAACAGAAAATACCCAATTAACCTTTTACTCAGCTAGTCAAACATTGGGGATTGATGAAGCTTTCTACAAGGCGATTTCCTTTATGGGGATTTTTATCTTGGGTGTTATAGTGACGAGAATTTTAGCTTATTGGTTAAGAGAGGTGCGCTTTTTACCTATTCTTGCGAAATCGAATGAAGTCCTAGGAGCCATTTTTGGCCTCTTATCCAATTATATCGGGGTTTTCTTAACTTTGAATATCTTGAGTTTGTTGCCAATGGATTCTATACAACAGCAATTTGTAGACTCTCAATTAGCGTATTTTATCGTTTCACGGACGCCGATTTTGTCGGATGTATTAACTAAATGGTGGTTCTAGACCTAGCTCCCTCTCTTCAGCTAGAAACTGAAGCTTTGATGGAGCTTTTTTATGAAAAGAAGGGATTTTATGGACGCAAGTATTTTAGAAAAATTAGATTTTAAGCAGATTGTCCAGCAGGTAGCAGGGTATACGAAAACCAAGGAAGGCCTTTATTTAGGTCAGCAACTGACTCCTAGTACGGATAGGGAGTGGATTGAAAAATCTCTTGCTGCTTGTCAGGAATTAATCACGATAGAAGAAAAACACAAGGCCTTGCCGATTGCCCAACTAGACCCTATCCAACCAGCTATTTCACGTTTAGCTATTGGGGCGAGTTTAAATGGAGAAGAATTAGCTCAAATCAAAAAAAGTTTGGTGATTGTGTCTGAACTTTTAGCTTTTTTTGATGACGAAGAAGTTAATGCGGATGATTATCCCCTCTTAGGCCAACAATTAAGTCGTTTGGATGCATTGCCTGCTATTAGCAAACGTCTTCGTCAAGCGATTAGTGATGAAGGGAAGGTCTATGATGCTGCATCTAGCCAATTAGCGGGTATTCGTAGGGGAATGAAGATCTGCCAAGACCAAATTCGTCAACTTTTGAATACTTTCTTGACCAGTAAATTTAAAGACCTCTTGAGCGAGCAATTAATCACTCGTCGGAACGATCGCTATGTCTTACCAGTTAAGGTGGAGTATAAGCATCAAATCCGTGGCATCATTCATGATGAAAGTGCTACGGGGCAAACGGTATATATTGAACCGGCCGCTGTTGTTGAAAAAGGGAATCATCTGCGCCAATTGGAAGCAGACGAACGCAGAGAAATTAAACGTATTCTGAAAGAACTCTCCGAATTATTAGCGGAAGAACATCCGGCTTTACGGCAAAATTCGGAAGAATTGGCACAATTAGATTTTTGCCAAGCCAAGGCTAGATGGGCTCAGCTTGAAGGAATGAAACGGCCACTTCTTTCCTCTAACGAGATAATGAAGTTGATAAAAGCACGTCATCCCTTATTGGATAAAAAGAAGGCAGTGGCCAATACCATTAGTCTGGGAGAAGACTACGAAACGATTTTAATTACTGGTCCAAACACAGGTGGGAAGACAGTCCTTTTGAAAACTATAGGTCTTATTCAGCTGATGGGGCAGGCGGGTTTATTTATTCCTTGTGAAGAGGGGAGTCAAATTCGCTTGTTTGAAGGGATTTATGCAGATATAGGGGATGAACAATCCTTGGAGCAGAATTTATCCACTTTTTCTGCCCATATGCAAAATATTGTTCGTATTTTAAACCAAGCTAATGATAAGAGCCTTATTCTTTTGGATGAAATTGGGTCAGGTACAGATCCGAAAGAAGGGGCAAATTTAGCCATAGCTATCCTAGATTATATAGGGAGTCTGGGATCTTGTGTGGTGGCTTCTACCCACTATCCTGAACTTAAAGCCTATGGATATCATCGCTTGAATACAGTGAATGCGAGCATGACCTTTGATGTTGACAGTCTAAAGCCTACTTATCAATTAGTGATTGGCGTTCCAGGGCGATCGAACGCTTTGGAAATTGCGAAAAGATTAGGCATGCCAGAAATTATTGTTCAACAGGCTGAAGAAGGCTTGTCAGGAGAAGAACAAAGTCTGGATATGGTGGTTGAAGATCTTGAAAAGAAACGTCTACAAGCTGAAGAAGACCGGCTTGAAACCAAGAAAAATCTTCAAGCTAGTCAGTTGCTGATGGATGATCTTCAAACGGAATTACGTCGTTATAATCATGAACGAGAACGTCTTTTAAAAGAAGCAGAAAAAGAGGCTAAACAACTGATTGCTGATAAAACAAAAGAAGCAGATAGATTGATGGATGAAATACGTCATTGGCAAAAAGACTTGCCAGAAAAAGCCATCAAGGAACACCAGTTAATTGCCCAGAAAACAGCCTTTAACCAATTGAACGAGGCTCAAATGGTGAAAAATAAAGTTTTACGTAAAGCCAAGAAGGAAAAAGAAGAGCAAAGTCAATTGAAAGTAGGAGACAAGGTTCAAGTCCTCTCATTAGGTCAGGGGGGAGTCTTGATGGAAAGGAAAGGCAAGAAAGAATGGCTAGTAGCTATTGGAGCGATGAAGATGAAATGCGCTCAAACTAATCTAGAGAAATTAAAGGATCAGGAAGAGGAGAAAGACACTAAAACTTACTTGAAGTCTGCTAGATCATCTCATGTCAAGCCATCCTTAGATCTGCGTGGGGTTCGCTATGAAGAGGCCATAGTTCAATTGAAACGCTATATTGATGCAGCTCTCTTAGCGAACTATCCGCATGTAACGATTATTCATGGTATGGGAACTGGAGCTGTCAGAGAAGCCGTCCATAAGACCTTAAAGAAAATGGCTGCTGTAGATCACTTCGCTTATGCGAAAGCTAACGAAGGTGGTTATGGAGCAACTCAAGTTTACTTTCATTAAAATTTGAGCATATCGTATTAGAGATAGGGCTTCTTGTGCTATAGTAATCACAAAGAGACCGATAGATATTTTCTTCTGGGGCAGTCATTAGCAATAGAGAGCTAAAAGCTTCTGGGCAGTCATTAGCAATAGAGAGATAAGAGCGTCTTATCCTACTGCCATTAAAAAGAAAAGTTAAACGTCTCTAACTTATATATTAAGAAGACTTATTTTCTATTGGGAAAATTAGAAATTAAGTGATAGAGAGGAGATCTTTCCATGGATTTTACAACAGAAACATTTGATGCAACTATCGCAGAAGGCCTTACATTTGTAGATTTTTGGGCGCCTTGGTGTGGCCCATGCCGGATGCAAGCTCCTGTAGTGGAACAATTAGCTGAAGACTACGACGGCCGTATTACAGTGGGTAAAGTGAATGTCGATGAAGAAGCTGAATTAGCAGGGAGATTCGGCATCATGTCGATTCCAACTATGATCTTGTTCAAGGACGGGCAACCCATTCAAAAATTAGTTGGATTGCATTCACAAGGACAATTAGAAGCTATTTTTGACAGTGCATTGGGCGAATAAAGTCTCTATTTGTTGAGATAGTCTGTTTTGGCAGAATAAAAGTATAGAGGCTAAATCGAGCGAGTCCTCTGGAGAGTAGAAAGTCAGTTTAGACTGATTTTCTACTCTTTTTTCAGTTGCATTTGGAAAGAGAGTGGATTGATAAATTATATTTTATATCCTAACGATCATTCATCTGTTATTTCCTAGAAGGCTATTAGCAAGGAATCCAGTATTTTATAGCTGGAGGCGATTTTGATTTATAGTATGACGACTAGCAAGCCTAGCTATCTATCTTTCACAATGAGTGTTTGCTATAATGATAAAAAATAAGATTTTTATAAGAAAAGAGGGAGTATATGTTAGAACTTGTTCATATGTCGAAATGTTTTGGCCAAGTTCAAGCGCTAGATGATCTGTCTTTACGAGTACATCCTGGGGAAATTATGGGGATGATTGGGCAAAATGGGGCAGGGAAATCGACGACTTTTCGCTTGATGTTAAATTTTTTAAGACCAGACACAGGCTATGCTTTATTTGATGGACAAGCGATTAAGGGAAAACTCTATAATCGTGTCGGCTATCTTCCCGAAGAAAGAGGTTTATATCAAAAGATTACGGTTGAAGAACAAATCCTTTATTTTGCAGAATTACGTGGCTGTAAAAGAAGTTCAATCGCTCCTCAAATTGGTCAATGGATGGATAAGTTTGAAGTTAAGGGGAAGAAAACAAGTAAGATCAAGGAGTTATCCAAGGGGAATCAACAAAAAGTTCAGTTAATTACTACCCTGATTCACCAACCAGATTTGATTATTTTAGATGAACCTTTTTCGGGATTGGATCCTGTTAACGCTGGCTTATTTAAAGAAGCTATTTTTGAAGCTAAGGACAGGGGGGCAACGATCATTTTTTCTAGCCATAACATGGATAATGTGGCTCAATTATGTGACAGTTTAACCATGTTAAAAGATGGTCGTCAAGTCCTTCAAGGCAATTTAGAAAGAGTGCGTCAGTCATTTGGTCGTACCCGCTTGAAAGTAGAGGCATCGGTTACTTTAGAACATTTACTAGCAAAAGATGGGGTAGTATCTGGACGGGCAATTGGGGCTTCTCGCTTTGAATTAGTCTTGGCGAATGAAGAAGTTGGTCGTGACTTATTCGATGCCTTAACAGCTCATGGCTATATTTACGAATTCAGTCAACAACCTCCAACACTCGAAGAAATTTTTAAAGAAATGGTGGTGGAAGCTCATGCGTAAATGGTGGATCGTTGCCAAACAGGTTTTTTGGAAGAATGTTAAATCAGCCAGCTATATTCTCATGACACTCTCTCCCTTTATTTTTGCTGCCATTATGTTCTTGGTCGGTTGGTTCATTTTTAAAGACATGCAGATTTCTGACGATCAATCGCTTGCTTTGGTATCTAAGACTACAGAATTAAGTCAACGAATAGAAAATAATATCACAGAACCGCATGTGATCAGCTACTCTTCCATCAAGAAAGCCAAAGAAGACTTGCTTCAAGATAAGCTGATTGGTGTTTTGGATCTAACCAATGAACAAGCGCCAGTTTATTACAATAAAACGACTGATAAACAGGTTAATTTAAATGCAATGAGTCAAATTATTAATGACTACAATCTGGAAAAATTAGGAGAAAAGCTGGGTATTTCAGAATCTCAGGTCGAAAAGATACGTGAATCTCGTATTAGCATAGCCACTTCAGCTATTGATCCAGAGAATAAAAAAAGTTTTGATGATACTAGCAGGACTTTCCGAATAGGCTTGACTTATGTGTTAATCCTTATGGGCTTTATGTTAGTGGTGAATTACTCTACTCTTATTTCTCAAGAAGTTGCTTCTGAAAAAGGGACACGCATGATGGAAGTCATTTTATCGAGTATGAGTGCAGAAGAACATTTCTGCGGGAAATTGTTAGGGATTTTGATGGCTTTAGGCTTACAATTGCTTCTTTATGCCACTTTGTCTCTAGGAGGTTTGGCTATGCCTCAACTTTTAAGCTTAGTCCATCAATTTTTACCTGATTTAACGATTGATAGTTCAGTTTGGCAACTCTTGATTTGGGACTTCCTTTTCTTCTTATTTGGCGTCTTATTATTTGTATCTTTAGCGACCATGTTTGGCTCTTTGGTATCGCGGGCAGAAGATGCGCCGAAAGCTTTAACGCCTATTACTTTATTGATGGTTATTGGTTTTTATATTGCCCTTTATGCCATGGGGAATCCAAGTTCCTCTTTAGTGGTTTTTGGATCTTATTTCCCATTCTTTACTCCATTTATTATGCCTTTCCGTTTAGCGACCCAAAGCGTTTCTTTACTCGGAATAACAATAGGTTTTGCTTTGTTAATCCTCGCAACAATTATCTTCTTTATCTTTAGCGCTTGGATTTATTCTGCAAGCGCACTCATCTATTCAGATGGGAATATCCTAAAAAACCTGCTTTATGCGATTAAAATGAGAAAAGTCTATCGAAGGCAACAAAGTAAGGCTTAAGTTGTTGCTTGAAGGATGAAAATAGCGCATAATGGGGAAAAGGGAGTGAGCCGATGAAAAAAATAAAACGAATCCGTCAAGTGATCCGATTGATCATTCTACTCTTACCGCTCATCAGTGCTATCTGGGAATTCTTCCGGCCGAAAAAGAGAGCCTAGCCATTCGTCTAGACGATCGAATTACTTATTTTTTATGTGGAATAGGAAAGGCATCCTCTTAGTTGGGGATGCCTTTTTATAAGCTAGTTGAAAATAGCTCGTTTAATATGGATGGCCATCAGCTTTTTTTCGTAAGAGAGGATTTCCTTTTGGGGCAAAGTTTTAGAATTTCTTAAAATAAAGTTTTCGCTTATCTTGTCTTAGTATAATAAAAAAGTATAAGAATGATTAACCTGATAGAAGAAAGGGTGCATCTAGTGAATAAAGAAATTGTGATCCTAGCGGCAAAGCGCACGGCTATTGGGTCTTTTGCTGGAATGTATAAGGATATTCCTGCAGTAGAATTAGGACGTCAGTTAGTAAAGGCAAGTATAAAAGCTGCTCAACTCAGTCCAGAAGATGTGGATCAAT
This sequence comes from Atopobacter sp. AH10, assembly GCF_003664595.1. Lineage (GTDB taxonomy): Bacteria > Bacillota > Bacilli > Lactobacillales > Aerococcaceae > Atopobacter. Next base: position 15,467 of record NZ_QXPZ01000005.1, read on the forward strand.
TGATTTTTGGGAATGTGTTAGGAGCAGGCTTAGGGCAAAATGTCGCCAGGCAAGTGAGTATTCATGCAGGTATTCCTGTTGATCGGACGGCTTTTACAGTGAATATGGTGTGTGGGTCTGGTTTACAAGCAATTCATTTGGCCTATCAAGCTCTAAAATTAGGGGAAGCCGAAGTTGTTGTAGCAGGTGGTTGTGAAAATATGAGTCAAGCCCCTTATTTACTTCAGAAGGAGCGATTTGGGGCTAGATTAGGGGACGGGAAAATCGTGGATAGTCTCCTTAAAGATGGGCTTTTAGACAGTTTTTCTGGTGAACACATGGGGGTGACTGCTGAACGTCTTGCAAAAAAATATGGAATTAGTCGAGAAAGACAAGACCAATTTGCTCTAGCTAGTCAACATAAAACCCAAGTTGCCATGGAAGAAGGTCGCTTTAAGGAAGAAATAGTGCCCATTCATTGGACAGACCGAAAAGGGCAAGAAGTGATTTTACAAACAGATGAACATCCAAGAAAAGATGTTACTCTTGATCAGCTAGCTCGTTTAAAACCAGCTTTTTTAAAGGCAGAAAACTCGTGTGGTGTGACAGCTGGTAATAGTTCAGGTATCAACGATGGGGCGGCTTGTTTAGTCATGACGACCTTAGACTATGCTAAAGCTCATGATCTAACGGTTATGGCTAAAATTTCAGATCTGGCTTTTGCAGGAGTTGCTCCAGAAGAAATGGGATTAGGACCAGTAGCTTCTTGTCAGAAACTTTTAGAAAGAAATTCGTTGGATTTATCCTCCATTGATTGCATAGAACTAAACGAGGCTTTTGCTGCTCAAGCTTTAGCAGTTTTAAAAGATTTAGGCCTTCAAGAAGATCAAGTCAATCCAAATGGCGGAGCAATTGCTTTAGGGCATCCTATTGGAGCTAGTGGGGCTCGGATTGTGGTGACCTTATTGCATGAAATGCTCCGTTCTTCCAAACATTTAGGCTTGGCAAGTTTATGTATTGGTGGTGGACAAGGTGGGAGCATTTTGTTAGAGCTTAAGTCCTAGTTCTCTTTTTATTTGACTATTATATTGGAGCAGTAGCCTTAGTTTCTAACTTCTATTTGGCTATAGAAGTTAGCTTTATATTTGGCTATAGAAGTTAGCTTTATAAGGGGCGATAGAAGTTAGCTTTTTACTTTCAATAGAGAAAGAGATCAGTCGAATAGGCTAGTTAGCAGCTTTTTAGGGTCAAAGAAAGCGTATTTTAAGCTTAATCAACGGACATTTTGCCTTTTTCACTAAGGAAATTCTTTCGACTGTGGTATAATAAAAACCGTTATGTTGAAAGGAGGAGGCTTATGGCACAACGCATCGGCATTATCGATTCGGGCGTAGGGGGCTTGTCTTGTTTGGTAGAAGCAGAAAAGTCTTGGCCAGATGCACATTACATTTACCTTGGGGATAATTTACGTTGCCCTTACGGACCAAAATCGGATGACGAAATTATTGAGTACAGCAGACAAATGGTCGAGGAATTGGTTCGCCGGCAAGTGGATAAAATTATTATTGCTTGTAATACGGCTACTGCGATTGCTTTGCCAATACTCGAAAAAGAGTTTGATATCCCTTTGATTGGGGTGATTCGTTCAGGTGCTCAGGCGGCTATCAAGGCCTCAGTGAATAAAAAGATTGCGGTGATAGGGACTACGGCTACTATTCGAAGCCAATCCTATACCAAGGCTCTGAAAGCTTTAGATCCTCATGTGGAAGTCCATAGTTTAGCCACTCAAGAGTTCGTTGACTGGGTAGAAGCCCATGAAATATCTGGTTCGGCACTAGAAGCTAAGGTGGCTGAAAAATTACAATCTTTAACGGAATTTTCTTGCGATACGCTTATTTTAGGCTGTACCCATTTTCCTTTGCTTAGAGGGCCTATACAAAAGGCTGTTGGGGAAAATGTCTTTCTGATTGATGCAGGATTAGAAACGGTTCATTTGGTTATGCCAGAACATGAAAGAATTTTTGGCGAGTATATTGATCAAGACACAGAATTTTTGACGACTGGTGATAAAGAAAACTTTCGTTCTGTAGCAGAATGGTGGTTAGGGAGACCCATATCGAGTATTCAGTCCATTGTGTTAGGGGGAGAAAAGGATGAGTGAAGAAAAAGTCATTTTGATTGCAACCCATAACAAGGGGAAAGTAGCGGAATTTGAGCAACTTTTCAAAGGCTTTGGTTATCGAGTGGAGAGTTTAATAGACTATCCAGACTTACCTGATGTGATTGAAAACGGTTCGACTTTTGAAGAAAATGCGCGATTGAAAGCAGAAGAAATAGCTAAATTAACGAAGCGTTTGGTGATTAGTGATGATTCGGGTCTTTGTGTTGATAGTTTAGCTGGGCAACCGGGTGTTCTTTCTGCCCGCTATGCTGGAGAACATGGGAATGATGCTTTAAATAACGCCAAACTTTTGGCAGAATTAGGGGATATTCCTAACCTATCTCGTCGGGCCCACTTCCATTGTTCAATGGTAGCGGCAAGAGAGGGCTATGAGTCCTTAGCCACACAAGGACAAGTATTTGGGCAAATTGCCTCTTGTCCAAGAGGTGAAGCTGGCTTTGGTTATGATGTTTTATTTATTCCTGATGGCTATGATATAACTTTTGCAGAAATGCCGGCAGAAGATAAAAACGCCTTATCCCACCGAGCTAAGGCGATAATGAGTTTGATGGAGAAGCTGCCGACTTGGGAAGGTTTCTTAGGTGAGTAAAATGCAATATGTCCTTGTGAGTGACAATCATGGTGATCATGAAATTGTTAAAGAGATCCGTCGTGTTCATTTCGATGCCGACTATTTTATTCATTGCGGAGATTCTGAATCTGTTGAAGGGGATTCCCGATATGAGGGCTATCAAATGGTGGCAGGTAACTGCGATTGGGGGACTCATTTCCCAGATGAATTGATCTTAGAAGATGGTGTTTATGTCACCCATGGTCACTTATGTCAAGTGAAGATGAATCGCCTAACTTTAGCTAAACTTGCAAAAGAAAAAGGATGTCGCCTTGCCTTTTATGGACATACCCATATTCTGAATATTGAACAAATTTATGGCGTTTGCTGTATCAATCCTGGCAGTATTCGCTTACCTAAAGGACTTTATTCTGATCTTAAAACTTATGCAGTTGTAAATCTTGAAGGAAATCAGTTATCCCTTCAATACTATGATTATAATCATCGTCCAGTAGAAGAATTAGCTTTCCAAATGGATTTAGGCCATTAGGAGAGGAAACGACTGATGATGAGTAAAAGAGCAGATCAAGTGACATGACTTGATCTGCTCTTTTTAATTGCGTATATTAAACGGCACTTTGTTACTGACGCATGATTATTTCAGCCGGTCGCCTAAAGTTAGTTTAGGCAAGGCAATTCCTTCCTGACTTAATGCTTTCATATAACGCTCTAGGAGAAAAGACTGAAGAGTGTATTGGTCTCCCGCCCTTGAAAAACTAGTGATGCGATAGATCAGAGCACTGTCGTTCGTAAAAAGAACGCCAATTTGTTTCAGCGGTTGGGTGAGAGCTTGACGAATCTCTAGCGGAAGCTCTTGATTACTTTTCTTAATAATGGAACGGATCCTATCAATTGGGCTATCGGGATAGATAGGGATATCGATCGTGATGCGCATTTCATGTTGAGATTTATTAGAGACGATGAGTATCTGACGGTTGGGGATGTAATGGGTCACACCATCGAAATCTTGTATTTGAGTACTTCGTAAACCTATCGAGCTAACAATCCCGTTAATTGAAGAAATAACCACTTCATCTCCTACATCGTATTGGTGTTCTAAAAGGATAAAGAAACCATTGACCACGTCCGTCAAGAAACCCTGTGCCCCCAAACCTATAGCAATCCCTGCAATAGAGGCTCCTGCCAATAGGGAAGAAACAGGCAGGCCTAAAATGGAAAGTAGTCCATAAAGGAGGAAGAAATAAAAGACATATTGAATGATATTGTTTAACAAATGAACTATTGTAGTGATGCGATTTGTCTGCTCAATGGGGCGACCAGGAAATTCTATAAATGTTTTGCGAACTAATAGTCGGGCTAAATAGCGAAGAATAAAACAAATAAGTATGAAAACAAGAGCCCCGATAACTTTTAGTGATAGTTTAACGAACAGGGAAGGCCAATTAAGAGAAAAATAGGCTTGTATGGTTTCATGAATGTGTTGTAAAAATTGAGACATAGGGAAACTCCTTTTTAAAGTAACTGATCCAGCGTAAGGCGATCGATTAATTTTATTATAACATGCTAAAGATGTAGGAATAGATGCAAGTCATTCTTTTGACAAAAGTTAGATATTTGGGGAAAGGGTAAGGGTTTGACTTAATAGCTTTTCTTAAAGAATAGTGTTATCATATTATCATAGACTTAATTTATAGATAATAAGAAAAGGAGTGGTAGCTAGATGAGTTGGGGTGAGATCGCTGGACTGATTGTGGCAATTTCTTTTGCGGTTTTAGTGGTCTTTTTAGTGGTGAATTTGAAAAAGTTTTCTGAACTGCTCGTAGATCTACGTGGAACGGCTAAGGAAGTTAATCATTCGCTTTCTGTTGTGACGAAGGATGTAGATAACTTGTCATTGGAAGTCGAATCTTTGTTAAACAAAACAAATTATTTGATGGACGATCTCAACAAAAAATTAGCGAAGACAGATCCACTCTTTAGAGCCATTGGGGACGTTGGTCAGTCTGTTTCTGACGTTAATCAATCCAGTCGCAATTTAGCGGCATCTTTAGCGCCGAAAAAGGAAAAACAGGCAAAAGTTGCCAATAAGGCGAAGTTGTCTAGAGCAGCCGAAGCGTTTAAGCGGATACGTAACCAACGTCAAGAAGCAGGTCAAACAAATCAAGTTCAATCCGAGACTAAAAAAGACTCTGAATCTGTCAGATAAGATCAAAAAAAATACTGAAAAAGTCTAACTATAGCTTGTAGAAAAGAAAAGTAAATGGGAAGACTATACTAGCTGTTGGACTAAAACTTCAGGATGAGAAGTTACACTAAACTGTATAAAGGAGGAGAGAATAATATGAGTAAAAAAGTTGGAGGTTTTATTTTAGGAGCTATTATTGGGGGGGTATCTGCAGCAGCAGCGGCCTTGCTTTTTGCGCCTAAATCCGGGGAAGAATTAAGAAAAGATATCGCTAAAGAAGCAGATCGTTATAGGGAACAATTAGGTAATTGCGAGGACTTTGCTTGTGAATGTAGCCAAGACTATCAAAAGCTCGCTAAGGATACAGCTCAAGACATTAAAGTGACCTTGAAGGGGACTGCTGATAATGTTCGTGCACAATTGGCGAAAACTTCTGATCAATTGAAAGAAAACTTTGCCTCTGTTCGGGAAGGCCTAGACGGACATTTAGGGGAGGCCAAAACGAAAGTGACAGATTTGACTAACAAAGCTAAGTCTAAGCTTTCAGAAGGGAAAGAATTGGCTCAAGATAAGGCAGAAGACGTAAAGGACTTGGCTCATGATAAAGCAGAAGACGTAAAGGACTTTGCTTCCCAAAAAGTCGAAACAGCTAAAGAAGTGGTTGAAGAGGCCAAAGATGAAGCCAAAGATGTAGTTAAAGAGGTTAAAGAAGACGCTTAAAGCACTTTCTTTAGCGACTTTCAAAATCTAGAATAAAGGGTCAAGTATTGGGGTGATAGTTTACCAGATACTTGACCTTTTTGCTTAAAGCTATTCCACTGACTCTTGTATTCTTATTGGATCTAATCAAAAAGCAGCTGATAAAAATGGTCAAAAGGATGGACTTTCATTAAAGACAAGCAAGTATTTCCCGCAAATGTTTTAGATATTTTCTGCAAGTGATCGATATGTTTTCTGTAAATGCTTGACATGTTTTCTGAAAGCTAGTATGATATCCTCAAACGATTCATTGGAAGGAGCATGATGGACATGCAAAAGAATATTTTATACGTTATGCCGATCTGCTCGGCTTCAAAAATTAATCGATTTTTCTTTAGCTTTTTTAGATAGTGTTTGTAGCCGTGATTTCCTCATGGGTGCAAGCACAAATCAAGTGATTGTATCTATGAAGGCTAAAGCTATTTAACATTGACTTGAGCCCCATAGAAGATAAATTCTAAAAGGCTCAAGGAAAACTTGAATCTATATTATTTTGGTGAATTCCAAGAGCCTATTTAGTTTTTATCGCTAAATAGGCTCTTTTTTTGCAGGGGGGAATGCCATGGAAAGCGACTTTATTGACTTTAGAACGAGTAGCTATAGACCGTATCTTAATAGTGTTAATATGATATATTCTAGGAGGAATGTGTATGTTATCGGTAAAAAGAAAAATGTATTCAGTAGCTATTGTAGCCTTATCAGCCTTGACTTTACTTGGACTAGGGCAAGGGCAAAATGAAATTTATGCTAGAGATAAAGTAACAAAGGTGGCTATCTTACAATATACTGAACACGAATCGTTAGACCGTAGTCGTGAAGGTTTCTTGGATGCCTTGAAGGAAGCAGGCTACAAAGAAGGTAAAAATCTTAAAGTGGAATATAAGAATGCTTCCGGGGACCAATCGGACTTACAATCCATAGCCCAACAACTAAAGGGAAAGAATGATCTTATCTTAGATATTGCAACGCCAGCAGCTCAAGTCATGTTGCAGGCGGATAAAAAGACACCACAGTTGTTCACTTGCGTAGCTGATCCAAAAGCTGCCAAATTATTAGGAGCAAAAAATAAACCAGCTAAAAATATGACTGGAACTTCTAGTATGCCACCTACTAAGCAAGTTGTAGACAAGCTTTTGAAAGAAAAATCTGATATCAAGACGATTGGTGTCCTCTATGATTCATCTGAAGTGAACGCTGAAACTCAGTACAAGGATGTTCTAGCTTATGCTAAAAGCAAGGGAATTAAGGTAGAAAGTGTAACGGTTACTTCTTCTAATGATGTGAAACAAGCTTGTAAGACCTTGGCTAAGAAAGTTGATGCCATATATCTTCCAGCTGATAATACTGTTGCCAATACGATCGAAACGATTGGGAAAGTTTTGAAGGAAGAAAAGAAAGCGTCTATTTCTGCTTTTGATGCCGCTGTAAAAGGTTCTGTATGTGCTTATGGTATTGACTACTATCAATTAGGTCGTCAAACTGGACAAATGGCGGTAAAAATTTTAAAAGGGGAGAAAGAAGCGAAAGACATGCCGGTGGAAACTTCAAAGAAACTTGTTCTAAAAGTCAACAAGGAGATGGCGAAGGCCGTCGGTGTAGACCTTGGGAAGTTGAAATAGGCGGTTAATCTATACCAATAGTCAAGTGACCCCATCTTGCGCATGGTAAGTCTCGCTTATCTTATGTGAGTGAAATTCTCCTGCAATTGTTAGCAAGCTATTTACTATTTGGGCAATGCAGGAGGCAAGGTAAAATAAATAAAAAAGAAAAAGGCCCTTGGCAGTTTTTAATAGCTGTCAAGAGGCCTTTTATTTCGTGCATTAGTTTAGTTTATTAAGTCGCTAGCATATGGAGAGCTCGTAAATGGCTTGTAGCCTTCTTTAGTAAGAACCCCACAGTCTTCAACACGAGCACCAAAGCGGTTTGGCATGTAAATACCTGGTTCGATGGAGAAACACATACCTTCTTCTAGAACCATATCGTTTCCTCCGACGATAGAAGGGAATTCGTGGCAACTTTGCCCGATACCATGTCCAAGACGGTGGATAAAGTAGTCCCCATAACCTGCTTCTGCAATGATATTCCGTGCTATTGCATCCAATTCATGGGCAGTCATACCAATTTTGGCGGCTTTTACTGCTTCATCGTGGGCTTTTTTCACGAGATCATAAAGTTCACGATCAATGATTTCGGGGTTTTCTTCAGTGGAGAAGAAAGTCATTCGTGTCATATCAGAAGCGTAGCCCTTGCACATGACACCTAGATCCATTAAAACCCATTCATTATCTTTTAAAGCTCTGTCAGAATTTTCGCCGTGTGGATCCGCTGCATGATCTCCAAAGAGAGCCATCATTGGGAATGAAAATTCTTGAACACCTAAATCACGCATATGATTTTCCACTAAATGAACTAATTCTTTTTCAGTAATGCCGACACGTAATTGCGTACGAGCAAAACGAACCATTTCGTCTGCTAAATCACCCGATTCATTCAACTTATCTACTTCGTCTTGAGACTTATTGAGACGTGCTTTGTTCATGTATTGGGTCAAATCAGCTGTGACTTCAAATGGAAGGTGCTTGTGTAGACCGTTGTAGGCGCCATAAGTCATATGGCTGAATTCTACACTAACTGCATTATTTTTTGAGCTGTGTTCTTTTATATGTTGAACAATCAAGGCGTACGGATCTTCATTATCATCGTAACCGTAAACAGCCAAGTTTCCTAAAGTATTTTTGGCTCTGTTCACTTCAAGAGCTGGAACAAATAAAAATGCGTCTCCTTCTTTAGGAACGATATACATCATCACCCGTTCGTGGGGATCTGCATCGTAACCAATAAGGTAAAAAATGGATGCTGGAGAGGTGAAAATAGCCAAGTCAGCACTGTTTTTTGAAAGCCATTCCGAGATTTCCATAAACATTCTCCTTTTTACTTGCATTAAGCTCGATTTTCGTATATGATAAAACGGTTTTCATAAGGAAAAGGCAGGAGCTTTTATGTTCTAATTGTATCAGTTATTAGGATAAATTTACAGACTTGATACAAGTTAAATTGTAAAGGATCTTTTTCTAGAAAAACCCTAAAAAAACAAGTGAAAATGCTTGCATAAAAGCGCATACAATGCTAAATTATAAATGATCCATGATATTGAATACCGATAGGAGGCACATGATGGAAAAGCAAACTATTACCATATACGATGTTGCACGTGAAGCCGGCGTTTCCATGGCGACCGTTTCCCGCGTCGTAAATGCCAATGCTAATGTTAAACCAACCACAAGAAAAAAAGTCTTGGAAGTCATCGATCGCTTAGATTATCGTCCAAATGCTGTTGCAAGAGGCTTGGCTAGTAAAAAAACAACTACTGTGGGTGTATTAATTCCCGATGTGACAAATTTATATTTTTCTACTTTAGCGCGTGGGATTGATGATGTAGCATCGATGTATAAATATAATATTATCCTAGCCAACTCAGATAAAAATAGTCAGAAGGAAATTCAAGTATTAAATGCCCTTTTAAACAAGCAAGTTGATGGGGTCATTTACATGGGGACTAAAATTTCTGATGACATGAGAAGGGAAATGAATCGCTCTAAGGCACCTGTTGTCTTGGCTGGGACTGTAGACTATTCGGATGACTTCGCTAGTGTTAATATTAACAATGAAGAAGCCACTTACGAAGTCGTTACGCACATGATCAAAGAAGGTCACAAGCGTGTAGCTTTTGTCTGTGAAGAATTTGAAGATCCTATTAACTGTCAAGCACGTTTGAAGGGCTATAAACGGGCATTAGCAGAAGCGAAAATTGATTACGATGAAAATCTTATTTTTGAATCAGGGGATAAATATGTCGCTGGGGAAGATTTGGCTGACAAGTTTAAACAAATGAATATAGATGCTGCTTTTGTGACGGATGATGAAGTAGCTTGTGGGATTTTAAATGGGCTTACTGACTCTGGCGTAAAAGTACCAGAGGAATTCTCTGTATTCTCCAGCAATAACACAAAACTGACCCATATCGTTCGCCCAAGTTTATCTAGCATTGCGCCACCTCTTTATGATATTGGTGCAGTTGCCATGCGTTTGTTGACTAAGTTGATGAATAATGAAAAAGTAGAAGATGAGCATATCATGCTCCCTCATAAGATTGAGATTAAAGGTTCGACGATTAACCCATAACAAGATATGGGATAGACTAAGATTTTGTTGAATGAAAAAGCGGGTATAGATGTTGATTTAACAACGTTTATACCCGCTTTGCTTTTTTATCTGTATATACTAGAACTTCACTTCAATCTTTTTTAGGAAGAATTGACTTACTTTTTGAAGAAGTTTTAAGGGAGTATTTCAGAAAACTTTTACTAATTTTTATCATCTGAATTATTTTGATCTTTCTTTTCCTTCTTGTCTTTTTTGTCGTCAGACTTTTTATCTTTCTTCTTAGGAGTGGTTAATTGTTGCCAGAAACGATGAAGATCTTCTTCGCTAGCTCCAATACTCAAGTTATAACGAGGGGCTAGTGGTGGAAAACTAGATCTAAAAATATCTTTGGTCATTGCCCCTCCAACTGTAAAACTACGACCATTTGGCAAATTAACTTGACCAGGGCTTGTTCCAGTGGCAGTAACGACTGAAGAAGAGATGACCCCATTAACAGAAGGAAAGCTCCCCTTAGAGAGAAGGCCGGGTGCATTAGCTTCAATTTGGTTAGCGATAGTGGCCCAATAGCGTAGATTTCTTTGACTAGAATCTCCATAACCATCTGATGGATAAACAGAGTGAGCTTGATGAGTATTGTCATAGCCAATCCATGTCGATAGGGTGACTTGTGGCGTGACACCGACGAACCATATATCTTTAAAAGCTTCTGAGGTACCTGTTTTCCCAACTAGGTTAGTTTGAAAGTTGAGTTGACCAGATAGACTTTGAGCAGTACCGCTTTTTACGACATCGCGCAGCATATCAAGGAGAAGGTAGTTACTATCTTCTTCAAAGACTTTTTCGGCATGGCTTTTATGGGAGTAGTAGTTTTTGCCGGAATCTTCTTCTATTTTTTCGATTAAGTAAGCCTCTTCATGAGTCCCTTTATTGCCAATGGTAGAATAAGCAGAAGTTTGTTCTACAACTGTAGGTCCGGTATTGCTTGCTCCGATGGCTAGGGCAGGATTTTGGAATTCAGCTTCCTCAACCCCATGTATTCCCATTTTACTAAAATAATTTTGAACTTTAATGCCTCGCTCCAACATCCCCAGATATATTTTGCTTGTTGGATTGTTTAAACTATGTTTTAAGGCTGTACGAGCAGAAACGAAACTGTTGGATAAGGTCCCACCATAGTTACGCGGTTCCCAAAGCGTCCCATCTTGTTGGCGAATGGAAATGGCTGTATCTGCAACAACCATAGCGGGATACAAAAGGTTTTCATTGATTGCAGGGCCATAAACCAAGAGAGGTTTGATGGTGGAGCCAGGAGAACGACGGGTTTTGAAGGCGTGATCGATTTGGTTTTCTTTAAAATTTTGCCCTGACACAAAGCCCAATATTTTCCCTGTGTTATTTTCAATTAAGGCAGAAGCAAGCTGAATAGGAGCAGGAGAAGAAGTTTCTTTTCCGCTTTCTTCATCTACATAATAGTCCGTAAAGGTTGGACCGAGTTGCTTAGCCATTTCTTCTGAAACGCTTTGCATACCGTTATAGATGGCCTTGTTAACAGTCGTATAAATTTTGTAGCCGGAATGGGACAATTCTAAATTGGCATCTTGGTAGTAACGATTGTATTCCTCTTCATTACTAGAGAGGGCATCAGGAGACTTACCTTCTTTTATAAGCCGTTGTTCTATCAAGAGGCGAATAGTTTCCTGGTGGATAGCTTGATAGAGGTAGGTTTGAGGAGAATCTTTTTCTTGTGTTGGACCGATAAAATCCTTTTCAATAGGATAGTTCTTGGCATCTTGGTAAGTCTTGTGATTGATGTAGCCATTTCGATACATCCGGTATAAGACGGTTTTCATCCGGGCTACACCAGCGCTTTGATCTGATTTTTTCGTGCCAAATTGCTCATAAGGGGTATAGATGTATGGGTTTTGAGGGAGCCCTACTAAAAAAGCAGCTTGAGCGAGGTTGACTTCTCCTGCTTTTTTCCCAAATATCCCTTGAGATGCAGCTTCTATCCCGGCGATGTTTTGACCATTACTGTTTCGACCAAAAGGAGAGACATTGAGATAACTTTCGAGAATTTGATCTTTAGTAAAGTATTTTTCAACTTGATAAGCGATTAAAATTTCACTTGCTTTTCGTTTAAAAGTGACTTCATTACTTAAAATTTGTTGCTTAACCAATTGTTGAGTGAGGGTAGATCCCCCTGTAATAGGCCCACCCATACCAGTTGCAACCTGTAGTAAGGCACGAAAAACGGCTTTTGGAACAAAACCTTTATGCTCATAAAAATGATCATCTTCGGTTGCGATGATACCTTTAAGAATATCAGGGCTTACATCTTTTAATTTGACACGTTCACGAAATAAATCAGATTGCACAGAAGAAATAAGGGAACCGTCCGCATAGTAGAATTTGGATGGGAGAGTAATTTGACCGATTGACTTTTTTAGCTCTTGCCGGCTTGGGGCAGGAATATCTTGTGTGACATAGACGAAGTAGCCAGTCCCTATTCCCAAAATGAAAAGCCCTGCTAATAAAAAAAGTAGGACAAAAGATAAAAGCAATTGCCTTACTACATCATAAGAGACATTAAAAATATGAAGTCCAAATGTGATTAGAGAGGCTTTTTTCTTCTTGTTAGTATGTTTCTTCACATCATCACTCTTTTCTTTGTGTTAGCCGATGGATGAAAGATGCCTGCTATTTATGGGCAGGAAAAAATTGCTTGGCTTCTTTAAGATTGAACGGCATTAAAAGCTTTAAACCCTGGTCAATAAATGGCTTTAACCTTCCTTAGAGCCTATGTAATAAAAATGCCCAGCTTTTCTTAGAATTTCTCTAACACAGAAGGAGCTAGCTTTTAAGGAAAGTCAGATAAACTATAAGCATGAAGAGTTTCTTTTGAAAAATTCACTAGAATCCTATCCAAAGTTTAGCATATCAGTTAAAATAATTGAAGACTAGGAAAGGAGAGATTCTATGAGACGTTCACATGAAGCTATTTTAGCAGCTAGCTTAGCGATTGGAATTATGGCGGTTATTTTTGCGAGTTCAAATCAAACTTATCAAGAGCAAAGTATCCTCCCCATTTTCCATCGGTTGCCTTGGTTAGAAAAATGGATTCTATCTTGGCGTTTTTGTGAGGATTGGCAATTCTATTATGCGGGAAAGGTCGTTTCCTTTAGAGGGGTAGATAAATTAGCCGGATTGGAATTTTTATTGCGGAAATTTGCTCACTTTACCCTATTTGCTCTATTAGCTTATTCATGGTATAAAACTTTCTATTTTGGCGCTTCGTGGAAATGGCTCATGCGCTTTATGCTAACTTTACTTATTTGTATTAGTTATGCAGGATTCGATGAATTTCATCAAATGTTAACAGGAGGGAGGACACCTCTCTTAGAAGATGTGCTATTAGATAGTATAGGAGCTTTTTCTGGGACTTTATTGGCTCTTTATCGTCATCATTAGACGCTTGATTTTAGGCAGTTTTCCCTATAAACTAAGGGTTAGATATAAACTTAAAGAAACGAAGGGTAGGATGCATATGTCCGGACATTCCAAATGGAGTAATATTCAAGGGCGTAAAAACGCTCAAGACTCAAAACGTGCTAAGGTTTTCCAAAAACTTTCTCGTGAAATTTACATGGCAGTTAAGAGTGGGGGGCCTGATCCTGACAGTAATCCTTCGTTACGTTTAGCGATGGATAAGGCTAAAGCTGCTAACATGCCAAAAGATAATGTTAAACGTGCAATTGATAAGGGAGCTAACCCTAACTCTGGTGAAAACTATGAAGAAGTGGTTTATGAAGGTTATGGTCCAAGTGGGGTAGGTATTTTAATTCATGCCTTAACAGATAATCGTAACCGGACTTCTACAAATGTTCGAGTGGCTTTGACGCATAATGGGGGAACTTTAGGGGAAACAGGGTCAGTTAGCTACAATTTTGAGCGCAAAGGTTATATTGCTATTGATCGTACAACGACTGATGCAGATGAAGATACTGTAATGATGAGTGTCTTAGAAGCTGGTGGAGAAGATATTGAAACTAGTGAAGAAGCCTTTGAAATTTATACAGATCCAAGCGATCTAAAAGCTGTTCGAGATCAATTAGAACAAGATGGTTACCAATTAGCTACCGCAGAAACGACCATGGTGCCTAAGTTAACTGTACCTCTTTCGGATGAAGATCAAGCTAAACTCGAAAAAATTATTGATGCTTTAGAAGATGATGACGATGTATCTGAAGTTTTCCATACAGCAGATTAATGTTGAATAGCTTTTAATGTCAAAAGTCATCCTAGCTTAATGCTAGGATAAGGAATATGAACTAATCGAATGTAAGGCTAGCGAAAGGCTATAGAGGCTATCGCTAGCCTATCGTTTACTTATTATTAGATGATTAGAAGGCTTAGGCAGACTACGAGATAATGATGGTTAGAAGCTTTAGGAAAACTACGAGATGATGAGTGTTAGAAGCTTTAGGAAGCAGTAATAAGAAGAAAATGAGGAGGATATTATGGCAGAACAATTACTAGAACGATCACAAGTGGATCAATCAAGGACATGGGATCTATCGCTCTTATTTAAATCTCAAAAAGATTTTCAAGAGGCAGCTCGCATTTTTGAAAAAGACGTTATTTCTTTTGAAAAACACTATAAAGGGCAACTGACAGATGATGATTCAATCATTAGTGCTTTGAAAGACTATAATCAGCTGCTTATTCAAGCAGATTGGCTAGGATCATATTGCTATTTAGCGCCTACAGTAGATGCTTATGGTAAAGAAGCCGGTCAGAATTTAGTATTTTATGAACCAATTGCTAGTGCTTTTTCTGTTAGAACTTCTTTCTTCAAAAATGTTTTGGCAAGTCTTTCAAAAGAAAGCATGGTCAAGGTAAAAGAAGTTTTCCCAGATGCTATCTATTTCATTGAACAAGTGAAACGTTTTAACCCACATCGCTTATCTCCAGAAGTAGAGGAAACTTTAGCCCAATTGAATGGAGATTTATTTAATCATTTAGATAGCTATGAAACAAGTAAATTTAAAGATATGGTCTTTGATGATTTTGAAGTAGAAGGAGAAACTTACCCAAATAGCTATGTCCTTTTTGAAAATGATTATGAAATGGATTTACGTACTGAAGTAAGACGGGCAGCCTTTGATAGTTTTCATAAGACTTTGAAAAAATACCGTCATTCTGCAGCTGATCAGTATATTCGGCAAGTGCGTTTAGAAAAGAAATTAGCCCATATGAGAGGCTTTAAATCAGTGTTTGATTACCTCTTATTTGATCAACAAGTGACTCGTAAGGAATATGATCGGCAATTAGATGTCATTATGGAAGAATTGGCGCCGGTGATGCGACGTTATGTCAAAATACTTCAACAGGCTCATGGCTTAGATAAAATGACCATCAAGGATGTTAAAGTATCTCTACCTTCTGAAGCTAGTAAAGTAACCATCGATGATGCCCTAGTTCGTTTAAAAGATGCATTTTCTATTCTAGGTGAAGATTACACCGCTATGATTCAACGAGCTTTTGATGAACGTTGGATTGATTTTCCTATGAACTTAGGGAAGAGTACAGGAGGATTTTGTTCTTCTGTCTACGGAGGGCCAAGCTATGTCCTCTTGTCCTGGACAGGGTTAATGAATGAATTACTGGTTTTAGCGCATGAACTTGGTCATGCTGGTCACTTCCAAAATGCCAATGCCAATAACGCAGCTATTGTGCCAGAAGTTTCACTTTATTGTATTGAAGCACCTTCTACAGCGAATGAAGTGATTATGTGCCAATACCTACTAAGTCATTTAAGTGATCCAGAAGAAAAGAGAAACTTGACAGCTGAATTTTTATCTCGAACCTACTTCCACAATATGGTTACTCACCTCTTAGAAGCCTATTATCAACGTGAAGTTTATGAATTGGTTGACAAGGGCGCCTACATAGATGCAGATACACTCGATAGTATATTTAAGAAAACTCTTGAAAAATTCTGGGGACCAGATGTAGAGATTTCTGAAGGAGCTGAATTGACCTGGATGCGGCAACCGCATTATTACATGGGGCTTTATTCTTATACCTATTCTGCAGGCCTAACCATTGGGACACAAGTTGGGTTAAAGATGGTGAAGGATCCTCAAAAATACGCTAGCAAATGGTTAGAAGTCCTTAAAGCGGGAGGGCGTGTGACGCCATATAGTTTTGCGGCTGGTGTAGATGTTGATATTACGACTGATCAAGCACTAAAGGATACGATAGCCTATATTGGAAAATTGGTGGATTCATTAGAGTAACTGATTGAGTCCATAGCTATAGGCAAACTCGTTTTTAAACGAAATAGGGGATTTTAGTTTTCTAACCCCTGAAAGTAAGCATTAGAAGAAAGAGCCCTCAACAAGGCAGGTTTTAGTGACTTGTCGAGGGCTCTTATTATTTTTTGGCACTTTGTCAAATTTTGTTGTTGGTAAATTTTTTAGAGAAAATCACTCTTCTTCGGGGGAGCGGTTTTTTATATTACATATGATATTTATCCTACTTTGCCCTAAACAAGCTCATGCCTATTAGAGTTAGTCTGGATATAGAGCATTCATTGGAAATAGTAGCAGTGCGTGAGAGATTTACACAGCTACTGACAAGCGATTCATCTTTAGAAAGCATCTCTTCTTCAAATGTTCGAAATTGCGAAAGCCATAGGCGGTCTTCTTGATGGTTTTTATTTGATTGTTCCATGCCTCTAAATGACCGTTGTTATAAGAGTAACTATAGGCGTTAAGAATGAATTCTTTATACTTATTAAATGTCTTTAAAGGCCTGTTAAAGTGTCTAAGAGCTCCTTCGAGTTTGTAAGAAAGTAAATGATCCAACGGATATTTTGACAATCGTTTGAAAATAAAGAGACCTTCTTGATAAATGTCATAAGCCTTCTTTAAGGTGTCAGAATAGCTCAATAGCTGGTCAACGACTTGAGATTGATTGAGTAAGCCTTCAAATAATGGATAATTTTTGTATTCGCTTTGCTTGAGTTCGAAACGATTTTTGATCAGCAATTTCCAATAACGCTTAATCCGTCTATAGCCTTTCTTATCTTCTGAATTTCCTTTATTTAATTGATTCATTATTTCAATTCTGACTTTAGTAAAGGCTCTTGCCCAATGCTGGATAATATGGAATCTATCTAAGATAATTTTTGCATTTGGGAAAACTTTGCTCACTAAAATCATATAAGGTGAGTAGATGTCCATCGTTACTGTTTTAACTTGTAGCCTGACAGATTCTGGATATTGAAGGAAATAATGTGTAAGAAACTGTAGTTTTCTATCTGGTAATATATCCATTGGTCGATGAGTTTTGGCATCGCTAAAGATGAAACTCATCGCATTAGGAGAACCATTACCTGCATTGAATTCATCAAAAGACAAATGATGAGGGAGATAAGATTTGTGTTTTCTAGGCGTAGGTAAATCCTTATCCAACACCCTAACAACTGTCGAAGGTGAAACGTTGACTTGTTGAGCAAGGTCTTTCATGGAAATGTTTTTAGTTAGCTCCATCAAAATTTTACGACGAATATTTTCTGATATATTACAGCCTTTTTTAATGAAGGATAGCTGAGGAAGAGCAGTATGCTGACAACCTTTGCAAAGAACACGTTGTTTAGTCGCACGAAGTGCCGTTTTATAGCCATTGGTTTCTAAAAGACGGATAGTAGCGACACTTGTGCCATGCTTTATCATATTCTTTCCACCACAAGAAGGGCATTTAGTTTCGTTGAAAGGAGCATATCCCTGCAATAAAATTACTTGATGCCCGAACTTGTCTTTTGTAATGGTCTTAAACCCTGTAGACGGAAATTGAATTTCATTTGGGTCTATCCCAAAAAGTTGATTTATTTCTAAAGATTGAGAATGATTAGTGTCACAAGGCATATCTGTGTTTGGCAATTAAAAAATCAACCACTTTGGCAATTAAAATCCAACCAGCGTGGCAATTA
>NZ_QXPZ01000049.1 GCF_003664595.1 Atopobacter sp. AH10
CATAGAAGCCATCCCCTGCTTTAACTTGAATCGTCCGCCCACTTGCTTCTGACTTACTTGCAGGTGTTTGTTGCCGATTTACACTTGTTTGTCCACTCACTTCACTTGTAGGAGTTTGTGGCTTAGCTGCTTGACTTGCGCTTTGGCTTTGGGTCACAGGAGCATCCCCTGGCAATTTCAATTGTTGCCCTGGGTGGATCATGCTACCGATAGTCAAGCCATTCGCTTTAAGCAAGGCATCCATAGATACCCCTGCACGGTGAGCTAAGGCATAGAAGCCATCCCCTGCTTTAACTTGAATCGTCCGGCTACTTGCATTTGCATTGGTTTGAGTAACGCTAGGCTTTGATGCTGTGGATTGACCAGCAGGCTTAGCTTCAGTCCTTGCTGAATTATTCGCCGTTCCTACACTCGAGTTAGCTTGAGGCAGGCTTTCTGCTACGCTTTCCCCATCAAAAGCCGTCAAATTAAAGGATTCGATAATGCTATTTAACTTAGACCCATAAGCAGAATCCGTCGCATAACGTCCAGTTAACCAAGCTGTGGCATCCTTGTAAGTTTTCGTATTCGAACGACGGGCACCACGGTAATAATTACTTCTCC
Organism: Atopobacter sp. AH10; assembly: GCF_003664595.1. Taxonomy (GTDB): domain Bacteria; phylum Bacillota; class Bacilli; order Lactobacillales; family Aerococcaceae; genus Atopobacter. Next base: position 604 of record NZ_QXPZ01000049.1, read on the forward strand.
AGTCCCCTTCTCGATCGCCTGTCAAAATCTTGGCATAATCATTCAATGAGGCTTCATAGTTAGGATATTTTCTGAAATTAGCTGTTATTTGGTAATAGTTTTGTCCACCAGCATCTTCCAAAGTCTTCATGGAAACACTTTGCCCATTATAAGAGCCCTTCACCCCAAAGAGGTTATAATTAGGCGCTTTAGCCAGTGTACTATTCCCCCATCCTGACTCTAAGGCTGCTTGGGCAATCATAACAGATGTATATAAATCATTGCTTCTTGCCACACGTTGGGCAGAAGGCACTAAAGCATTCACAAAATTATTAGTATGATAGCGACGGATCCCTTGAGTAACTTCGTCGGCTTTAACAGATGCCTGATAGTCCAAGAGAGCTCCGGCAACCACTGAAAAGGAAAGAAGCGTTGCACCTTTAACCGCAAAACTGGCTAACTTTTTATGCCGTTTTGCTCGTTGCATTTCGTGTTCTTCTTTAATACGTTCACTGCGTTTTTTCAACTATTGCCACCTCCTAGGGCTACTTCCCCTAATTTTTCATTTATTATTATAGCCGTAAAAAAAGCTCTTGTGGGCAAACAGTAGTCGATTTATCCTAGCTGTAAAGTAAGACACGAATTTGTAACATAAGTTCTGACTAGGAGACTGGCTTAAAAAAAGGTATAATGAAACCCTACAAGGAGGAATTTATCTATGAACTATCGCTTCGCACATCGTTCGGCACTCATCTTAAGTGCCCTCTTTTGTTTAGAAACAATCCTTTTAATTACTGATCATCCCCTTATTTCTACTATCGACCATACTGTTATAGGAAGCGTCCAAGCTCATATTACTCCCTTTAAAACTAGTCTAGCAAAATCCTTTACCTTCTTGGCAAACGTTCCAAGTCTATCCATCATTATGCTCTTTTTCAGCTTCCTTATTTACCGAATCAGTAGACGGCCTTATGAAGCTTTATGGTTCCTTTTTCATCAAGCCATAGGAGCCGGCGCAGTGAATGGCCTGATCAAACTATTTATCGCTCGGAAACGCCCGACCATTTTACGACTGGATGATATTGGAGGATACAGTTTCCCAAGTGGTCATACCATGGGGGCAGCTATCTGCTATGTCACTTTTGCCCTATGGCTTTATCACTATTACTTAAAAAGCCAATCCTCTTCTACAAGAAAAATTCAAGCTTCATCTAGCATCTACTATCGGATTTTTATTGCCATCTCTTTTCTTTTGGTTTTCGCTATTGCTTGGAGTAGAATTTATCTAGGCGTTCATTACCCAACAGATGTCCTTGCTGGAGGATTTTTAGGCTTTGCTTGGGTCATTATCGCTTTTCGCTCTAGAGAATGGCCTTTTTTAACCAACAAACTCAAAAAAAGAAGTTTATAGGATTAAATCTGTCGTGTTTTAACGAAAGGAGCCCCCTTATGTCAACCATTCGTCCACTTGATCTCAGTCACCTCTTACTCCAGTCTATTCTTTCTGAAAAGGATTGGGCTATCGATGCTACAGTCGGTAGAGGCTATGATACGTCATTTCTCTGCCACTTACTGCCAAAGGGTCGACTATTTGCTTTCGACATTCAAAAAGACGCCCTTGACCAAGCTAAGGATCGGGTCAAAAACGTCAGCACGACTATTGATTGGATAGAAGACAGTCATGCCAATTTTTCTTCCTATCTTGCCCCTTACGAAGGGCAAATTGCCGCTATTGTCTATAATTTGGGCTACTTACCTGGAGGAGATAAGGCGATTACAACCACAGTTGCCTCCACTTTAGAGAGTGTCGCTCAAGGGCTTCACCTCCTCCGCTCTGGCGGTCTGATGACCATCATGGTTTATCCAGGGCATCCAGAAGGGGCTAGAGAAAAAGATGCCTTAATCAGCTATTGTCGGACTTTATCCCAAGACAAAGTAGACGTTTATTGTTACCAAGCCTTAAACCAAATGAATCAACCCGCTTTTCTATTAGCCTTGCAAAAGAAATAAAGTCAATAGTGGAAGCAAGATGACTTTCCCTGTCGCTAAAAAGAAGTAATCTCAATAGAGCAAAGCAAGATGAATTTTCCAGCCACTAAGCTTTCGAGCCGTTGCCTATCTGTCTTATTCAAATCTGTCTTATTTAAATCCTCACGTGCAAATCCACTCGTTCAAATCCGCTCGTTCAAATCTGTTCACGCAAAACTTCTTCATACAAATGCGCTCGTTCGAATCCGCTCGTCCTAATCTGCTTCATTCAAATCCGCTCGTTCAAAACCGTTCACGCAAAACTTCTTCATACAAATGCGCTCGTTCGAATCCGCTCGTCCTAATCTGCTTCATTCAAATCCGCTCGTTCAAAACCGTTCATGAAAATCCTCACGTGCAAATCCACTCATTTAAATCTATCTTAGTCAAATGCGCTCATCCAAAGAAAGAAAAAGACGTCTCCTGTAGAAAAACTACAAGTGACGTCTTTTTTTATAGTTGAGCTTAACTTTATTTCCCTAAATCCCCCAAATTTGTCCATCCTTTATTTTAGGCATAGGATAAAGATCGTTGAAATTTAGGTCTTACTTCAATTCGCCTAGATTTCTAATAAAGGGACAGGCTTGTTCACTCTTAATGAAAGGCTAAAGTAAACGATCAACCGCTGTTGTCAAGTCATCCACCGCATCGACTTTTTCCCATGTAAAATCTGGTAAATCCCGTCCAAAATGACCGTAAGTGGCTGTTTGACGGAAAATAGGTCTTTGCAATTGCAAGCGTTCAATAATAGCTTTTGGCGTTAAACGGAAGCATGCTCTAACTGCTTTTTCTAGAATCGCTTCATCCACTTTTCCAGTATTGAAAGTATCTACCCGTAAAGAAACAGGTTGGGAAACCCCAATCGCATAAGCTAATTGAACTTCGCAACGATGAGCCAATCCTGCTGCAACAATATTTTTAGCAATGTAGCGAGCCATATAGGATGCTGAACGGTCTACCTTAGTCGAATCTTTCCCTGAGAAAGCTCCTCCACCATGTCTGCCCATTCCTCCGTAAGTATCCACAATAATCTTACGTCCTGTTAAGCCGGCATCCCCTTTAGGTCCACCAATAACAAATTGACCGGTAGGATTAATGAAGAAACGAGTTGACTCATCTATATATTCAGCTGGAATAACTGGCAAAATAACTTGATCGATCATATCTTTTTCAATTTGTTCATGGCTAATTCCTGCCTTGTGTTGAGTCGATAGGACAATCGTTGGCACATGTTTCACCACTTGATTTTCATCATACTCTACCGTCACTTGGCATTTTCCATCTGGCCCAAGATAAGGAATGACGCCATTTTTTCTTACCTCAGCTAAACGCTCAGCTAAACGATGGCTCCAATAAATAGCAGCTGGCATCAAAGCCTCTGTTTCATCACTAGCATAACCGAACATTAAACCTTGGTCTCCAGCGCCGATTTCTTCTTCCTTGGCATTTACATCACGCGTTTCGATTGCATGATCTACCCCAAGAGCAATATCTGCTGATTGCTTGTCAAGAGCTACCATGACAGCAACATCATCTCCACAAAAACCATAGGATGGCTCATTATAACCGATCTCATTGATTGTTTGACGAACGATATCCTGAATATTGACATGGGCGCTTGTAGAAATCTCACCGAAGACAACTACTAGCCCTGTATTAACAATCGTTTCACAAGCTACACGAGCATTTTTATCCTGACTAAGAATGGCATCCAATATGGCATCAGAAATTTGATCGGCAATTTTATCTGGATGACCTTCAGTAACAGATTCTGACGTAAATAGTTTCTTTTCCATTTTCTTTTCCCCCTTTTATGGTTACAAGGCATCTTCTTTATAAATAAAGAATCCTATCGGGACAGGTCTATACTTTGGGACTAGACCTGGTTGCTTTGTTGCGCTGATTAAAATACAACAGACTTGATTATACGCCATCCTGATGGTAAAAGAAAGGCACTTTTCTATCAAAAAAATGGCAGATCTCAAAAAAATCAAGAGGTCATGAGAAAAAACGCCTTAGCTATTCGTTCTCAAATGACCAACAAGTACCGAAAGGCTGGGCTATCACAGACTGTAATCCCTCACTAGAAACTCCCTCCACCCTTTAGATTAAGCTTCACTAGGCTTCTTTCTAACGCTTAATCGCTTTATTCTAGTTTACTTTTCTATTTTTTCCTATAAACTGATAGTATAGGGATTTTTCCTCATTTATCAGAATCTACCTTCCACTTATCAGATAGACATTTTGTTTAACTATCCACTAGACCTTCTAGCACTAGTGGCTCATCTATTAATTTTGTTGTCCTGCTTGACAGCTTAGCTATTTTTGATAAGCTAAAGAGTAAGAAACGAGAGGTGACTTATGCATTCATCCATTCTACAAAAAATTCAACCATTTGCTTTTCATCCTACGCTCCATGCCTTTATTTATCCCCTATCCTTTGTTTTCTTAGGGATCCTTTACGGGAGCCGCGTGGGAAGTTTTAGTTTTGTCAACACATTACTTATCTTCCTCTATGCAATGATTTTTCATATTATCGATAGGAGCAGTCGCCACAATAGTTCCATAAGGGAGTATTTTGATCGACCTGTTCATATCGGTTTAGTCCTAGCTTTTGTTGTTGTATCTCTTGCTATTGCCTTTAGATCAACCCTAGCTATGGATTTCCTATTATTGCTGAATATGCTCTTTCTTTTCGGGAAAAATAAATTTCAAGCCTATGCTGAAAATAACCATCTCTATGTCACATTAGTTCGTGCCTTCTACTATGGTATTATTTTAAACGCTATGGCCTTCTTTATGGAAAGTCATGTGATGGTCTTCAGATTAGCTTTAGCCTCTATACCCCTACTGATCTTACATATTTTTTATTTAAAGGGACACGTTAAGCCTATTCGTGAAAACATCTTACTCTTTGCTCTACGGTTATTACCTTACCTTCTTTCACTTCTTCTCTGTTTACTTGGTAAGTTAAGCTGGATAGCTTTGCCATTCATCCTTGCTATAGCAGGTATTTTTGTTTTTGCTAGAAAGTTTATTTTGCCAGAAGACAATTTGTTGAACCAACGAATTTTATCCACTCATGAGTTACTTTTCTTAAGTCTTGTACTGGGGATAGCCATAGTCGTTTAACACCCCTTATCCCTTCCAAGAGAATAGGAAAATCCATCATTTCTTCAGCTATTCTAGTCAACAAGTAGCCCTTTAATGGCTTATTTTCAAATAAAAAAAGAGAGTAGAAACGATCCTTCGATTGTCTTTACTCTCTTTTTTATTCTTTTAAGTGCTTGCTAACTAGACACATTCGGCTCTATATAAAGCACAAAAATGCTAGATTCTTTCGGATAAGTGATCGCTAACTAGACACATCTAAGTTGACAGCATTGCAACATAGCTAACTCTAGGACAGTGAATAGTATTCAGCTAGTGAGACAAACCTTCATTGTGTGCTTGATGCTTGTAATAATAGACGGCTAACTGTGTACGATCCCTTAGATTTAATTTGCTGAGTAGGTTAGAAATATGATTACGAACCGTTCCTTCTGACAAGTAAAGACGCTCCCCAATCTCTCTATTATTCAAACCTTGAGCAATCCAATAGATGACCTGATTTTCTTTATCTGTTAAATGATCATCTTGATAAATCTCTTCCTTGAAAAGCATCTGAGGGCTTAAGCCTTGATCCACCACCCTATTCCCACGAGAGACTGCTTTTATTGCTGGAATCAAGGAATCGACATTATCCTTCAATATTCCTCCCAAGACCCCGTAAGAAAAAGCACGAGCTATGTCTTTCTCATCTTTAAAAGTAGTGAGAAGAAGAATTTTTTGCTTGGGATTTTTTTCCAAGATATCTTGAGCGAGATCTACCCCATTATCCTCCTTCAAGCGGATATCCAATACAAGAACATCAAAGTCAGATAATTCTAACTCTTGCCAACATTCTTGTCGATTAAGAGCTGTTTTTAACACAAAATCCTCTTGCCCTAAAATCATCTTCAAAGCTTTAAGCACCAATGGATCATCATCAACGAGTAATAATTTCATAAGCATTCCTTTCTAGGCCAAGAGAAATTGAGCCTAGCCTCCTATTATCACTAGAATAAGTTAAGAAACGTGTAGCTTGTCATTCTGCTTTTTTAATCGGGATTAGGCTAGCCTTTCCTAAGCAAAAGCAGAGCTACATCAGCTTATCCTGATCAAACTTTCACTAAAGCTAAAAGCAAAAGGCGCTCTTGTTCATTTGCCTTCATGGCTTCTAGTGCACAAATTTACGCTAAAGCTAAAAAAATTAGCCCTTTTTCAAATTAAGATGCAGGCAAAAGCCCTGATCAGTCATGATGGAAAGTTTAGCTTGATAGTGTTCCGCTATCTCTTCTATATGACTAAGGCCAATTCCCTTTGAATGAGGCATATGAACCCCTAGGCCATTATCTCGAGCGGTAAAAGTCACCAAATCTTTATTTTCAATAATTCTCAAATAGAATTGATCACCGGAAGAATGACGTAAAAAGTTCGTTAGAGATTCTTTAGCTAATAGGTAGAGATCTTTCTTCATTTGATGGGACAAATTTTTCTCATACAAAACCAGATGGGTAGACTTACCCTTGATCTTCAGGAGAGCCTTCAACTCCCTTTCTAAATCAAAAGATTGGTCATATAATTCATAAATCACCTGACGAACTTCCTCCAGGCCATTTTTCATCCTTTCTTCTAACTGCCGCAGTTCTTGGGAAAGATCCTTATCTTGACTTGTCATTTCTAAGGCATGGAGGGTAAGAATGGAGGCTGACAAACTATGGCCAATTGAGGCATGTAGATCCCTTGCAATGCGTTCTCGATCCCTTTCCCTCGTCTCTAGCAATTCTTGGCCGTAACTATCACGTAAGTCATCCATATTTTTCTTATAATGATAGCGATCTGAGAGATAGCTTATAGCCTCTTGATGTAGCTTTTCGTTTGCGCGTTCAGCTAAATACTGATGGATAGCAAAAGCCACGATCACTAAAGATAAATAAAGATTAACTAGTGATTCGCCATAAAAGAGGAAAATAGGCAAGTGATAGTAGCCTCTTTTAAAACTAGCATAAGTAAGCGGTAGACTATAAGAAAGTAAGCCCGGTGCATTTATTGCCAAAAGGAGAAAACAAAGACTGTAAAAAAAGCGCCTATAGGGATTGCTATCATTCAACAAAAGGAGCGAAAATACAAGAGATAACAACCAATATACAATATGAAAGGACGTAAAAACTAAGGGGAGCAAACTAATGAGTAAAATTTGTAGAAGATCCATTCCTACGAAATCCTTTCTTTTCCTATTCCCTACAAAGTGGCTTAGATGATATCAGCAATAAAACTAGCTATATATTTGCTCTCTGCTGGATAAAGGGCTATAGAGTCATCCAGACTATAGAGTCATGGGTCATCCCGCCTATAGAGCAATCCAACCTATTGAGTCATGGGTCATCCAGACTATAGGATCATCCCGCCTATAGGGTCATCCAGCCATTAGGTCTACAAGCCCATTATAGCATAGCTAAGTCTGACAATTGTCACGACAAAATAGCTAAAAGTCACTATTATCCCTTACCCTAATCTCCTACAATAAACTTAAGAAGAAAGGAGAATCGACCATGATTGAAGTCAAAAATCTCGTGAAAAGTTTCAAAGATCGCTTAGTTTTAGATCACTTTACTATGGAATTAAAAGACGGAGAGATCCTCGGCTTATTAGGCCCAAATGGTTGTGGCAAAACAACTTCCATCCAATGTATTTTAGGCCTATTAACACTAGATCAGGGAGAGATTACACTAGATGGTGAAAATCCCCTTCACTTGTCAGAAACAGTTCGCCACAAAATCGGACTAGTCCCTCAAGAAATTGCTGTGATGGAAGATTTAACGGTCGTTGAAAACATTGACTTTTTCCTCTCACTTTACGAAAAAGATCAAAAACGCATCAAAGAACTGCGTCAAGCTGCCATCGAATTTGTTGGCCTATCTTCCTATGAAAAACTTTTACCTAAAAAATTATCTGGTGGCTTACGTCGTCGCCTCAATATCGCTTGTGGTATAGCCCATCAACCCAAAATCATTTTTTTAGATGAACCGACTGTTGCGGTAGACCCCCAAAGCCGTGCCTTTATCCTAGAAGGTATCAAAAAATTACGACAAGAAGGCGCATCTATCCTCTACACCACCCATTACTTGGACGAAGCAGAAAGCCTTTGTGACAGATTTATTATTATGGATAATCATCGCAACCTTTGCCAAGGGTCTATGGATGACTTGATCGAACAAATCGCTATCAAGGAACGCATTAAAGTGATGGGGGACTTTTCGACTTCTCTTCAAGGCCAATGTGAAAAGCTCCCACATGTCATTGACATTAGCTATCAGAATCACACCCTCACTCTTAGCTTTGATCAGGCAGGTGGCAACTTGAAACAAGTTCTCCATCTCTTGGAATCCTCTGAGGCAGAATTTTATGATGTTAAAAGTACAAGACCCAGCTTACAAGATGTCTATTTGGAATTAACTGGTAAGGAGTTGAGAGAATGAATACCTTCCTTAAAAGTTTATATTACCAATTTCTTACCCTTTGGCGAAACAAGATCGGCTTCTTTTGGTATTTCCTTTTCCCTCTCTTTTTAGCGACGATCATGGGGGTTACTTTTCAACATTTCGAACAAAAGGAAAGCCCAGTGATTCGATTAGCCATAGAGGAAAATCTACCAGAAGCCCCTAGTTTAAAAGAAAGCCTCCCCTTTAAAGTCACACTCCTTGATCAAAAAGTAGCCCATCAAGAATTAAAAAAGGGAAAGCTAGATGCTTTTCTCAATAAACACTCCATTTTAGAGGTCAAGGAAAAAGGCATCCCCTCTTCCATCATAAAAAATGTCCTCGATGAATATAAACAAGTTCAAAGCGCCCAGCTAGACTGGAGAAAGGTTGGTCAAAATCACAGACAGACTTATCGGGAAGAAAAAGCCATTCCAGTCGGCCTATTACAAACCATATTGACCTCCATCCTTTTCATGCAATGCCTCTATGTTGCTTTCTCCTCCAGAGAATTAAGCAATCAATTATGGGACAAGAATTCTGCTGTGAGAATGCGATTTGTACTCTCTCCTATTAAGAAAATCCCCTACCTATTAAGCGGTTTATTTACCAGCCTAATCTTTAATTTCATCGTCATCGGCCTATTTTTGGCTTATATTTACACTGCCTTCCATATTACCTTAATCAAAAATATCCCTTACTCCCTTCTGATTATCTTCCTATTGATTCTTTTCGGAGCCTTACTTGGCGTTAGTATTAGTCTTGTTTTGGCTAAACGATCTGAAAATATCAAATCGACCCTATGCTTGGTCATTATTTTACTCTTCTCACAAACGTCGGGGATGTTCGGGACAGATTTTTTGAACATGATCCATGAAAAATTACACTTTTGGGAATATCTCAACCCTTTATTGGCTGCGCAAAAATTTTATGGCTCCATCAACTATGTCGGAAACCTCTATTTTAGAAATGAATTCTTCACTAGTATCAGCATTTGGCTCATCCTTTTACTGACTATCAGCATCTATTGTATCAAGGGGGAGCATCGTCATGATCATTAAATGTTATTTGAAATTACTAAAAGCCAATCGAACAGCTTTCGCTCTTTCTATTGGCCTACTGGTTTTTATCTTGCTACTGAACTTTTCGAGTCAAGGGAAAATGGAAGAAGCCTATACAGGAGAGAAAATCCATCTCGTCGTAGATGATCAAGACAAGTCTAAGGATTCAAAAGAATTCCTGACTTATCTAAAGAAAAAGCATCAGGTCCAAGCATTAGACCCTAAAAAAGGACCAATCAAAAACCAAATCTACCTCGAAAATTTTGATGCTCATCTGGTGATTAAAGAAAAATTTCTCCAACACTTACAAAAGAACGAGCCAGCAGTTTCTATCAGCTTTAGTGAAAGTAATATGGTCAAAAGCTATATCCGTTTAATCATCGACCGCTATCTGGTTTTAAAAAAGACCTCTTTAGAAGAAGGGAAAGTCTTTGACCCTAATATACTCGATCAGGAAGTCCCGACTCAACTCGTCGATTTATCTGGAAATCAAAAAGTAAACATTAGTCATCTCTCTCGAGCAAGTGGCTATGTCCTTTTACTAGGCATATTATTGGCTTTGATCGGTATTGAGTCAGATTTTACCAGAAAAAGTGTCCAAGAAAGAATCGCCCTCTCTACTCTGTCGAAGAGAAAATTCTTTATCCAACACTATATCTCTCAGGGAATTGCCGCTTTAATTCTCATGGGGGTCATCCTTGCCATGGACCTTTTCATGTGTCAGCTAAAAGGGGTGCCCATCAATTGGGAGCTATTTATTGTATCTAGTCTCTTGTTTGGCCTAGCTGCCATAGCAATGACCAACGCCTTACTCCCCCTTAGCCCTAATAAGAAGACCTTAATGGCTTTGGCCAATGCCATTTCTTTACTGATCGCTTTTATCTCTGGCTCCATGATCCCTCTAGAACTTTTGCCCCATCAGATTCTTTTCCTCGCTAAACTATTTCCTTTATACTACTACCATCAAGTGTTGAATGATCAGGCTGGACTTTCATTTCAATCTTATGCCACTATCCAAATCCTATTCACACTTGTCTACCTCCTCATCGCCTACTATTTGCACCAAAAACGCCTCAATCGTCAGTTGAATTAAATGGGCAAAAAGCCCCTAAAGTTCGATTGGGTTAAAATAACTTTAGAGGACTATCAGACCCTTGCCAGCAAAGAGCAAGGGTCTTTTTGGAAAATATTATCTGTATATAGAAAGGGACTGGGGCAAAAGCTATAAAATGGCAAAAGTGCGTCAAGAAAAGCATTTAAAAGCTCGATATGACGCACTTTCTTATTTGAACCTATACATGGAACAGACATTTGCCCCAAGTCGTTTTCGAATAAATTTCCCATCAACAACATTTGACAAGAGCCTCTATCCATTTCTCTTGATCGTAAAGCTTATCTAGTTTAAACTAGATACAACTTCTCCCCTAGGCCTCTCTTTTGATGCACACTTAGGGGAGCTTTGTTTTATAAAGGGAGTTTTTCTTATGAGGCATTGTTTCCAATGAATACATCTCTGTTTTAAGTAACTGGAGTATCTTTTTCGCAATGTTAGGCTCTTTATGAACTCTTGCAATATAATCCCTAATGAGTGTTAAGTGCTCTTTGGCTTGCTTAGTAATCTTTATTCTGTAACGCTCCATCAAAGCCCCTCTTCAAGCTCGGAAAATACCTCACTAATATGTTCAGAGTTTCCCTCCATTGCCTGCGTATACCCTTTTGCCATCATCGTATTAAAAGCTTCTTCACTCATGTTTTCTCGAACTGGTAAGTTTTTAGGTATCGTTAATGAAAAGGGGATACCTTTATTTAAAATAATCTGACGATAAAACATGTCAATCGCTGTCGCTCTTGAAACACCTATCGTTTCAAGGATTGCTTCTGCCTGTTCTTTAATATTTTCTTGTATTCTCACATTTACATTCGCTTTTTTTGTAAGTGCCACAACAATCGACCTCCTTGAGCTATATTGTACATAGTTGTATCGCGTTTTGCAACACAATTTAGTGTAGACTTCTATTTCTTCCTTATCGTACTTATGATAAAATAATGATAGCAAAGTGATAGGAGGGCATTTTATGAACATTCGTCCAGTTTCTGATTTAAGAAACAAATTCCCTGATGTGGAATCACAAGTGATGATATCTAATGAACCAGTTTTTCTAACTAAAAACGGTTATGGTACGATGGTGTTAATGTCGATTGATCAGTACGACAAATTAACAAATGATCTCGAAAACAAATTAAACGAAGCCGATGAACTAGCAGAATTAACGACTGAACGGTTTTCTCTTGAGGAGGTTGTTCAGCGAGTGAAGGAACGCATCCATGAAGGATAATGGTTATCAATTACGGATTCTTCCACTCTTCGAGCAAGATTTAAATCAAATTGTTGATTACATCATCCAGACACTTTCCAGTCCTGACGCTGCAATTCGATTGGTCGATGAAGTTCAATCGGCCATTACTGAAAGAGTCAGCCATCCAACTATTTTTGAACCTTTTCGCTCGACTCATCAAAGAAAGTATCCCTATTATGTCATCCGAGTGCGAAACTATTCCATCTTCTATGTTGTTATCGACCAGGTGATGGAAGTTCGTCGAATTCTGTACAGCAAACGTGATTTAAATCATCTGTTACCCTAAAAGAAAAATCCAAGGAGATAACTTATCTTCTTGGATTCTTTTTCTAGTGGTTGATTGCAAAATGAAGTTGAACATTGAATAAAGAAAGTCCATACAGCCTTTCTTTGCTAGAATGTAAGTCATGGGTCCACCACCAATTGTAATAGGCGGTCGCAACAACCAGGAGGAAAGCTATATGAACGACTTATATTCTACTACAATTGAACACAGGAAAGGACAACATCTTTCATTTGAACATCGTGTTTTGATCCAAACCAGGCTCAAGGATGGCTGGAGTCCCAACAAAATTGCTAAGGAGATTAGATGTGCTCCCAATACAATCCGTAACGAAATTAAGCGTGGAACCGTATCTTTGTACACATGAATAAAAATCACTTTAATGCAATCAAACTATTTTTAAGGTTTTGCTCTAGCTCTTTTTGTTGCGATGCTTTTAATATAGATGATGTCCTAATAACAATTGTACCTAATACTGAATGAGAACCCGAAGAGAACATACCTCCATCAAATGTAGCTAGATATGAATCACGTTTCTTAGCTTCTTCTTCAGTTTTATAAACCTCTATACTTCCACCAGCATCAGTACCTTTATCAATAAGGCTATTTCCATCAACTTTAGATTGCTCAACCATCTTACTTGAAAAATAAACCTGCGCAGTATAACCACCTTGTTTGCCAAGTTGTTGATTAGGATCGTTATCTTCAGTAACAGCAGAGACACCCGTGATACCATCTACTGCTTTTATGCGTTCAATTACAAAAGCTTCGCTTGGGGCAGTTACTTGTTTAAGTTGTTTTACACTATCTTCATATGCCTTTTTAGCATCAGAGATTTTTTTGATATTACTTGTATAGTCTATCTTATTGAGCTTTTCAGTTTCTTTTTCTATACTTTGCTTGCCGTTTGGTTGTTTAGGAATGCTAACTTTTGCAGCCTTAGCCTTTGATACCGCTGTTTCCAATACTGTTATTGCTTCTTTATCTAAGGCCTTCTCATTTTTAGAAATTAAATTTTCGGCATCAGAAACTCTCTTATCCAATTCACTATTCAATTTTTCAACGTTTGTCGTAGCTACTTTAAAGGAATCAATCGCAGCTTGTTCTTCCTTCGATGTGCAAGCGGATAAAGCAAATGTTAGCACCATAGTTAAAGCTACTAAAGGTATTAATTTTTTCATTATATTATCCTCCTATTTATCATTAATATATCTCTATATAGTTAATTATATCCACTTATGCAAACAAAATTCCTCGATTGTCGTACACGCTCTCATCATTCCTGTTCCTGAACCTTATCGCCCTATCAAGTGCCATGATTGTTACAATTGCATCATCAATCTTTTCTTTATCTGCCTTTATGTTTCCAGCAGGATCCGTCCTAATAAAGATGTTATCCATATTCCACCTAAGAACTGGATGCCCACCATGTGCTTTTTTGTTCGAGCGTAAGTTTCATAAGCTTCTTTGTTGATGGACTCATATCCTTAAAACCTGTCCAAAAGGAACAATTATAAATTCCATGTTCTCTAAGTTTTCCACCATCTGAACAGCACCCCATCTACCAAAGGCAATCACTTTAATATTGAACCCTTCATCAGGCCCTGCAGGCATAAATACGATCAAGTTCATCTTCAAAGAGGTCATCCGGAGTTTGATAGCCATGAAGTTTCCTTGGAAGGCTGTTACACCACAACTCTATTTGGGAAATCTCTACATCAGAATAAGTCGATACGTTTCCCTTTTTGGAATAAATCTTCGGATAAGCCCGTTGTGACGCTCGATAGAGCCCTAATCACAAAAAGTGTAAGGATGGGCAAAGTAGACCAGTGTTTTACTTAATGTTTCTAAGTCTGATAACATGGATAATTCAGAGCCGTTGTCTGTTGTCACCGTCTTGAAAATATCATCCCAGTGCTCGCTATATTGTGAACGAATACCCTCTAAAATTACCAACAATGAGTTGACACATACTACTTTGCTTACTTGCTTAATCTGTTTGTTACTATTTTCTGGAATATTATTCCTATATAAACTGATCCAGATTGACTAGTGAGCCTCGCTGTTTTTGTTAAATTTTAAAAGCAAGCAGGACTAGTCTTAACCCGTCCACTTGTAAGAGCGCTTAAGGCTAAGAGAATAGAAAAGTCAAGCTGATACAAGCACTGTTGGTTACACAAGAAATTTTATACTGTGTCCATACCGCCCCTCCATTACTTCTTTTCTCCGTAAGAAACCGTATCTTCTGCCACCTTGCTTAGTTCTATTTCAGACAAATACTTATAGAGTTTTTCCTCTTTTCGTGGTTCCACATTGTCGGTCCAAAGCTCACACTGACTGATAACAGTACTGATCGCAAAATCATAATCCACCGGTGGATACTTATATTTTTTGAGCAGTCGTTTCACCATTTTACGCATTTGTGCTCTGGCAGTTTCTTTTTTCTGCCAGTCAATCGTGCGATTCTTACGAAGCATTTCAGTCAATTCTCTTGTCAGCGCAATTAATTCATCATTCTTGTAAAAATCCTTAATGTGTTCTGGTTTGGTCAACGCATCATAAAAGGCCAACTCTTCTTGTGAAAGCCCTAACTCCTGACCATTTTTATAAAGGTTGGTTATTTCCTCAGCCGTCTTCAGTAGCTCTTTGATTACCTCTTCATTCGTAATGAGACCGTTATAATAAGAGTTCATCAAGCGGGCAATCTTTTCCGAGAATTTCTGCGACTGTACCACATTTGTTCGATTATATAGGGATACTTCATCCTTCATCAGCTTCTTCAAAATTTCAACCGCAATGTTTTTTTCCTTCATTCTGGAAATTCCATATAACACAGCTGGATCAAACAAGCTGACGTTCTCTCCACTAGACTTACTGCTATCAAAAAGGCTAATGACACCTTCGCTTTGTATCGCGGCCTTCAGAAGTTCATTGATCTGGTCATTGATCTCTTTAAGCGACAAACTCTTTCCACCAGTACCGTCATAGCTAATCTTAGTTACTGTAGAACGTAATACCTCCATATAGGCTGCTTCATGGCGTTCCTGCTCTGTTGTCATACTGGAGCAAAGGGAATGCGACTTTTTTAAAAGCATCGCTTCCTTCAAGAACAAGTTTTTTCTTTCCGATACGCTGACATCTAGGATAAAGTTCACGCCACCTGTAATGAGCTTAGCCATCATAAGCGGAGAACCTCCTACAAATCCGGTAAAATCAAAGCCATGCAACAAGTCCTTGCAGACCTGTAGCTTTTCCTGGAACTTCGGATAAGCCATCTTGGCAATGTTCATATCCCCATATGTCGATTGATCACGCTTCGTATATTCACTCATTGCCGCTTTCAGAGCGGTTACAATTCCCACATAATCAACAATCAAACCACCTTCTTTATCCTTGAACACACGGTTAACACGGGCTATAGCTTGCATTAAATTATAGCCACGCATTGGCTTATAAACATACATGGTAGCCAAAGAAGGTACATCAAATCCGGTCAGCCACATATCGACAACAATGGCTATTTTCATCGGATCCTGGTTATCCTTAAATTTCCTTGCGAGCTCTTCTTTGTGCGCTTTGGTTCCGATAATCTCTTTCCAATCTTCTGGGTCATTATTTCCGCCTGTCATAACCACACCGACTTTATCTGTCCAGGTCGGTCTAATTTCCAAGATACGGCGATAGATTTTCATGGCAATTGGACGCGAATACGCCACAATCATGGCTTTGCCGGTTAATAGATTGGCTCTATATTTTTCGTAATGTTCAACAATATCTTCACAAAGCGATTCAATAGTAGAGTCAGCTCCCAATAAGCTTTCCATCTGCCCCAGCATCTTCTTACTCTTTTCGATTGTTTGTTGGTCAGACTTCTGCTCTAATACATCATAAGTAGAATCAATTAAAGACAAGGTATTCTCATCTAGTTTCAGATTCACAACGCGGCTTTCATAATAAACCGGACGTGTTGCGCCATCTTCTACAGCCTGTGTCATATCATAAATATCAATATAGTCCCCAAAAACTTCACGCGTATTTCGATCCTTATCTGAAATCGGTGTACCAGTAAAGCCAATAAATGTAGCATTCGGCAATGCATCATGAATAATACGGGCATTACCGATTACCCTACGAGCTTCCTGCTCGCCCGCTTCATTCTCTCTTAGAATGATTTTCTCATCAAAGCCATATTGTCCACGATGCGCTTCATCTGCCATCACGATGATATTCCGACGTTTAGATAAGGCTGTCTCTCCACGTTCAAACTTAAACATCGTTGTAAATATAATGCCATTGGCGCTTCTGCCATCCAGAAGCGACTTCAAATGTTCCTTACTCTCCGCTTGAATCGGTGTCTGGCGCAAGAAATCAGCGCATTGTGAGAACTGCATATAAAGTTGATCATCCAAATCTATTCGGTCTGTCATCACAACAATGGTAGGACTGTTTAAGGCTTCTTGTAATAAATGGGCATAGAAAACCATCGATAATGACTTACCCGAACCCTGTGTATGCCAAACAACACCACCCTTACCATCGGTCTTAGTGGCTACTTTGGCCTTCTCGATCGCCTTGCGTACCGCAAAATATTGATGGTATCCAGCTAATACTTTAAAGCGCGTGCTGCTATCACCTGAGAAAAGAATAAAATTCTTTAAAATATCGAGCAGACGTTCCTTTTGGAATATCCCCTCATAGAAAGTTTCAAAAGAAGCATAGGCCGTTTCTTCATAACTTCCGTCTTTGGTCTTCCATTCCATGAAACGATCTAATCCAGAAGTAATGGTCCCTGCTTTATTAATAGACAAGTCACTGATGACGCAAATGGCGTTGTAATAGAAGATGGACGGAATATCCTTCATGTAATTGCGAATTTGATGGTAGGCGTTCTCAGCCCCCACTTCATCCTTCGCTGGACTCTTCAATTCCATCAAGACAAGAGGTAGGCCATTAATAAATAGAATAATATCCGGTCGACGGTTATTTCCATTCTCTAAAAATGTAAATTGATTGACCACATAGAAAGAATTAGCCTTTACATTTTGGTAATCAATCAAACGAACAATCTTAGATCGCTCCTCACCCTTCACAAAGAACTTAACTGTGATGCCATTTTGCAGGTAATCCATAAACAGGCTATTCTTCTGCAACAGGCTGCCAGTATCAAAATTCTTCAACTTAGCCAATGCCTCATCTATGGCTTCTTTAGGAAGATCACGGTTGATATGCACCAAACTATCTCTCAGAATAGAATCCATAAGAGGGCTGGTATAATCTCGATCAAAATCTGGCGCGTAGAAATGGTCATAGCCCATGTTTTCAAACAATTCGATAATCGCTCGTTCATAGGTATCTTCTGTAAATGAATTTGGCATGTTCAACCTCCTATTTTTATTGTATTTCTGTGGTAAACAAGAATTTAGAAGAGCAAGCTCAAGCTGTATTTAAAGAATGGTTTATAGACAATTCCGAAAACAATCAATGGTCAACAGGAACATTCTCTGAGCTTATTAAATCAACTTTAAATGGTGATTGGGGAAAAGAAACACCAACAGGCAATAATACTGAAAAAGTTTACTGCATTCGAGGTGCAGATATTCCCGAAGTCAAAGCAGGCAATAAAGGAAAGATGCCTACAAGGTATATTCTTCCGAAAAACTTTGCCAAAAAGCAACTTACAGCCGGTGACATTGTTGTCGAAATTTCAGGAGGTAGTCCTACTCAATCAACCGGAAGATGTACAGCTATAACTCAATCATTACTTGACCGTTATGATAGCGGTATGGTTTGCACAAATTTCTGTAAGGCAATAACCCCCAAAGAAGGATACAGTCTGTTTATCTATTATTATTGGCAATACCTGTATGATAAAGGCGTCTTTTTCTCTTATGAAAACGGCACAACAGGTATTAAGAACCTTGATTTTTCAGGATTTATTGAAACGGAACCTATTTTAATTCCGCATATAGATAAAGTTATAGAATTTGATAATTATTGCAAATCAATTTCCAGTCTGATTTTTTCCAATGGAAAGGAGAACGAACATCTTGCTATGCTTCGTGATACTCTTTTACCCAAGTTGATGTCAGGCGAACTTGATGTTTCCGATATCGACCTCTAAGCCGCTAAATTCTTGTTTATCTCACTGTTTTTATCAATTTTGTCATCTAAAGCTTTTAATATATTTGCTATTTTCTCTTGAACGTATATATCAGCTGGAACACGAACATTGATCGAATGAATGTGGTTCCTGTTAAGCGTAGGAACAGCACTACCACCAGCATAATTTCCTAAATCTAGCGTTTGTAAGAAATAATAAATAAAAACTGGATCAGAACCCTTAAATTTTTTTATATATAAAGAAGTATTATGTGACCAAGAACGTCCATAAACTATATAGGGTTTGCCGACATTTCCACTTCTTCCCACCGTTAGTGATGGATATTCTGTAGTATATTCATTATGAAATCCAATAATTCCATTAGACCCTACCACGGGATAACCTTCCCCAGACATTTTACTCTTTGGCAAGTCATACCCTCGTTGAAATGTAATCAAATCACCCAACAAGCATTCCTTCCACTCAGCCATCTTATCACCTTCCTTAACCTATATATTTTTTATGAGCCAACTTAACATTACTCTGCTTAACCATTGCATACTGCAAGGTCGTGTCGATTCGTTTATGCCCTAATAGCTGTTGTAACTGCTCTATCGGCATTCCTTTATCAATCGCCATCGTTGCAAGCGTTCTGCGGAACTTATGGGGATGGACTTTTGCAATATCTAATTGCTTGCCCATTTCACGCAGGCGAGATTCGATACCGCCTATCTTGATTCTCTCATGTGGAGCACGCAAGGTTACAAACAAGGCTGGATTATTATCATTTCTGCTGTCAATGTAATTTTGCAGATGGATTTTTGTTCGAGCGTCAAAGTATACAATGCGTTCTTTATCCCCTTTACCGAAAACCACACATTCACGCTCATTGAAATTGATATCCGCCTTATTCAACAGCACCATTTCACCGATACGCATGCCAGTAGAAGCTAGCATATCAATCACCGCCAAATCCCGAAGCTCTGTGCAGTTATCACGCATTTTCTCCAAGTCTTCATCGGTATAAGTTTCCTTTATGTTGGTCGCTGTTTTTACTTTATGGATACGGCGAACAGGACTTTTTAATATATAATCCTCGTCTTCCAACCAAGAGAAAAAGCTAGACAAAATTCTTCGAATATTATCAATTGTAACACGACTGGAATGCTTCCTACTCTGATAATCTGTCAAATAAGAGCGTAAGTCTTCTGTTTGAATATGTCGGATGCCTTTACCTATCGAATCTACCATTGTTTCAATGGTCGTTCGATAATACTTCAGTGTTTTCTCCGAACAACCTTCAACTCGTTTTGCCGAAACAAAAGCATCGATCAGCTTTGGGTTATCATCAGCATCTTTCTTTACAGTCTGTGTTGTAATCTCACAGCCAAAAAGTGCATTCTCAAGCACCTTTTGCAACTGATGAATTTGAGCATTATCGAGGTGAGGCAACATTTGTTGTATCACCTCTGAAATAATTTGTTGTTTCATAAGACATTCTCCTTCAAATTTATTTTCCAGAGAACGACTCAACGGCAGTTCCGTTGGCTTTAGCTCCCGCCGTTGGTGGGATTATTAGGTTAAACAAGAATTTAGCGGCTTAGAGGTCGATGTCGGAGACATCAAGTTCGCCGGACATCAACTTGGGTAAAAGAGTATCACGAATATTCGCTAACCGTTTATTCTCTTGCACTAGCAAAGCTATTTTAGAGACTATTGGTCGAATCACTGAATTATAGACTCCTAATTCCTTCTGAGACGGAATAACTATTGGTAATTTACGTAATTCACCTAAACTTATATATTTTTGTGTGCTCCCTGCAAGACATTTTTCTATATGATGTTTTGTTGAATTATTCTTCAAGTAGTACAAAATATACAATTCGAGAGATGGATACTGTGATGTTTTGAATAAGCCTACATTCTTAATGGCAAATTTCACTGGCGAATCAATGACATAAGAAATTATTCCAACTGTTCCAATCATACTTATCAAAATATCGCCGGTATTTACCTTACTTCTTTCATTTACCTTGTCATAGTCAGTTTTTGAAATAATATTGGCTAATGATGTATCCGCACCAAACGGAAGCAAATGCTTTGAGGTAACTAATGGGTATCCATTATCCGTTGTTTTTGGAGAATTATGTGTACCATCTCTTATATCGATTATTTCTGATAGGACACAAGTTTTGCCTGAAACAGAATCATAGAAAAGGTCAAAAAGAGCCTGAGCTTGCTCTTCTAAATTCTTGTTTATATTGTTATTCAAAGTAATTTTGTCATCTATGTCCGATAAAAGTCCTGATATTTTCTTTTGAGTTGATAGATTAAAATCCGGTACTTTATATTCCATTATTGCAGTTTTATCTCCACGAGGCATTTTGGTACCTTTTGATGTGGCTGTTGAATAATCAAAGAAAGCATCATTGGCAAGCACATAATAAAGAAATCTTGCATCTATATTGTCATTTGCTCTGAAGACTAGCACATCATTTGAACAACCACCATTGCAATTAGCAAACCAAATCTTCTTGAAATATGGTCTTATATTTGACACTAAGATATCATTTTTTTGATAAGCCCTTGTTTGAAGAGTATTTGGAAGTGAGGAAGCAGTAGTCACTCCACATTTATTGGGTAACATATTTTCTGTTGAAATATAGTTTGCATCTGTTAAATCAGATACATCTACCTTTCCTTTAGCAAAGAAACTAATATCTGATAATTTAGATTTCATACCCAATCGCCCCCAGCTTCTTTCTGATTTCGGCTTCTAGCTCATGGGATTTGGCGAACATCTCCGACAATTCAGAAGTCAGGCGATTCATCTTATCCTCAAATGGTTCACCGTCATCTTCCTGTTCTTCGATGCCAACATAGCGACCAGGCGTCAGGATATAATCCTGCTTGGCAATGGCATCTGTATCGACAACTGCGCAGAAGCCCTTCACATCTTCAAGCGTTCCGTCTACAAATGCGTCATAAGTGTCTGAAATCTTCTGGATATCATCATCCGTTAACTCACGAAGCTTGCGGCTGACCATTGTCCCCATCTTACGAGCGTCTATAAATAAAGTCTTCCCTGCTTGTTTCTTCTGCTTATTGATAAACCAAAGCGAAACTGGAATCTGCGTTGTATAGAAGAGCTGAGTAGGCATGGCCACGATACACTCTACTAAATCGGCATTGATAATATTCTTACGAATCTCACCTTCACCGCTCGACTGAGAAGAAAGTGATCCATTAGCAAGTACCATACCAATTCGGCCTGCAGGCGCCAAATGAGAAATCATGTGCTGTAACCAGGCAAAGTTGGCATTACTTGCTGGTGGTTTTCCGTACTGCCAACGAACGTCCTCTTTTAATCTATCGGCGCCCCAATTAGAAAGGTTGAATGGAGGATTAGCCATAATATAATCTGCTCTTACAGTAGGATGCAGATCCTTCACAAAAATGTCTTCTGCATATGTGCTTAGATCTGGCTCAATTCCACGAATAGCTAGATTCATCTGAGCCATTTTCCATGTAGTCGGATTGGAATCCTGACCGTAGATGGAAATATTGCTGATGTTCCCACTATGGTTTTCAACAAATTTTGCAGACTGAACGAACATCCCACCTGAACCACAGCAAGGATCGTAGACGCGACCCTTGAAAGGTTTCAGTACTTCTACTAAAGTACGTACTACACAAGAAGGGGTAAAGAATTCACCGCCGCGTTTTCCTTCTTGCTCAGCGAACATCGAAAGGCAGTACTCATAGGTACGACCCAAGATATCCTTCTCACTGCCATGTTCGATCATCTGGATATTAGTAAATAAATCAACCACATCTCCCAATCTTCGCTTATTCAATTCGGGACGCGCGAAATTCTTAGGCAAGATGTCTTTAAGACGTTTATTTTCTTTTTCGATAGCACACATGGCGTTATCGATCACTGTCCCGATTTCCTCCTCATGGGCTTTTGCTGCAATCTCACTCCAACGAGCCCCCTCTGGCACAAAGAAGATGCCCTCAGAGGTATATTCATCAATATCTTCCTCAAAACCAGCCCCTTCTTCAACCAGTTCCTTGTATTTTTCATCAAATCGATCTGAGATATATTTCAAGAAAATCAATCCCAGAACGACACTCTTATATTCGGACGCATCCATATTGCCACGAAGTACGCAGGCCGCATCCCATATTTGTTTTTCAAACCCAATATCGGCTGTGTTTTTATTTGCCATGATAGTTTTCCTCCCCTAATGATTCATCTTCCAACTAAAAATTAAGCCTATATTCTAACAAAGAAAGACTGTATGGACCTTCTTTATTAAATGTTCAACTTCACTTTACAATCAACCTAATTTTTAATATCCATCGAATACACTACTTCTTTTTCTATTCAGCCTATGTACTGCTTACAGCCATTATTTTAGTCTATTGTGGATCTAAGCAACACATAAACCAGCAGTTCCTTCAATTTTTAACTTTGGCAGAAGCTTCAAAACCTTTAATTTTGCTGAACTATTTTCCTCTGTCATTATTATGATACGAGACCCGGCAGATGGTTCTAAAAATGTTGCTGTCAGGGATTCACAGGCTTCTTTGATCCCATCTTGATCAAGCATCATTTTCACTATCCGTTTAGGGGTAAAAACTTCGCCATGCTTTTGAACCCTTTTTTTACTTTTTATGATCACTTCTTTATGATCCAATAGTGTTTCCTCCATCAGCATATATTATTTAAACAAATTAGATCTTCTCTTATTCTAACACATCATTGTATTTTGCCTCTATCTATCAAATAGATTATAACAAAAAAGCTTCTGGAAACGTTAAGTAACCAGAAGCTTTACCCAATTAGACTGTCTCTAATTGATTTCAGATGACCCGTACGGGACTCGAACCCGTGTTACCGCCGTGAAAGGGCGGTGTCTTAACCGCTTGACCAACGGGCCAGGACATAAAAAAATGGCTCGGGACAGAATCGAACTGCCGACACCTTGAGCTTCAATCAAGTGCTCTACCAACTGAGCTACCGAGCCAAAACGGTTCCGACGGGAATCGAACCCGCGATCTCCTGCGTGACAGGCAGGCATGTTAACCCCTACACCACGGAACCATAACGTCATGGCGAAATGTGTCTGCCACTCATCATAACTCATTGGCGATGCCAGGACAGATGTGCTATCCTCGCCAATTCTAAGTGAAGACGATTGTCTTCTATTGCGGGGGCAGGACTCGAACCTGCGACCTCCGGGTTATGAGCCCGACGAGCTGCCAACTGCTCTACCCCGCGACAATTATAATTCGTATGACCCGTACGGGACTCGAACCCGTGTTACCGCCGTGAAAGGGCGGTGTCTTAACCGCTTGACCAACGGGCCAACAAGATAAACAAAACGGAGAAGGAGGGATTTGAACCCTCGCGCCGGGATAAACCGACCTACACCCTTAGCAGGGGCGCCTCTTCAGCCTCTTGAGTACTTCCCCACCATTATATTTATCTAATGGGCCTAAATGGACTCGAACCATCGACCTCACGCTTATCAGGCGTGCGCTCTAACCAGCTGAGCTATAGGCCCTAAAAAAAGCGGGTGACGAGAATCGAACTCGCGACAACAGCTTGGAAGGCTGTGGTTTTACCACTAAACTACACCCGCATGATAATTATTCGAAAAACGGTTCCGACGGGAATTGAACCCGCGATCTCCTGCGTGACAGGCAGGCATGTTAACCCCTACACCACGGAACCAATTGCGGGGGCAGGACTCGAACCTGCGACCTCCGGGTTATGAGCCCGACGAGCTGCCAACTGCTCTACCCCGCGATAATAAGAGAAAGGAGGATAAGGGATTCGAACCCTTGCGTGCTTTTACACACCTGACGGTTTTCAAGACCGTTCCCTTCAGCCGGACTTGGGTAATCCTCCATTATATAATCTTATATGGACCTTGCAGGACTCGAACCTGCGACCGGACGGTTATGAGCCGTCTGCTCTAACCAACTGAGCTAAAGGTCCGAGACATGTAAAAGTCTCATAGCGGCGGAGGGGATCGAACCCCCGACCTCCCGGGTATGAACCGGACGCTCTAGCCAGCTGAGCTACGCCGCCAAAATTAAAGAGACAAATTCACACTATCTCTTATCGGGAAGACAGGATTCGAACCTACGACCCCTTGGTCCCAAACCAAGTGCTCTACCAAGCTGAGCTACTTCCCGAAGTATGCACCCAGTAGGAGTCGAACCTGCAACCGCCTGATTCGTAGTCAGGTACTCTATCCAATTGAGCTATGGGTGCCTATTAATCCAGAAGATCTGGAAAGCGGAAGACGGGGTTCGAACCCGCGACCCCCACCTTGGCAAGGTGGTGTTCTACCACTGAACTACTTCCGCGTGTCTTCCTTTTTTAAAATGCGGGTGAAGGGACTTGAACCCCCACGCCTTGCGGCGCTAGATCCTAAATCTAGTGCGTCTGCCAATTCCGCCACACCCGCATATGAGCCATGCAGGGCTCGAACCTGCGACCCTCTGATTAAAAGTCAGATGCTCTACCAACTGA
>NZ_QXPZ01000050.1 GCF_003664595.1 Atopobacter sp. AH10
CACAGCTCTCCCTTTGTGAAAAATTTAGGGGGTGGCTAACTTGTACTTGAAATTTACGTTCCAAAATTTTCCCACAAAAAACGACTTCTCTTGTCGATTTGTTGATTTTTAAAGTAGCCGTCGTAATCATTTGTGTTTGATCACTAACTGTGTATTTGTGTGCATGATTGTAACGTCGATAAATCGCACGAATCTTGGCAATCAATAAAATTTCACTAAATGGTTTAGTGATATAATCATCCGCTCCCATTTCCAAACCAATAATCTGATCACTTTCTGAAATTTTTTCAGACAAAATCAAAATTGGAATATCTTGGTCTTCTTTTCGAATCTCTTTTAACACTTGTAGGCCGGGCAAAGTCATCAATTTTAAACTTAAAATCAAAAAGTCATATTTGCCCTTGCTTTCTCTAAAAGCTTCTAAGCCTTCTTGCCCATCACCATAGTAATCTACAGTCCATCCTTCTCTTTCGAAAAATAATTCTACTCGATCGCAAACAGACTGATCATTTTCCATCATCATCAACCTCATAAGCGAGCCCCTACTCCTCTTTTATTTTATTTAGACATTTCAGGCGTCACGCTCATGAATACAGGTCGATCCATCTAACGATTTATTGGAAGAGTTCAGCCAGACTCTCCGGCGTTAGATCTGAATCTTCTCTGTCACTCCCATGGCTTTGGGTAAAAGTAATGCTTTCTACAACCAACTCTACCACATATACCGTCTGCTCTTGCTTATTGGTATAATGACGCGATTGAAAATGTCCCGAAACACCAATTTGGTGTCCTTTTTTTACATATTGATGCATGAGTTCAGCTGTTTTACCCCAAACAACAAATGGAATAAAATCGGCGCTTTGCTCATTCGTGTTTCGCCGTTTGGGAATGGCCAGTACATTATTAATGACATTATTCCCTTGTGGCGTTTCAATTAATTCTATCTGTCGAACTACCCGTCCAATTCCAGAAAATTGATTCATTTCATTTCCACCTCCGT
This sequence comes from Atopobacter sp. AH10, assembly GCF_003664595.1. Taxonomy (GTDB): domain Bacteria; phylum Bacillota; class Bacilli; order Lactobacillales; family Aerococcaceae; genus Atopobacter. The sequence goes on from NZ_QXPZ01000050.1 coordinate 1,001, forward strand.
CTTATTACTGGTTCTTCCAGCTACCTATAAGATACGCAAGTGCTAAATGCAATGATCTTTTTATTTTACCTTTTTTCTAATTGGTCTGCAATATCATTTAACTTTCTGAGTCGATGATTGACACCAGACTTAGAAATAGGCCCTCCTTCAACATGTTTCCCCAATTCCGTTAGATTAGCATCTGGAAATTTTAACCGAGCTAAAGCTATTTGTTGCAGTTTTTCAGGCAACTGGCTCAGCCCCATCATTTCATCAATTTTCTTGATATTTTTGATCTGTTTCGCTGAGGCTTCCGCTACTTTATTCAAATTGGCGACTTCACAATTCACAATCCTATTGGCAGAATTCCTTAAATCTCTCACGATGCGGATATTTTCAAACGTTAATCGTGCATTGGTCGCCCCAATTAAAGCCAGGAAATCCCCTATTTTTTCAGCTTCTTTTAAATAAATGATATGCCCCTGCCGTCGATCTATGGTCTTAGCATTCAAGGCACAATCATTCAACATCTCTAACAGATCTTCATTATGCTCTTCTTGCTGCGAATAAATTTCCAAATGATAGCTAGCACTTTCGGGATGATTCATCGATCCTGTCGCTAAAAAAGCTCCTCTTAAGTAGGAACGCCTCAGCTCTTCATCATCTTTAAAATGAGGATCCACATGCGGATTAATCATCAATCCATCCATAATATGCAAGGCTTCTAATAATTCCCCTGCTTTCGACTTGAAACGAACAATATAGACATTGTTCTTTTTTAATTTCATCTTCCGTCGAACCAAAAGCTCTCCTTCAGCATTGAAATGCTCCTTGGCTAAAACATAGATACGCCGAGCAATCGCCGCGTTTTCCGTCTGGACGTTGAGGATTATTTTCCCTTGCTGCAAGCCAATTGCCCCATTCATACGAATCATCGCGGATAATTCTGCCCGAGCATGCTCAGGATGTACGATCAAATGGGTCAACTCATTTTTAGTTTCTGAAGCAAATGACACGTCCATCCCTCCTTTTCTTAATCAACTTTGGCAGAATAGAGTAAACGATAGAGTTCTTCAACCACCTTATCTCCATCATGGCAAACCCCACGTTCACTTAGATGTAAGAAATCAGAAGAAATCACTCGGCAACCTTGATCACGTAATGCCGAAAAATCAGTGGCCACCTGATAAAGATATTCGCCGTTTTCAATCGGATTAATCCATTCATCAGGCACCTGTTCATTATTCACCAAAACTGTATCGATAAAGTTTTTCCCCAAATGCTTATGCAAGACTCTAACATGGTCGGCATCTGTAAAATGTTCTGTTTCACCCCATTGAGTCATAATATTACAAATGTAGACAACTTCAGCAGGCGTGTTACGTACAGCTTCTGCTACATTTTGGATGGTTAAATTCGGCAAAATGGAGGTGTATAAGCTTCCTGGTCCTAAAACGACCATATCTGAATCCATAATAGCTTGAACGACTGCCTCATGCGCTACAGCCTCATTTCCCCCGTCAGATGTTTTAACATAAACATGATCAATCGGTTTACGGAATGTAGCAATCTTGGACTCGCCAACCCCTACACTACCATCTTCAAAGGCGGCATAGAGGGTCAAGGGTTCATTTGATACAGGATAAACATGCCCTGATATCCTCATCATCTCATTCAGCAAATTAACCGCCTCAAAAATATTGCCCTTCATTTCAGTTAAAGCAGCAATAATCAAATTTCCAATCGCATGACCGGCGAAAAATTGATCTTCCGAATCAAAACGATACTGAAAAACATCTTTTTCCAAATCTGACAGTTCAGATAAGGCTGTCAGACAGTTTCTTATATCTCCTGGTGGTACGACATTGACATAGTCCCGAATAACGCCAGAACTGCCACCATCATCAGCAACTGTTACAATTGCTGTGACATCCGCCCTTTGAGAACGAAGAGCGCTCAAAATAATCGGCAAGCCCGTTCCTCCACCGATAACAGTGATCTTCGGCCTATTTGTCAGTAGATTCAAGTTCTCTTCTCTCCTTCCTCCGTCTTTCTTCTTCACGATGATAGCTAGTCACTTCATAACCTTGATCAGCTAAAGCTTTAGCTACACGCTCTGTTAAAGCGATAGAGCGGTGTTGCCCCCCTGTACAACCAATAGCGATGACCACTTGGCTCTTCCCTTCTTTTTTATAACCTGGAAGACAGAAGGACAAGAGGTCAAGAAACTTCTGATAAAAAATCTCTGTTTCAGGTTGTTTCATCACATAATCATATACAGGTTGATCCAATCCCGTCAATGGCTTCAAATCTTCGACATAGAAGGGATTAGGCAAAAAACGTACATCCATCACCATATCTGCATCAATAGGCAAACCATACTTAAAGCCAAAGGACATAACCACCACTTGAAAGTAATGGTCTTTTTCCTGCCCAAAAGTATTCATGATCTCTTCTCGAAGTTCTCTTGGCGATAAATCTGTTGTATCGATAACTTTTTGTGCTCTTGATTTAATTTCCTGCAAGAGTCGCCTTTCCAAGCGAATCCCCGTCATGACCAAACCATCTTCCGCTAGCGGATGACTTCTTCTCGTTTCCTTGTAGCGACTCACCAATTTTTGGTCACTTGCCTCCAAAAATAAGATACGAGTGGTCACAAAAGTCGTATTATCTAAATTGCGGATAGCTTCCTCAATCTCATGAAAGAAGGCTCTCGCCCTCAAATCAATCACCAAAGCAACTTTGGTCACTTTTCCAGAAGTTTTGACCAAATCCCAAAAAGTTGGAATTAAACTAGGAGGCATGTTATCAATACAAAAGTAGCCCATATCTTCGAAAGAACGCATCGCTACCGTCTTTCCTGCGCCACTCATCCCTGTAATTATTACGAGGTCTAAACTCTCCATCATACCCTCCCCAATCTGCTATCATATACTAGTTCTTCACTCTATTATATCCTATTACTACTGAAGATATAGAGATAATGCCTGTAAGGTATAGTTTACTTATTCTATAACACGATTCTACCATGCCACTTCCGTCAATAAAAACAACTAGCCTTCCAGGTGATGAAAAAAGCGCTGAAAACAACTAAACAGAGGTCTTCAACACTTATCCGCAAAAGGTGGCCTCCCCAATGGAATCTTCCATCCTTTAACAAAAAAACTACAACTGTAATTAAGTTTAACCCTAATCCCTTATTTAGACAAGAGCTTTAACTAGATTATTGGCCAATCGCTTTAAGTAAGCTTATCTCTAAGTCGATAGATTATTCCATCTAAAAATAAATTAGCCTCCCGATGGCCAAATCCCTCCAAGATCTAATAGCTTAAATAGGGTCACTTAGACTAATATAATTTCTGATAAAAAGCTTCTAGTCCGCTAGAACAAAAGAAGCCCAACTCAAGCAGAAGACTTGCCCTTCCACATGAAGTTAGGTTTCTTTTGTTTGTTATCCTTTATTTTATCCTTACAAAATAGGAGATTTTCTTATTTAAGCTAATAGCTCACGTAAGACTCCTTCATAACCCGCAATTTTTTCTTGTGCTAAAGCTTGATTTTCAGCAGTTACGCCCATGTAGACTTTCAACTTAGGTTCTGTCCCTGAAGGTCTAAACGCTAACCAATCCCCATTGTCAAGATAATACTTCAACACATCAGATTTTGGTAAGCTAATCGGCTTAGTAGCAGTTGTTTCAACACGTTGGCTTGTCAAATAATCTTCACGAGCCGCTACACTAGCCCCTAAGAGTTGCGTCAATGGTTTATCCCGCAATTGCTTCATGATTTCTTTCATGCGTTCTTGACCACTTTCTCCTTCAAATTTAAAGGCTAAAGTCTTTTCCGCATGAACCCCGAAACGAGCATATAAATCCTCTAAGGCATCCGCCAAGCTAAGTCCTTGTTCTGCTTGATAAGCAGCCACTTCTGCTAAAAGTAAGGTTGCTTGCAAGGCATCTTTATCACGGACAAAGGCTTTTACCAAATAGCCATAAGATTCTTCAAATCCAAACACAAATTCCCCTGATCTATTTTGCTCGAATAAATGAATTTGCTCTGCAATATATTTAAATCCTGTGAGAACATTACGCATTTCAACCCCATAAGAGTGGGCTACCTTCGTCGCTAATTCTCCTGACACGATCGACTTAATTGCGCAGGTCTTGTCACTTAATTCTCCCTTGGCTTGTTTAGCTTTCAAGAGATAGTCTAATAAGATGGCACCAATTTGATTACCGGTTAAGGTACGGTAGCTTCCATCACTCAAACGAACTGCAGCACCCATCCGATCAGCATCTGGGTCACTTGCAATCAAGACGTCTGCATGAACAGCACGTCCAATTTTTTCTGCTTCAATAAAAGCTTCTCCATCTTCTGGATTTGGGGATTTAACAGTAGAGAATTCTCCATCTGGATCCTTTTGGCTATCCACATAGTGAACAGATTTAAAACCTGCTTCTCTAAATACTTTTTCCATTAAATATTGCCCTGTCCCATGAAGCGGAGTGTAAACAAATTTAAGATCAGATTGCCGTTTAATAACACTAGGATCTACTGTTACACTAGCGATTTCTTTCAAGTAAGCTTGATCCACTTCGTCACTAATCAATTGGAAAAGATCACTTTGAAGTAGTTCTTCTTGGCTAACCCCTTCAATGGACAAGAGATCTGGTCTAGATAACATGGCTTCTGTTACTTTTATAGCGTCTTCTGGTGGCATTTGACCGCCATCAGGCCCATAACATTTGTAGCCATTATATTGTTTTGGATTGTGACTAGCTGTAATCATAATCCCAGCAGCCGTCTTCAAATAGCGAACTGCAAAACTTAGTACTGGTGTTGGACGCAATGAATCATACATATAAGTTCTAATCCCTTGCCCTACCAAGATTTGACTCGCATGAAAAGCGAATTCTCTAGAATGGTGACGAGAATCATAAGAAATAACGACCCCCGCTTGCTTTGCACCCTCACCTTGCTTAAGAACAACTTGAGCTAGACCATAAGTTGCTTGACGAACGGTATAAATATTCATCCGATTAATCCCAGGTCCCATCAAGCCACGCATACCTGCTGTCCCAAATTCCAGTGGATGAGAGAAAGCATCTGCTAAACTTTCAGGATCTTGTTCTAGTGCATCTAACTCTTTTTTCAAATCAGAATCGCCAGATAAACCTAATTTCCAATCTTTCACTAATTCTTTCCAGCTCATACATAAGTCTCCTTTAATCTATCCATATTTTATGGTCAGTCACACGCTATACAAGATAGCACGCTATAAAAGGCTGGCCTTTTTTATACTAATTTAGCCCAATAATGACATATACAGCTCTTAAACCATTCCTACTAGGAACTTTGCGTTAACAGTAAAGCTACTCTTTCAGTCGAATTAGCCAATAACTCTTCATATGAATCGTTGACCGTACAAATCCTAAAAAGGCAGAACTTCACCCTTCTTAGGCCTAGCCTAGGCTTTTATTTTTTCTTCTCTAAAGCTGCGACTATTTCTTGAGCGATCGCTAAATCTCCCTTATAAGCTAAGCGTTCACTTCCAATTTCTTGGTAATTATCTCGTCCCTTACCCGCTAAAATGACCAAGGTATTTTCGTCAGCTCCTTCAATGGCCTGACGAATAGCTTCTTCCCGATCCACAATAATCTTTGTTGGGACATCTGAACAATAAGATTGAATCTCTTTAGCAATGTCCACTGGATCTGTATCTGCAGGGTCTTCGGCGGTTAATATAGCTGAATCCATATAAGCTTTAATAATTATACCAAAATCTTTTCGACGAGACAGACCTCTTTTACCTGGAGCCCCTATCACTAAAGTTAAATGGGCTTTAGGATAACGTTCTCGTAAGTCAGCACACAAGGCCTCACAACTCAAGCGATTATGAGCATAGTCTACGATAATCGGATAGCCAGCAGACCTTTCTACTACTTCCATACGTCCAGGAACATGAGTAGCTAACAAACCTTCTCGTATAGCTTTTACACTAGCTCCAGCTTTCAAGGCCATAGACGCCGCTATAGCAGCATTTTGCAGGTTGAATTTCCCCGGCATTTTGATGCTAAAATCTGCTGCTTCATCCATGCCTTGTCCCTTAAAACTAAAGCTTAAAAGTCCTTCCCTATCGTCAATTTCTTTCCAATGATAAGCCAGTTCTTCATCCTTCCCAAGTAAAGCATAAGCATTGCCTGCATCGTCTAATTCTTCTTTTATAAAGTCGACATAATCGCTTGCTCCATTAAGAAATAGAAAATCTGACAAGGGGAACATTTGCCGCTTGCAATAAAAATAGTCTTCAAAATCAACGTGCTCGTTTTCACCAATATGATCTGGTGAGATATTTAAAAAGCTCGCTATCGAAAAGCGCATTGCAGCTACACGATCCATTTTAAAAGCTTGAGAGGAGGTTTCCATCACTACATGGGTCATCCCATTTTTAACACACTCTGCCAACATTTGAGCTAAATCGATAGATTCTGGCGTAGTTAACAAAGATTTTTGGTAGTTTTTACCATCCAAGGTTGTTTCCATGGTAGAAAGTAAGGCGGTTTTGCCACCGTTAACCCGATCCATGATATTTTTTAAAAAGTAAGCAGTTGTTGTCTTACCTTTCGTTCCACCGATCGCCATGACCGTTAGCTTGGAATCAGGATGATCGTACATAGCAAAAGATAAGAAAGCAAGCGCCTTTCGACTATTGGTCACCACCAAGGCACAGGCCTCTTTTTTCACTTCAGGTAAGCGATCGGTTACATAGAAACGAACGCCACTTTTTACAGCTTGGTCAAGGAATTCACTAGAAAAGTTCATCCCCTTGCAAACAAATAAAGTGTTTTCCCCCACTTGACGAGAATCGCTCGAAATATGGTCAAAAGAAATGTTTTCCTCTTCAGGCGTTAAATGGTGCCTCCAAGCATCTGCTGTCACTATTTCTTTTAAGAGCTTATTTTCTTTTAATATTTTATACACTTGGCCCAATGTCATAGTAGCCATTAGTTTTTATCCCTCTTTCTTTCTCATAAGGCTTAGATCCCTATCTAAAAGCCTTTAAGAGACGACTATTTCAAGTCCCCTTGCGCTTCGATATATTGGTAAGCAGCTTGACCAGCAATAGCCCCGTCTCCAACTGCTGTTGCAATTTGGCGCAAATGTTTTGCCCTGACATCTCCAATCGCAAAGATACCTGGGCGAGACGTTTGCATATAATCATCCGTTTTAATCCACCCTTGTTCGTCCGTAATCCCAAGACTAGTGAAGGCCTCACTAACAGGAATAACCCCTACATAGATGAAAACACCATCTATAGCTAGTTCAGACTCCTCTTTGGTCTTGACATTTTGAAGACGCAAGCCTGTCACACGATGACTATCTCCCAATATTTCTAGTGGGACTGTATCGTATAGGAAATGCACATTTTCTTTTTCAAAAGCACGTTCTTGCAAAACAGCTTGGGCTCTCAACTTATCTCTCCGGTGCACAATCGTCACTGAATCGGCTAATTGAGAAAGATAGGTTCCTTCCTCAACAGCTGAATCTCCGCCACCAATGACCACTACATTTTTTTTGCGGAAGAAATTCCCATCACAGACGGCACAATAAGAAACGCCTTTCCCTTGATATTCTTCCTCACCTTTAATTCCAAGTTGACGATGACTAGCTCCTGTCGCAATAATCACTGTCTTACTTTTATAATCTGCCTTCTTTGTATGGACGATTTTAATATCTCCTTCATCGCTAATACCAGTCACATCTGCCAATTGGTGTTCAGCGTCAAAGCTCATAGCTCCTTCATACATTTTATCGGCTAACTCATATCCAGCAATACTCTTAAAGCCTGGATAGTTCTCAATATCTGCCGTATTGAGCATTTCACCGCCAGGAGCACCTTTTTCAAGCAACAAAGTAGACAAATTAGCTCGAGAAGCATAAAGAGCTGCAGTCATACCACCAGGCCCAGCCCCGATAACAATAACGTCATATACTTTATCTAGCTCTTTAGTCAATAGACTCGCCTCTTTCTATTTTTTTACCTAATTCAAGTAGGTAGCTTCGCAATCCATCTTTGATCTCTGGATGATTTAGGCCAAATTCAATATTGGTTTTAACAAAGCCTAATTTATCCCCGATATCGAAACGTTTCCCCCTAAACGTTTTCGCATAGACGGAACGTGTGGTATTCAAACGTTCGATGGCATCAGTCAATTGGATTTCCCCACCACGACCTACTTCCTGTGTTTCAAGGAAATCAAAAATTTCAGGTGTTAAAAGATAGCGCCCAATAATGGCTAAATCACTTGGCGCATTTTCAGGGTCTGGTTTTTCAACAAACTGTTCTACTTCACTGATGTCTTCCTTAATTTGACGTTTAGGCGAAATGATCCCATATTTAGAAGTGTCTTCATGTGGAACTTCCATAACGGCTACGCTTGGTGCATCATAGTTTTCATAAATATCGATCAACTGGCGGGTCAATGGGACTTCATCAGTCATCAAGTCGTCCCCTAGCATCACGACGAAAGGTTCATTCCCCACAAAAGCTTTAGCTTGTAAAACAGCATCCCCTAAGCCTTTAGGATAAGATTGGCGGACAAAATACAGCTTGATCCCAGTGGTTTCTTCAACTAATTTCAAGAGATCAAGTTTACCTTTTTCTTTCAAATTAGCTTCTAGCTCAAAGTTAGAGTCAAAGTGATCTTCAATTGGTCGCTTCCCTTTACCAGTAACGATTAAAATTTCTTCAATTCCTGAAGCCAAAGCTTCTTCTACAATAAATTGAATAGTTGGTTTATCGACGATAGGCAACATTTCCTTGGCCATCGCCTTGGTAGCTGGAAGAAAACGAGTCCCTAGACCTGCTGCTGGAATTACGGCTTTTTTTACAGTCATTTTTATTTCCTTTCTTGCTGTCAACTTTTCTTATTTACTGAGTGCTAAATGCTTAACTTTCAAAAACTTCTGACTTTGGATCTCTTCTCATCAATTGCCTTATACTAGAATGAATTTCCTCACCATGATAAAGAACACCATATAAAGCATTTGTGATCGGTAGATCTACATCTAATTCTTGACCTAGTTCATAAACAACCTTAATGGTCGCTACACCTTCAACGACCATCCCCATATGATCAAGGACTTCCTCTAGGGATTTCCCTTGCCCTAATTGATAACCCGCTCTCCAGTTCCTTGAATGATGGCTGGTACAGGTCACAATCAAATCACCAACACCAGATAGGCCAATAAAAGTAAGCGGGTCAGCTCCAAAGACTCGTCCTAATCGATTAATTTCTGTTAATCCTCTTGTGATTAAAGCGGCTTTGGCATTATCCCCATAGCCTAAACCTGCTAAAACACCTGCACCAACAGCAATAATATTCTTGGTTGCTGCACCAATTTCTACCCCAATCACATCAGGATTAGTATAAACACGGAAGTAATCATTCATACAAACAGCTTGAACAGCTTCAGCTGCTTTTTGATTGCGGCTCGCTGCGGTAATGGTCGTAATATCTTTTACTGCTACTTCTTCGGCATGACTTGGTCCAGATAAGACAACAATGGCTTCATAACGCTCACTTGGAATCACTTCTTCAATCACTTGGGAAATCCTTAACCTGGATCCTTGTTCCAATCCCTTGGAGGCATGAACCAGTATTGGCTTTTTCTTTAATAGAGGGGCTACAGCAGTTGCTACTGAACGAATAGCCTTCGTCGGTAAAACAAACCATACCATATCTGCCCCTTCAACAGCTTCTTTTAAATCTGTCGTCGCATAGATCTTATCATCTAATACAGTATCGGGCAAATAATGCTGATTCGTGTGCTGTTGATTAATCTCCTCTACTTGTTCCTTCATGTTAGTATAGAGAACCACATCATGGCCATTATCCACTAGAAGCATGGACAAGGCTGTCCCCCATGATCCGCTTCCCAAAATTGCAATTCGCATATTACTCTCCTTCCGCCAACAGATCTCAGCTGATCATTTAGATATTCTAACGTCTTCCGATCTGGGCCTTCTTCCTTTTTTCAATTAGCGACTACTTCTTCCATCTACTCCTTGCTCTATTAGGGAAATATCCCCATAAGCCATCTGCTCTTAGCGGAAAATTCTTATCAGATATTCTAACCCAAAAAAGAAATCCTTATCGAATACTCTATCCTAAAAAAGAAATCCTATCCACTCAGATCCTTATTCTAAAAAAAAGCTGTTATTCACCCATTCCTAACACTTAACGGCTACTCGACTCCTTTTTAAATCACGCCTTTACTATCAGAGAACCGCTAGATTCATAGGATGAATAACCTTTTTGTAATAGATATATTCTTCTTTATGCTGGTAACGGTAAATGGCATACAAAATCCCAAGAGCAATAAAAATGAGAGATAAGGCTTGCGATACTCGAATAGTTGAAAAAACATATAGGCTATCCGTCCGCATTCCTTCAACTAAAAATCGACTACTCCCATACCAAACAAGGTAAAAGCTGACCGCATCTCCCAAACGTAAAGGAGCATAGCGCCGTAAAGTTAAAATAATGATCACCCCAATGAAACTGAGGAGAGATTCATAAAGAAAAGTAGGTTGATAGTATACCCCATCAATCCTCATTTGTTCAATCACAAAGGCAGGCAAATGCCAAGCTTCTAAAACGGATTTGGCAATTCTATCCCCATGAGCTTCTTGGTTCATAAAATTGCCCCAACGCCCTATGCTCTGCGCTAAAAGAAAATAAGGCGCCAGTATATCCACAAAAAGGGTACAGGAATAGCTATTTTTTATGCAGTAGATCAAGGCGGCTATGGCCCCAAAAATTAGGCCACCATACAAGGCAATTCCGCCTTTATGAATCGCTAATATTTCAGATAGATGCCCTGCATAATAATCCCATTTAAAAAGAACATAATACAGCCTAGCTCCTAAAAAAGCAAAAGGGAGCCCCCAAAAGGCAAAATCCCAAAGGCTGTCTTGAGGGAAACCTCTTTTCTTCGCCTCTCTATTCGCTAATTCAATGCCTAGAAAAGCTGCCAAGGTAATAATAATGCCATACCAGCGTACCTCCCAGCCAAAGAGCGAAAAGGCAACGGGATTAATGGCTAGAAACATCATTATCCTCCTTTTGGGCATTCGTCTTAATCAATGAATCCAAACGTTGGTTGAACAGATACATAGGGTCATACCCCATCCCCTTAGCTCGGAAATTCATGGCAGCGACTTCGATAATAATAGAAATATTCCGACCAGTCTTCACTGGAATGGTTAACTTCTTAATGTCCACACCCAGAACTTTTTCCTTTTCATCATCTTTCCCTAGACGGTCATAAGGGGTATCCTTTCTCCAATTTTCTAAATGGACGATCAAATCGACTTCTACACTCGAACGAATAGCGCCTGCTCCAAAAAGGGTCATCACATCTACAATACCTACCCCCCGAATTTCGATCAAGTGAGACAAAATCTCTGGTGCTTCTCCGACAATCGTCAATTCATCTTGTCGATGCAAGTCCACTCGATCGTCTGCTACTAATCGGTGCCCCTTTTGAACTAGTTCTAAAGCCGTTTCAGACTTTCCAACACCGCTTTCTCCAGTGATGAGCACACCTATCCCAAACACATCCACCAAGACGCCGTGTACAGTTTGCGCAGGTGCCATCTTACTTTCCAAAAAATTCGTCATATGGCCTATGATCCGAGTCGTCCGACGATGCGAGCGAAGAATAGGCACATGAAACTCGTGACTAGCCCTTAACAATTCTTCTGGAAGGGGAAGATTTCTCGCTAAAACAAAGCATGGTGTCCCATTTTCTGCCATAAATCGAAAAATCTCCAATTTTTTCTCTGAATGTAAATTGTGTAAATACGTTGATTCTGTCCGGCCAAAAACTTGTACCCGATTGCGTGGGTAAAACTTATAGTATCCTGCTAAGACCAATCCTGGGCGAGAAATTTCACTAGTCGCAATTAAACTATCCAGATGATCTTTTTCTGAGATAATCTCCAGTTGTAACGCTTCAGCTAATTCTTTTACCGTAACGTCCGCCATTTATCTCCCTCGCTTTACCATAATCTCCATCTATTCTACCATAGACGAACCATTTTGGGCAGATAAGATAACTGATTCTTCTTGTACAACTTCCCTATATCCCCCTATATTACAACTTTCTTTAAGCTCATCCACTAAGCTCAAGTTTCCCCCATAAAAAAAGCCCTAGAGAAGATAAACTTTCTCTAGGGTTTATTTTGACCTATTTAACGCCATTCCTTTCCAAATCTTCTAGACATGAAATTCTGAAATGCCGTCAAAAGGAAACTGATCAGCAAAGCCATCCCAAATGAACTGATCCTAAATTGACTGCCCATTAATGAACTAACAAGTTGCAAGACTAACGCATTTAAGGCAAAGGCAAAGAGTCCCATGGTTAAAATTGTGATAGGCAAAGTTAGGATAAAGAGAAGTGGCTTAACAAAAACGTTTAAAGCTGCCATCAAAAAACTAGCAAATGCTGCCGCCCACAACGAACTAACATGAAAATACGGGGAAAAGAGGAAGGATAGGATCATAAAGCCTAGAGCGTTGGTCGCCAATCGTTGCCAAAAACCCATCAAAAATCACTCCACTCTCTCTTGTGATCATTAGCTTCATCATCGTCCTTGCGGCGTCTTGTTTCTTCAGGAATAAGCACAGCTAAAACCAGGTACAAAAATAAAGGAGAACCAGAAGGCGCCAAAAAAATATAGAGTAGGCGCAATATGCCTGAAGAAACACCTAAATACTCTGCTATACCTCCAATCACGCCTGCAAACCATCTATCGTGTCGTGATCTTCTCAATTCTTTCTTCACAGCGTTCTCTCCTTTCTCTCTAAATAATCGTTCAGTTTACTCATCTATTCTCTACCATTCATCTGGAATAATCAAGGCAAGTAATATATAGCATAGAACCGGCGCTCCAAAAGGGCTAATCAGCACATATAGTATCCGAAGCAATGTGGACGAAACCCCTAAATATTCAGCTAGGCCTCCCATAACGCCTGCAAACCATCTATCGTGCCTCGATCGTCTTAATCTTCTCATTTTTTTATTTTCCTTTCCTAGTCAATACGATCTCTTCTACAGCTTCCACTTATCTTGCTGGCTTATTTCTAGGCTTCCTTATCCATCTGAGATGTCGTCAATTGAATGTTCCCTAATTTAGTCGATAGGGTCGCTATGACTGGTGTCCCTTCCTTTAAATGGCGAAACTTCAGCCTTTGCCCAGCTCTCCTCTCTTCTTCAATAGAGATATCCATATCTTCCCGCAAATAAGGATGGCTAATGCTTCCAATACCTGACTTAAGATCTGCTTCAATCGATTGATAATCCATATTATACCAACGTATATTCCCTGTCTTCACCTTAGCTTCTACATGTTGCAAACTCTTGTCCGTATCGAGGAGAATATTCCCAGTCTGAACGTCTAAATCGAGACCTTGCACTGCCCCTGTATAGTAAATTTTCCCTGTAGTAAGCTTGGAAAATACATCTCTAAACTGACAATCTTTGAGATATATCTTCCCACTTGTATTCAAACTTTCTAGCATGGTTCCAGAAACTTTATCAAAAGAGATATTTCCTGTCTTCACTTTAGCCAAAATATCTTGACTCTTCAAGCTTTCAGCCTTAATTTCACCAGAGATTACCTTGAGCGATACATAGTCGTAATTTTTTTCTGATAAATAAAGCTTAACTGCCACTTGAATATTCCGACTAGAAAAATGGAATTTCGCCATTTCTAGATCATTTCTCACCAGCCTATGTTTTTCAATTGTATCTCTTAAAGACTTACTATCTTCGAAAACTCCCTGATAGCTTATCTCTAATCGGCCACTTTCTCCCTCTTTTACTTCTAGGTCAATTTTCCCACATGCCAATTTAATATCAACGATAGAAGCTTCTTTATCTATAGGGATCACTTCTTGATAAGTATTTAATCCTCCTCTTGTTTTTGAAGATGAAGGTTTAGAGCGACCCACTTCCATTGAAAAATCCTCTGCAATTTCCTGTACACGATCAGCATACACCTTAACTGCTGATAAGATACTAGGCGTTACTTTGTTCACCCAATCCGCAGTATCTTTAGCAAAATTCTTCCATTCCTCTCTTCCTTTTTCATCCTGAGAGCTATCCTTACTTTCTGAAGAACTAGGGCTCTTTTTTTCTCCTAAAGCACTAGTTCCAACCGCTTGTATTTCCGCCATTTTTTGACTTAGATTACTTATATCAGCTTCCTTTTCCTGAATCGATTTAGTTAAACTATCTATATCTTCCCTCGAATCTGCAATAGCTTCTACAAAATCTTTTTCAGTATAACGACTAAAAGGCTTATCCAAGTCTTCTTGACAAGCTTCTTGTCCCTCTTCCTTTTGCCCTTCAGTTGAAAGATCCGCTTCTAGCAAATCATCAACTGAAGTTGGTATAAAACCATCTGAGAGATCTTCTTTTTCTTGGTCACGTAATTGTTGAAAGTCGGCATAGGCTGCTTCTAGTTCTTTAAAAAAGTCCTTTTTATGGAGAAGGAGTTCATTCAATTGTTCCAATTGCGCTTTTTCTTGATCGATTTTAGCCGATAGACTTGCAGCTTTTTCTAAAATAATAGTGGCTTCTTCTTTCATTTCTTCTTGGCTGACTTGCCTTTTTTCTTCTGAATTATTTTGTTCCCTTGTTATTCCGATCTTTTGACCTTCTTGTTCTAACAAGATTAAGGCATCATCTTCATTAATCACGCCAGCCTTTAGCAAAGCCATAATTCTTTCTTTCTTATCCATCATTTTCCTCCTTGGCTGCCATTTTACCTCTTAGAACCCTTACAAGTGTATTATCACCAAATTCAAGTAAGTTTTCATAGGCCCTAGGACCCATCTTCTGAATATTTCCCTTTATCAAGGATATCTTCACCAGAACTCCTGTAAAAGATCCCTATATAAAAGTTTACACAATTTATTTGACACTAGCTGGCGAGTTGAGAGACCTTGGCTCGAAACGGTGGCATGGCTGTTGAACAGATGACCAATTCTCTAAAAGCTCTAGTTACTTTCTAGAAGCAATCAATAACCCGAAGTAATAAGCAATGTAGCTGGCTATCGACCACTTACACTTTTCCTGAAAAATTTACCCACAACAAAATTGGACAAAGTGCCCAAAAGAAAAGCGAGTATAAACGTTGTTAAATCAATATTTATACTCGCTTTTATATTTTTAAAGTATCAAGATCGGGAAAAGTACCCTCTAAAAAAGAGTTCTATCCATACCACATGACTATTGCCTGACTATTCTTCTTCGATAACATAATTTTTCTTAAAAATGTTAACCATACCTTCAAAAACTTCTTCAGATAATAAAGCCAACTTTGGTACTTCTCTAATGATATTTCTTTTTAATTCTAAATAGCTAACATTTTCATTTTCTGAAAATAGCCTATTCAATAATATAATAATTTTCCCTCTCTCATCAAAAGTAATACCATTCTCCAAGCAAAAAAGACTTGGAGATACTGGGTTTAAAGCTGAATGTCCATGTAATTCGGCTAATTCAGAAATAGCACTTTCTATCAGATTTAACTTATCTAAAACATGCCCATCTACAATATCCAACTAACTGCCTCCCTAATAGCAAGAGCTATATTAGTAACAACACTTCTTGAAACGCCAGAATTGACTAAACCTCTAAAAACAGCATCGTATACTGCTTGAGCAGGAATATCAGTCCACTCTAACAAAGGGGTAAGAGAAGCAGCAATCTTACCAAAGTATCTATCAACTTGGTTTGCAACTGCTTTACCAGAAACAGATTTTACCGCATTTACAATAGCAGTTCTATTCTTTATAGCTTTCCTAATGGCAGTTTTACCAACTTTTTTCCAAATACTTCTTTCTTCTTTTAAATATTGATAATCAGATTCTTTAGGAACTTGATAAATAATATTAGAACTACTATCAGCTAAAACTTCAGTAGCTGGTAAAACACTCCCAGACAAAGTAACAGCTAACATTGATAAAGTGCCAAAAAATTTACCCACCACAAAATTTAACAAAGTGCCTTTTTTCGGAAGATTTTCCAGCAACACTATTTGACTAAGCGCCAAAATTCCCCGCCAACACTATTAAAAAAAGCAGTGAAAGCTCTAGTCCGACTCCTATTTTTGCGCACTCACTAGATCTTTTTTTCTAAAAGTGGTTTAAGATATTGACCGGTATAAGAAATAGCTGTCTTGGCTATTTCTTCTGGTGTGCCAGTCACAAGAACTTGACCTCCACCAGCACCACCTTCAGGCCCCATATCAATCAAATAGTCGCAAGATTTGATCACATCCAAGTTATGTTCGATCACTAAAACCGTGTTTCCCGCATCGACTAAACGTTGAAGAACTGCTAAAAGCTGTTGAATATCTGCCATATGCAAACCAGTTGTTGGTTCATCTAATATATAAAAAGTGTTACCGGTTGCCACGCGTTGCAGTTCACTGGCTAATTTCATCCGTTGCGCTTCTCCACCTGATAAAGTCGTTGCTGGTTGTCCTAAACGAATATAACCTAAACCAACATCCACAATAGTTTGTAATTTACGTTTGATCTTAGGAATATTCGCAAAGAAATCGAGAGCTTCTTCCACTGTCATTTCCAATACATCAGCAATACTTTTCCCTTTATAACTGACTTCCAAGGTTTCACTATTATACCGTTTACCATGACAAACTTCACAAGGCACATAAACATCTGGTAAAAAATGCATTTCAATCTTCAAAATCCCGTCGCCTTTACAGGTTTCACAACGGCCACCTTTAAGATTAAAGCTAAAGCGTCCCTTTCCATATCCTCTGACTTTAGCTTCATTCGTATGCGCGAATAAGTCACGGATATCATCAAAAACACTCGTATAGGTCGCTGGATTAGATCGTGGTGTCCGTCCAATCGGGCTTTGGTCGATCGCAATCACCTTATCTAGGCTTTCATAACCCTTTATTGCCCGACATTTTCCTGGACGTTCACTGGTCTTGTAGAGCTTTCTCATTAAACTCTTTTTCAAAACTTCATTCACTAAAGAACTCTTTCCTGACCCAGACACACCAGTAACCCCTATAAATAAGCCCAAAGGAAATTCTACATCCACTTGTTTGAGATTATTTTCGCTAGCTCCCTCGATCTTTACTGCCCCTTTTTCAGGCTTTCGTCTTAATAAAGGAACTGCTATGTGCTTCTTTCCGGATAAATATTGTCCCGTCAAGGATTTTTTGTTTTTGGCTACTTGGATAGGCGTACCAGCTGCTACCACTTGCCCTCCATGTTCGCCAGCTCCAGGCCCTATATCGATCAAATAATCTGCCTGCCTCATCGTATCTTCATCATGTTCTACCACAATTAAGGTGTTCCCCAAATCCCTCATTTGTTTTAAAGAGGCAATCAAGCGATCGTTATCTCTTTGATGAAGTCCTATAGAAGGTTCATCCAAAATATACAAAACTCCACTCAAATTAGAGCCAATTTGAGTAGCTAAGCGAATGCGTTGCGCTTCCCCACCAGACAAAGAGCCTGCCACCCTACTCAATGTTAAATAACCCAAGCCTACATTTTCTAAAAAGCTCAGCCGATCTAGCAATTCTTTTTGAATAGGTCCTGCTATTTCTTTATCTTTATTTTCTTTAAACTTTAGCCCTCGAACAAAAGTCAAAAGATCTGTTACCGCCATATCAGAAACTTCCCCAATATGTTTGCCTTCGACTTTTACCGCTAAAGCTTTTTCATTCAGCCGATAGCCATGACAAGTTGGACAAGTCAATTGAGTCATATATTGACTCATCAGCTCTCGTGTAAATGAAGAATGCGTTTCATGATAGCGTCGATTCACATTGACCAATACACCTTCGAAATCAATTTCCTTTTGTGTCCTTTTCCCAAAGTCATTAGTGAAATCAAAGGTAAAATAAAAGTCTGGACGGCCATATAATAACCAATTCTGTTGCTTTTTAGGCAATTGATTAAAAGGGGTATCCAGATCAATCCCTGTAGCTTTTGCAAATTGCTGTAAGAGCTCCGGATAGTAACGTGAAGAAATCGATCGCCAAGGCACAAAAACTTGCTCTCTTATCGTAAGATTTGAATCAGGAATAACTAAATCTACATCCACTTCTAACTTAGCCCCTAAACCGTCACAATCTGGGCAAGAACCAAAAGGAGCATTAAAAGAAAAAAGACGTGGCTCCAAATCCCCTATACTGAAGCCACACTCTGGGCAAGAATAATGCTCACTAAAGACAAGGGTTTCTCCCTTTTCAAGCAAAACTTCTGCACGACCTTCAGCCAAATGAAGCGTATTTTCCAAGGAATCAAACAAGCGAGACCTAGATGAAGGCTTGATAGCAATGCGGTCAACTACCACACTGATATCATGCTTTTTATTTTTATCTAATTCAGGGACTTCAGACAGTTCAAAAATTTCGCCATCCACAGCTACACGGATATAACCTTCTTTTTTTACTTTTTCAATAATTTGCTTGTGTTGCCCCTTTTTCCCTCTAACAATAGGCGCCAACAATTGTATCCGAGTCCTCTCCTTCATCGCCATCAAGCGATCCACCATTTGCTCCACACTTTGACTCGCAATCAAGTGCCCATCATTCGGACAAACAGCCTCCCCAACTCTAGCATAGAGTAAACGTAAAAAATCATTAATTTCCGTTACCGTACCGACAGTAGAACGAGGATTATTACTAGTACTTTTTTGGTCGATAGCAATCGCAGGGCTTAAGCCTTCAATACTGTCCACATCAGGTTTATCCATCTGCCCTAAAAATTGACGAGCATAAGTAGACAAGCTTTCCACATAACGCCGTTGCCCTTCTGCATACAAAGTATCAAAGGCCAAGGAGCTTTTACCAGATCCAGATAAGCCAGTAACCACCACAAGCTTGTCTCTTGGAATACTTAAATCAATATTTTTTAAATTATGGGTTCGTGCACCATGTACCAGAATCTTCTCTTTCCCCATAAGCTCCTGTCACTCCTATCTCACTCATCTTCTATCGTTTATTAAAGCGAATGTCTGTTCCCTTTTATTATATCATGTCCTTCAGATAGACGAAAGTCATCCACTTTTCAGCTGTCTCAAAACTAAAAAACAAGGTGCAATTCTTATGAAACGGGGATGGGATAAAATTCATAAAGCAAGAAGAAAAGTGCGCCAATCAAGTTTTTCCCGACTTGATATGACACACTTTCTTATTTGGACTTACTTAATTATTGGGCTTTTGTCCCAGCCCCGCTTCAAAAGAATTTGCCAACAAAAAATTGAATTAAGAATAAAAATGTGGGTCATAAAACTTGATAAAGAGCTACTAATTCCCTCGATCTCTTTTCAAAGATCCAGCTCTTTTTTAAAAGCTCTCATTTATTTCTTCAAATAGCGTGAAATAGAAAAGAGCGAACCAAAAGACCCAATGACAACTCCAACAATAACCATGGCCAAACTAATCCAGACAATATGTGGATATGGAGGAATCAGCTTCAAAGACGTCCCTGCCATCTTGTCCATCCCATAACGATAAAGGATAGGATAGCCAATAATAAAGAGAGCAAGCGGTATAATAGACCCTAGTAAGCCAATCAAGCCCCCCTCCAAGAAAAATGGCGCACGAATATAGGAATTTTTTGCCCCCACTAGACGCATGATATCAATTTCCACTTGTCTTGCATAAATAGCTGTTCTGACCGTGTTGGAGATTAAGAAAATCGCAATGATTAAAAGTGCTCCTAAGACACCCATCCCGATTAAACGACCTGTTTTCACATAAGACAAGAACTGGGTGACGCTTTCTCCCCCATAGTTAACATCCACCACATAAGCTAACTTAGCGACTTCTTCAGCAACTTTTTTAGTCACTTGTGGGTCTGTCGTCTTAATGACTAAGGCATTGGATAAAGGATTAGAATCTTCCGTAAATATATTGAACTCCTGCCCTTGAGACTTGGTTAAATCTTTTAGTTCTTGTTCCTTCGTTCGATACTCCACAGACTTTACATGCGAAATTTTTTGGACAGATTCTTGTAATTTCTTTTCATCATCTGGATTAGCCGCTGGATCGATAAAAGCTTTAACCGTTACTTGTTCTTCAAGATGCATAGCGACATGATTCACATTCATCAAGAAGCTGGTCGCTAAACCAAACAAGATGAGGGTCAAGGTCACTGCCGTAATGGAAGCGACAGTTAGGAGGCTATTCCGCCTAAGCCCCTTAAAGGCATCCCTTATATGGCGAAGAAAATTTCTAACGAACATAAGCGTAGCCTCCTCGATTTTGGTCACGCACAATTTTGCCATTTTCAATAGCAATAACCCGATGACGCATATGATTCACAATTTGGCTATTATGAGTTGCCATTAATATGGTTGTCCCTTGCTTGTTGATTTTTTCTAGAATTTGCATAATCTCAACTGAAGTTTCCGGATCCAAATTTCCTGTCGGTTCATCTGCAATCAAAACTTTTGGCATATTGGCAATCGCACGAGCAATGGCTACCCTCTGTTGTTCTCCACCAGACAATTCATCTGGGAAACGATCTTTTTTGGCGGATAAGTGAACCAATTCCAAGACCTCATTCACTCGTTGCTTGATCTCTTTTGGACGTTTCCCCACAACTTCCATAGCATAAGCAACGTTTTCATAAACGGTCAACTTAGGTAAGAGTTTAAAATCTTGATAGATGACCCCAACAAACCTTCTTAAATAGGGAATATCTCTATTTTTTAGTCGAACAAGGTCAAAATCCCCGACTTTAATATAGCCCTTGCTCACTTTCTCCTCCCGATAAATCAATTTCGTAAAGGTAGATTTACCTGAACCACTCGGCCCTACAATATAGACAAATTCTCCAGCATCAACTTGAACAGAAATGCCTTTCAAGGCTGGGACTTCTCCCTCATAATATTTCGACACATCCATCATCTCTATGATGAGTCCCATACACTTCCCTCTCTTCTTTTTTTATTTTCATTTACCTTAGACTCAGTATAGCATCTTTCCTAAAAACTTCTCCCTAAAGTGAATGATCCGAAACTTTCCCCATTCTCCACTTGAGATAAGCATCAATAAATCCATCTAAATCTCCATCCATCACATCGGATATCGAAGAAGTAGAATACTCAGTCCGTAAATCCTTCACTAAACTATAAGGATGGAAAACATAGTTACGAATCTGCGATCCCCAACCAATTTCCAGTTGTTCTCCACGAATAGAAGCCAACTCTTTTGCCTTTTCCTCTTCTTCCATTTGCAACAATTTAGCCTTTAAGAGTTGCATAGCTGTCTCCTTATTAGCAAATTGCGACCGTTGTGCCTGAGATTGCGTTACAATCCCTGTTGGTAAGTGGGTGATCCGTACAGCTGATGACGTTTTATTGATATGTTGCCCCCCAGCCCCAGAAGCTCGGTAGGTATCAATTTTTAGATCATCTGGTCTAATATCTACATTCACATCTTGTGATAACTCTGGAACCACATCAACCGAGCAAAAAGAGGTATGCCGTTTACCTGCTGAATCAAACGGTGAAATACGAACTAAACGATGGACACCCTTTTCAGCTTTTAAATAACCGTAAGCATTATGCCCTTTCACCAAGAAAGTCGCACTCTTCAATCCGGCTTCTTCACCATTTTGGTAATCAATGAATTCCACTGAAAAATCATGCTGCTCAGCCCATCTCCTATACATACGTAGGAGCATTTCGCCCCAATCTTGAGATTCTGTCCCACCAGCCCCAGGATGTATTTCCACGATAGCATTGGAAGAATCATGAGCTTCGTCTAAGAGCATATCTAATTCAAACCCTCTTAGCTCCTTTTCCAATACCCTAGAAGCTTTTTCTGCTTCTGCTAGTAATTCCTCATCTTCTTCCTCTTCCAAGAGCTCAATGCTATCTCTTAAATCTTCCACTTGACTCCCTAAGGATTCAAATTGGTGAAGAATAGCTTTTTGTTGGTTGCTTTTGCCAATGATTTCTCTGGCTTTTTGAGGATCATCCCAAAAATCATTTGCCATCATTTGATGATCCATCTCGGCGATATCCTCAGATAAACGGTCTATGTCAAAGAGACCTCCTGAAGCTGTTCACTTGAGCAGCTGCTTTTTCATAGATTCGCCTTAAGTCACTTATTTCCAATTAGGACACTTCCTCTCTAAAGACTTGCACTAGGCTAAGTCCTTCCATACTATTTCTTAAAAGCACTCGTATAGATGGAAAAAGAAATGGGTGAACTTTAACAGCCCATTTCTTCTCTCCTACTCTCTTTAATTACTGTGCGATGGGGTTACTGCTTCTCTTTTCAAATTACGACGAATTTGAGCTTTCATAATGATCCGTGTGACATCAAAATCGATCGCTGCAATCATTTCGTTAAAGCGTGTATACCCCTCTGTTTGATACTCTGTTAGAGGGTTTGTTTGAGCATATGCTCTCAAGCCAACCCCAGTCCGTAATTGATCCATGTCATCGATATGGTCTGTCCATTTTTGATCCACCACTCGTAAAATGACTACTTTTTCGAACTCTAACAATTGTTCAGGACTAGCTAATTGCTCCTTCTTATCTTCATAAGTTGCCATAGCAAGTTTCCATAAAAGATCCTCAATATCACTTGGGTTCTTTCCATCTATTTCTGATTTGGAAAGTTCATCTTCTCTAGCAATACTTGCAATAGCAGCATCGTAAATGGCTCTGTAATTCCAATCCTTCTTATCGCCAATCGTATTATTAGCCACCATACGATGAATAGTACGTTTGATCATTTGCATCGTGACCTTTTCCAAAGATTTCTCCTCAGTAATCACTTGTAGACGTTGACGATAAATCGTTTCCCGTTGTTCCCGCATCACTTCGTCATATTCCAAAACGTTCTTCCGGGTATCATAGTTATTCCCTTCTACCCGTTTTTGTGCAGATTCAACTTGTTTAGTAAAGAAGCGGTTTTGAATCACGATGTCCTCAGTTTCATCTTGACCCAATCTTTCCCACATAGCTTGGATCCGTTCAGAACCAAATCGGCGCATCAAATCATCTTCTAAGGACAGGTAAAATTGCGTTACACCTGGATCTCCTTGACGTCCAGAACGTCCACGAAGCTGATTATCGATCCGACGCGATTCGTGCCGTTCAGTCCCAATAACACAAAGTCCTCCAAGTTCTTTCACGCCAGGCCCAAGCTTAATATCTGTCCCACGACCAGCCATGTTAGTAGCAATCGTTACAGCTCCTCTTTGACCTGCTCCAGTAATAATTTCCGCTTCCTTAAAGTGGTTCTTGGCATTCAAAACTTCGTGAGGAATTTTTTCCTTTGCCAACATGCGGGACAAAAGTTCAGAAGTTTCTACAGCTACTGTCCCGACAAGAATTGGTTGACCAAGAGCATGACGCTCCTTAATTTCTCGAACAACAGCTCTGAATTTTGACGTTAAGGAAGGATAGAGTAAGTCGTGTTGATCCTTCCGAATAACTGGTCGGTTGGTTGGAATGACGATGGTATTCATATTGTAAATTTCACGGAATTCTTCTTCTTCCGTCTTAGCTGTACCGGTCATTCCTGAAAGTTTCTTGTACATACGGAAGAAGTTTTGGAAGGTAATAGTCGCCATGGTTTTAGATTCGTTTTCGATTTTTACGCCTTCCTTGGCTTCAATCGCTTGGTGCAGACCGTCAGAATAACGGCGCCCTTCCATAATACGACCAGTAAATTGATCAACGATCTTCACTTCACCTTCATCGACCACATAGTCAATATCTTTAAGCATGATATAGTTGGCTCGAAGAGCTTGATCAATATGGTGCGTTAATGCAGAGTTATCCACAGAGTACAAGTTTGGCGTACGGAAATTCCGTTCTGCCTTGGTGATCCCTTCATCGGTTAAACCAATTGTCTTAGAGGTGATATCGATCACATAGTCCACATCTTCTTTAAGACGTTTCACAAATAGATCTGCTTGTTTATAGAGTAAATTGGATTGTTCAGCTTGACCGGAAATGATCAACGGTGTTCTTGCCTCATCGATCAATATAGAGTCTACTTCATCGACGATAACAAAATTCAATGGGCGTTGAACCATTTGCTCTTTATAAACCACCATGTTGTCCCGCAAATAGTCAAAACCTAATTCGTTATTGGTAGAAAAAGTGATATCTGCTGCATAAGCTTCCCTTTTTTCAGGGGCAGACATACTATTCAAGTTTAATCCAACCGTTAAGCCAAGGAAACGATACAATTCCCCCATTTCCTCCGCATCACGAGATGAAAGATACTCATTAACAGTAACCACGTGTACACCTTCACCAGACAAAGCATTCAGGTAAACAGGCATCGTAGCTGTTAAAGTCTTCCCTTCCCCCGTTTTCATTTCGGCAATATTCCCTCCATGGAGAACAATACCACCCATAATTTGCACTTTAAAAGGGAACAAGCCCAACACACGCCGTGCCCCTTCACGAGCTACCGCAAAGGCTTCCAGAAGAATATCATCTAACGTTTCTCCTTCTTTTAGACGTGTTCTAAATTCTCTTGTTTTTGCTTGTAATTCTTCATCAGTCAAAGCAGCATATTGAGGCTCCAAAGCCATGATTTTATCCGCTGTTTTACTGATGCGTCTAAGTTCTTTTTTATCGTTTTCGATTAATCGTTTCAAAAAATTTGCCATACTAGCTCCTTCTCAATCGCCTATCTTTAAATAAAGCAACGAATCACAGTGTGGGCATTATCTAATTTAGCCATATCAAAATTATTCTAACATTAAGTTATGACAAAATAAAGCCTTACAGTGGCGACAAAGCTCTTGTTTAGCTTAA
The DNA here is from genome assembly GCF_003664595.1 of Atopobacter sp. AH10. Taxonomy (GTDB): domain Bacteria; phylum Bacillota; class Bacilli; order Lactobacillales; family Aerococcaceae; genus Atopobacter. The sequence continues at coordinate 25,847 of NZ_QXPZ01000050.1, forward strand.
AAAAGCAATAAGAGCAGCGGGATGCCAGCTAAAGGGTTCCCACTGCTCTGCTCTTCATTTTCATCCGACTTCAAGGCTAGCTGATCGCTCTCTTTTCCGTCTCCTAGTTTTCTAGGTCATCCGTTTCAATCAAGCCATACTTTTTGTCTTTACGGCGGTAGACAATACTGATGCCACCAGTTTCAGCATCTTCATAAATGAAGAAGTCGTGACCTAACATATTCATTTGTAGCACAGCTTCTTCACTGTCCATAGGTTTCAAAGCAATGCGTTTCTTCCGAACAATTGAAATGCCGTCTCCTTCACGTTGAGCGACTTCTTCGTCATCTACCAACGGAACCGTCAAGTCAACTTGTTTTTCACGTGCTTTACGGTTAATACGTGTCTTGTATTTACGAACTTGACGTTCAAGTTTGTCTTCTACAAAATCAATGCTGGCATATAGATCTGGAGAGGTTTCTTCTGCTCTCAAGACTAAGAAAGAAAACGGAATGGTCACTTCTACCTTAGCTTGTTTATCCGCATATACTTTAAAATTAACGTGTGCGGTCACATCAGGAGAATCTGTGAAATATTTTTCGAGCTTACTGAGCCGTTTGATGGCATAATTACGAATTGCCTCAGTGACTTCGATGTTTTCTCCACGCATATTATACTTGAACATAGTACCAATCTCCTTTCGCTGGTTGCCCAGTTTTAGATCCCGACTCTTTGGTATGAGTAAATAAGGGGATCCTTCACTATTATTATAAAACTTTAAGAGATCATTTACAAACGTTTTCAGTTTTTCTTCCCTATATTATGTTTTTTCTCTCCCTTATTGACTTCATTTATATTTCTAGCAGCAAGATGTTCTTTTGCTTTTCTAACTGAAAGGCAAGTCTTTCTTAAGCTCTTGCCAAAACCCAAGCTGCTATCGATTGAAAGGCTCTATTTTCTAGCAATTCTAAGGCATGGTGCATGGTAGCACCTGTCGTATAGACGTCATCGATTAATAATATACTTTTTCCTTGCCTATCGGAAATATCTTTTAACAAATCTTCATTCAATTGGAAAGGATTTTCTGAAGCCAAGCGTTCTTGTCGGCTTTTATAGGCCTGTTTCATTTGCCCATCTCCCATTTGCTTACTTTCTAACAAAGGGACATATGCTAAACCTGCCTTTTCTAACAGATAGGCCACTGGGTTAAATCCCCTTTGCCTCTTTCTTTCTCTATTGGAAGGAATAGGTACAAAAATTTTATCCTTAAAAACTTTTAGTTCCTCTTTAAAGATAGGCGATAAGATGCGTTCAAACCGTACATCCCCCTTCATTTTCAATTGCAGTAAACTCTCTTTAATCATCCCTTCATAGCGATAGGCTGACCATACACGAAATTTGGGATCCACTCCCTTAGCCCTCCAGTTTAGGCAATCTGCACACAGCACTTTTTTATCCTTTCCTTTTTGACAAACATAACAAGAATCCCCTTTAAACCTTTCCTCTTCTATACTTTTCTGACACTCAAGGCATAGACAAGGCTGGCTAATCGGATAAAATGTCAGCCACTGCTCTAGGAGGAATCTCCTTTGAATCTTTTCATGACAAAGTAAACAAGTCATGGTAATCCTCCCTTCCCTCTTGATAAGAACGATTGAGGAAACGAATCGTCAATTGAGCCTTTCTCATAGCTTTAGTTTGCCCATTATGAAAATAGACTACTCGTCCTGATGGGGCATCTTTATGCCTGCCAACTCGTCCAGCTATTTGAATCAAGGATTCAGAAGAAAAAGTCTCGTCTTCTGCGCCTAAAACAGCCACATCTATGGCATAAAAGGTCACTCCTCTTTCTAAGATCGTTGTGGATAAAAGAAGGTCATAAGCTGCTCCCTTAGCTTCCTGTACTTTTTCTAAACGTTTAGTATCCTTGGCTGAAACGCTAGCCACTCGCCAATCAGGATGCAGCTTTTTCAAGATACTCTCCATTTTTATCATCAAGGGTATATGTGGCATAAAAAGAATAAGAAATTGTCCTTGAGCGACTTCTTCTTTCAAAAATTGGTGAATACAGTTAGGTAACTTCCCCTTTATCACTTTTTCCCGCCAATCCCCCACATAAGAAAACTCAGCTTCAGGCAAAGGATGCCCATGAAAGCGACCAGCTAAAATAGATATAGGCAAGCCTTCACTCCTCACTTCCTCAATCAAAAAGTTTGGCGGTGTGGCTGTTAACCAGAATATACTATGTCTTTTTTTGACTGACTTCGCCACTGCCCTTTCTAAAAGCGCGGAACCATTAAAAGGGAAAGCATCCGCCTCATCCACAATAAGAAGGTCAAAGGCTTGGTAAAACCTCACCAATTGATGCGTTGTCATCATCATAAAGGGTCTAAAGCGATACTCCTCCTTACTCTCCCCATACAAAAGAGGAATATCCTCGGACGGAAAAGCTTTTTTATACCTCGCGTGTAAATCTAAACACACATCAATCCTAGGAGAGGCATAGGCCACTCTCTTGCCTTGAGACAACGCCTTTCTTATACAAGCAAAAGTCATTTCAGTCTTCCCTGCACCAGTAACTGCCCATATCAATCGATCTTCTCCCTTACTCAGGCTCTCTAACATTTCCCCACTAATTCGCTCTTGATCGGTGGAAAGGGAGTGCTCCAAATAAAAATCAACCTCCCTAGGCTCTAAGGAAGTAACCGGTAGATACACTAAAGCACTACAAGTTGACACACGTGAAAAAGCCAAGCAATCCAGGCAATAAAAACAATTTCCATGTCCCTTTACACAAGGTTTTTCCTGAAATAGCCGGCTATCCTGATTTAAACAACGACGACACATTCCCTCTCTAATGCCATAAAACTTTCTAAGCTGATCTGGATGCTTTTGAACAAATTCCCTTTGCTCTCTTGATAGTTCTTCTAAACTTAGCACCCTCCCCTCTAAACTTTCCACTTTTCCCCTCCTTTACATAGATGAACAACATTTTTCAAAACAAAAGCTCCCCCTGCACTTTACTCACATAAGGCAGCTCATCTACAGGGCTTCACAATAGTACAATATAACTTTTCCCCTTGCGTCAATAAGAAACGCAAGAGAGTTCATTTCTGATTAGCTCATTCACTTCATCAGTAGCTAGGCCCATTTATCCCCCTTCAAGCAAGATACATCTAGCTCTTCAAGCAAAAAAGCCTGTCAAAAGCACTTGTATATCAGTACTTTTAACAGACTTTCGCCTTACTGTATTAACGTTTATTCATTTAAAGGCTCTTAGAATAGCGCCTAAATAAATCTTCCACAAGAACAATCGATCTCAAAAAGTTTATCATTCCTCTACATTAATCAGTGAGACTTGTGGATCAATAACAGACCAAATCACCCCTAAAGATCTTTCTCCCAAATGTGTTGCTATAACAGGACTAAAGGAAGAAATCATCACGTCTACATTCGGATGCTTTTCTCGAATTTCTTCGGCTAATTCTTCGGCTTTATTTCGATAAAGCCCCTCTGATATCCCCACAAGAACTTTTTCATCTGACGAGCTTCGTTCGACATATTCTTCTAAGAGTGCAAAAACACGCTTGATGGCTCTTTGTTCTGTACGAATTTTTTCTTTTAAGACAATTTCGCCTTGTTCAAATTGCAACAAAGGCTTAATTTTTAGCATATTGCCTACCATTGCCACCCCAGAGCTTAATCGTCCTCCACGAACTAGACTATCCAGCTCATTCACCACAATTGTGGTTTCCATTCGCTTAACAAAAGCTTCGACGGAAAATAAGATTTGCTCACTATTAAAACCGCTAGCAATCATCGAGGCAGTATATTGCACTAAACGAACCATTTCTGCTGCAGAAGACATACTATCTACCACATGTATTTTCAAACGGTCAGCATATTCTTCCGCCATCATTTGTGCACATTGATAAGTCCCACTGATTTTAGAAGAAATAGTCACTACTATAACTTCCTCATAGCCCTCTTTTATCAAGCGTTCAAAAGCATCTGAAAAAGCTGTTGGAGCTGGCTGAGAACTCGTTGGAAAATGGCTATCCGTCTTCAAGTAGTCGTAAAATTTTTCTTCAGTCAATTCCGTTTCTAAAAAAGTTTTTTGCCCAAAAGTCACACTCAATGGCACGACGTCGACTTTCCATATTTTTTTCTGTTGTTCTGTTAAATTTGCCGTACTATCTGTCATTAAAGCTATCTTTGTCATCTAATATCTCCATCACTTATCTGTATAATTGCATCATGTTGTGAATCTATGGCACAAGCCTATCGTTTGCTAGAAGAGCCTAGCAAACATCTCCTTACAGTATGCTATAATCAAGTCACAGAATCAACCACTAGAACGAAAGGAATTGCCACTTTATGTCAAATCTCTCAATTAAAGAATGGGCTAGCGCAGATATCATGATCAAAGACTCTCAATTTATCGGCTATCTCTTTCCTATTTCCTCTGAACAAGAGGCTATCGACGGCCTAGCTAAAATTCGTGCAGAGCACCCCAAAGCAACCCACCACTGTTCTGCCTATCTTTTAGGCGACGATGACCATATCCAACGTGCCCACGATGATGGTGAGCCCAGTCAAACAGCTGGAGTTCCCATGTTAGAGGTCCTTAAAAAAAATAAATTACACGATGTTTCTGCCGTTGTCGTCCGCTATTTTGGTGGCACAAAGCTTGGTGCTGGCGGTCTTATCCGTGCTTATACTAAGGGAGTTACCATCGCCTTAGATGCCGCCTGCCTTGTCGATAGAGTCTGGCACCAACCCTTTGATCTCACTTTTGCCTATAGCGCCATCGATCCTCTTGACCATTTTTTAAAAGATTATCCTGTAGAAATAACCAATCGCAGCTATCTAGACCAGGTTACCTACCGCCTACAAACTCCTCTAGAGCACTACGATAAGCTAGTCTCTTCCATCCATAATTTCCTCAACGGTCAAGAAAAAATCACTCCACTAGAAAAGGAAATCCTCCCGCTAGTCGTGAAAAGAGGACAAGATCCAAACAACTAGTTCCTCTTTTATCTTTAAGCCACAAAAACATGAGGGGCAATCCTCATATTATCATCAGAAAACTAAGTAAAAGCAGCTAGCTATCACTCCCGACAAGAAAGAGCCCTAAATTTAGATCCTTTGATCCAAATTTAGGGCTTATTTGATCAAGTCTAAATTCCCCAAAAATTTATCCAATGCTCAAATGGTGGACAAATTTTTGGGGGAATTTAGGATCAAACATACATTTTTGACATCACTTCTAAGGGCATACCTTTCCAAAGAAAGAACAAACTCCAAAGATACCCTACTGACTTATCATTGAAGCGCAATAAAACTTTAAGGACTCGTTATCCATCTTTTGGCTTTTTTCTCGTCATCACTATTAAGTAAGTAGCCAACACTATAGCTAAAGCAAAGAAAATCACCGAAATATCATGGTAAACCTGTGCCGTCAAAGCGGATAAGCTAAAAAGCAAGCTAATGGAAAGGATGGCCAAGACTGCCTGCAAATGAGAGAGGCCTACATCTAACAAGCGATGATGCAGATGTTTCCTATCCCCCTGAAAAATGGCTTGCCCTGTCCACAGACGGCGAATAACCGAAAAGACAGAATCTATCAATGGTAAAGCTAAAATAAAAACTGGTAAGATAACCGACACAAAAGCTGCCGATTTAACCCCTACCAAGGACACGACAGAAAGCATAAATCCTAACCACAAACTCCCCGTATCTCCTAGATAAATAGAGGCTGGATACCAGTTATAAGGCAAAAAGCCCAGTAAACTCCCCATCATTAATATTACAATGACGAGCTGAGGAAAAGGAGTTGGAAAAATAAACCAATAGAAGATCATCCCCATCGTTAATAAACTAATCACCGTTACCCCAGAGGCTAGTCCATCTAAGCCATCAATTAGGTTCATCGCATTGGTCAGCAAAAAGAACCAAACCCCAGTTGCCAACCACTGCAACCAAACGGGCAAGAAAATTAGAGTATTCCCCATACGGATGGTTTCAATTAACAAAGATGATTTTGAGACGACTAAGACTGTCGCAAGCAAAATGCCAAAAGTTTTTTGAAATGGAGAGAGATCCCTATAGTCATCAATCGCTCCAGTAAGAACAATCAGGCTTGATCCAACAAAAACACTGGTATAATGCGCAAACTGTTCTTTGAAAAGAATAGCAAATACCAACCAAAAACTGACATGAAGAGCCAAGCCACCCATAGTAGCCATAGCCTGATGATGGATATGGCGGAAGCGAGGTCGATCAACCCATTGGAAACGATAGGATAGATAACGAACCAATCGAGTCATAACTGAAGAAACCATAACGGTTAACACAAAAGCTACAAGCAATCGTCTATCCACCCCAAAACCTCCTTAAGGCAGTCCCCTTTATAAAGATTCCCTTCCTACTGCTTCTATTCCATCTCATCCATCTATGTCTACATTTATCCGAAAAGTTACTTCAATGACAGTCCTACTCCTTATATTTCAACTAGTCCCCTTTGACTAATCTATCTTAGCCGGTCATCTTATACCGTGCTCATATCTATTCCACCAAAAATCATCATATGCCATACTCATATCTATTTCTGCCAAAAATCATCTTCTGCCATACTCATATCTATTTTCGCCAAAAATCATCATAAACAGTGATAGGCAAATGCCTTTTATGCGCCGTTTTGAGATACCAGCTTTCGATACGTTCAGCTTCTTCATCACTGACTTCTCGACCTTCCAAATAATCATCAATCGCTTGATAAGTCACCCCAAGTGCTTCTTCATCTGGTTTAAGAGGAGCATTTTCTTCCAAATCAGCTGTCGGAATTTTTTCATACAAGCGTGGATTAGCCCCTAAAGCCTTTAAAAGCTGGCGCCCTTGTCGTTTATTCAAGCGCCAAATTGGTAAAATATCACAAGCTCCATCCCCAAATTTCGTATAAAATCCGGTAACTGATTCAGCTGCATGATCTGTCCCTAATACCACGCCTTGCTCTTGACCTGCTATAGCATATTGCGTCACCATACGCATCCTAGCCTTGATATTTCCCTTGTTAAAATCACTAATCGCTCCATCGATACTTTGGACTAAAGCGTCGACAGCAGCTTTTATATCCACCCGAATCACTCGGTCAGCTTGAATAAAATCAAGTGCCAATTCCACATCTTCTTGATCCTTTTGTTGCCCGTAAGGAAGGCAAACCGCTAAAAATTGGTAATCCTCATCCCCAGTTTCTTCTCGTAATTCTTTCATGGCTAATTGACCTAAACGACCCGTTAAAGTCGAATCTTGCCCGCCAGAAATACCTAAAACAGCTCTTTTTAAAAAAGGATGGGCAAGAAAATAGTCTTTGATAAAGTCAATCGATCGCCTTATTTCTTTCTCCGCTTCAACTGTAGGCAACACTTTCAACTGTTGAATAATTTCTCTTTGCAATGGTCTCATTTGTTTCTCCTTTAAGCTTTAGCTTGCCCCTTTTCAACCTCTTTTCTAATCTCTTGGATGGCCTTCATCTTCCGATCATAAATCATTTGAGAAAAGTCAACCGGATAAGGTTCTGGGTTCAGTATACGTTTATATTCATCCCAAAGTTGATCCAATTGTTCTTTAGCAAAATTCCTTACTTCTTCTAAACTTGGTAGGTCATAGACCAATTTCCCATCCACAAAAATATCTTGTAAAACTGGTCGAGCCACAAAATCCTTCACTGTTTTATTGATATAGGTATAAGTTGGATGGAACATAAAGAGTTCATCCAAACCTGCCACTTCTTCATCCCAATCAGCCAAATAGTCCCCTTCAGATTTCCCATCTGATTTACGGGTGATCCGCCAAATTTGCTTTTTCCCTGGGGTGGTAATTTTTTCGGCGTTAGAAGAAATTTTGATGGTGTCCACCATTTTCCCTTGATCATCTTCAATCGACACAAGCTTGTATACAGCCCCTAAAGCTGGTTGATCATAAGCCGTAATCAATTTGGTACCAATTCCCCATACATCTATCTTAGCCCCTTGCATCTTCAAGTTTAGCATGGTGTTTTCATCTAAATCATTGGAGGCATAAATCTTTGCTTCTGTAAATCCAGCTTCATCTAATTGTTGACGAACTTTCTTGGACATATAAGCCATGTCTCCACTATCGATCCGAATACCTAAAAAGTTGATCTTGTCCCCGAATTCTTTTGCCACACGAATAGCATTTGGCACCCCTGATTTCAAGCTGTCATAGGTATCCACTAAAAAGCAACAATCTTTATGCGACTTAGCATAACTAACAAAGGCATCATAGTCATTACGATAAGCTTGTACTAAGGAGTGAGCGTGAGTCCCAGCAGCTGGTATGCCAAACATTTTAGCAGCACGGACATTGGACGTCGCATCAAAACCTCCTATATAAGCTGCACGAGTTCCCCAAATAGCTGCATCAAATTCTTGCGCCCGCCTTGAGCCAAATTCCATCACCGGGTCATCTTTAGCAACTGATTTCACCCGACTAGCTTTTGTGGCAATTAAAATATGAAAATTCACAATATTTAAAAGAGCTGTTTCCACTAATTGGCATTCGCAAAGCGTTCCTTCTACTTGTAAAACAGGCTCGTTAGCAAAAACAATGTCCCCTTCAGCCGGAGCACGCAAATTCCCTTTAAAGCGAAAGTTTCTCAAGTAGTCAATAAATTCTTCTTCGTAATCACAATGTTCCTTAATATAAGCTATATCAGTTTCAGAGAAATGAAGATTTTCAATGTATTGAATGATCCTCTCCAAACCAGCATTAACGGCATAACCACTCTTAAATGGTAACTTACGGAAGTACCCTTCAAAAACAGCCTTTCGATTTTCAAGGCCATCTTTCCAGTAAGAATACATCATATTAATCTCATATAAGTCTGTATGTAAAGCTAAAGAGTCGTCATGGTATTGAATAGGCATTGCAATAGATCCTTCCTTTTTTTGGCAAACGTGTTGCTTGCATATTTCCTCCATTTTAACACACCTTTTCCCAAACTGGAGCTATCAACAGCTGAAATCTATTGCTTATAGCCCAAACAAACTTAGCCAATCGTCTCCCATAAGCGCTACTAGAGCTTTAAGGAAAGGTCATTTTTTTCATTACATTTAGGTTAGTTTATTATATTTACTTTCTCATTTTCATGATATAAAATTATTCAAACGTCAACGACGTTTAAGCAAAACAAAAGGAGGATAAAAGATGAAGCAACTATCTTTATATGATTTGAAAGCCAAATTAACTATTGAGACAGGTCAATCCATTCGCAATTGTGGCACAAAAAGAACCAAAAACACTAAATTAATTAGTTTTTAATAATTACTACTTAGTTAAAATAGATTTATTCTTTTTTCAAGCATATTGTGCAAAGTGATCCAATCTAAGCAACATCTCTTGGCTACGTTTTAATTTTAAAACATAGCCAAGAGTCATTTGCTCAGTTATTAAAATCTATTCCTATTACCTATATTTCAAAATACTCCTTTCTATAGATATATGTCATTTATATCATTTTGTTATTCTTTTATTTATCACAAGCTTATTCAAAAGATTAACCATTTAATACGTTACTACGCTCGGAGGACTTGCCTATATGTAATTGTCTCAACATAAGTACAATCCTGATGCATTCTTAAGCTATTTACATCACATTAATCCCTGATTATGTCATACACTTTCTAACAAAATCTTGCCATTTACTAAATCATCACATTAAAAATAGGGGGGCGCATTACTATACTCATCATCAACCCAACAGCTTATTTACAATATTTTGGAGAAGAAATGATACTAGATCTTCACAATCATTATTACCTTCTAAATCAGTATCAAGCAAAAATTTTAGCTATGATCAACAACAATTTACCCTTCAATAGTATGGTGAATTACTTTAAAAATATAGTTATCGAAGACGATATACAAGCTATCACTACAATTCTTTCTTCTTTCATTAAAGACATGATTGAAAAAGAATGGCTAGTAAAAAGTAGTATCTTTACTAGCAAAAAGATATTTGGCAAAAAAGGCTTATATTTCCCAAGAAAAATTGTCATAGAGTTAACCAATAAGTGTCATTTGCAATGTGTTCATTGCTTTAAAGAATGCAGTCCAAAACTTAGCTCTTCCATTGATTCAGACCAACTCTTCAAATTTTTAAATAGCATCAAGGGAATTGTCTCTGAAATCCAAATAACTGGTGGAGAACCCATGATTCATCCTCAATTCAATGCCATAAGTGAATTTGTCAATACAAATTTTGACTATACCTCCATAACAACCACTGGGCATTTTATTAATACCAATAACCTCTCTGTTATGAGTTATTTTGATCACATTCAAATTTCACTATATGATTATGATCCCGCAATACATGATACTATAACCAAGAAAAAAGGAGCCTTTTTAAGAACTCTAGCGGGCATTCAATGTTTAACGGATATTAATGCCTCTTTTTCTGTCAGCAATATAGTTAGACATCAATTTTTGAATCGATTTGATCAATATATTCAGTTTTTAATCCAGCATCATATTCCTGAACTCTCCATGGGTTTGCTCAGCCAATTAGGGAGGGGCATCCCTATCCACAAGAAATGGTTGCTTTCAGAAAATGAGCTAGCTAACTTTCAAACTTTGCTACACATAAAAAGTAACGAATACGTCAATCAAATAAAGATTCATACGTGGGACGATTCTGCTTGCTCAAGCTTTTTTAAAAATATAGACGGTCAAACTTTATCTTGTGGAGCAGGTTTATTAGAGTGGACAATCACTGAACAAGCTACTATCAAACCCTGTTCATTTTTCCCAGATTCCCTATTTTCAATGTCTGATTTAACTCATTTTGAAGATCTTATCTCAAAAAAACATACTCAATGTATAAAAATGAGAATCAAACACTGGGAACGCGCTTTAAATAAAATTGGCCATTCCACTTCAGCTATATGCCAAGAAATCTATCAAGCAACACAAAAGGAGGAAGATTATGCGTAAATTCTTATTTCTAACCGTTTTAACTTGTATTACTGCTGTATCAACGTTAAACGTGTTATTTTCATATCAAATTCAATTTATTATTGACGCATTGGCTAAAAAAGACGTTGACGCTTTTTCAAAAAACATTTTAGTCATGGCTTTTATTATGATTTTGTTGCTCATTATCGAGTACGCCAGACAATATTTAAATACCTCTTATCTCAATAAAGTAGGCTTAGATATTCACAAAACCATTATTAGTAAAGTATTCCATTTAGACTTTCGCCAATTCAAAGAAAAGTCCAGTGGCGAATACATTTCCATTCTTAACAATGATATCGATAGAATAAAAACCTTCCATTATGATGCAATCATTTCCTTATACCAAGGGATTGTGACATTTATCATTGCCTCTATGGCTTTATTTTCACTTGACTCCATCACAGCTATCCTCATTATTTTAGTTTCAGCTTTCCCTATTTTAATTCCCTATCTGTTTAGGCATAAAACTCGATCAGTTACCAACAAAATATCTGATCAGCAATCCCAATACAACAGCTATTTGAAAGATTTTATCTCCGGTCTTTTAGACATTAAAAACTCTCATTCCTCGAAGCTATTTGTCGATAACGTTAATAACAAATATAAAGATGTCAATACAAGTGTTCAAGACGAATGTCAACTTACCTCACTGATAAACGTTTTAATCGGCTTATTTTTCTACGGTTGTGTTATAGTGATTTTACTTATCGGTGGTCAGCAAGTTTTAAGTGGCGCCATAACAATCGGTGCTCTAACATCCATTATTGCTTTATCTAACGAACTTGAAATGCCTATCAACCTGATTGCAGACAATTTATCTAGTATCAACTCAGTTAAGGATATTAAACAAAGTTATGATCATCAATCAAACGAGCTAGTAGATGTAACGCATACAGCCAGCAAGCTAGAAGCATTGAACAGAATCCTTCTACAGAACATCTCTTATTCCATCAACGACCATCAATTATTTAAAAACTTTACTTATGAATTTGTCAGAGGTCACAAGTACCTCATTATAGGTAGCAGTGGTAAAGGGAAATCTACTTTAGCTTATTTACTCACTAAAAACATCGAGCCTGATCAAGGAAGTATTTTATACAATAATCTTGATAGCCAACAACTGAGCTACGCCGATGTGCAACAGCATATTGCCTTAATCTCTCAACAATCCATTATATTTACAGAAACACTCCTCAACAATCTACACTTATACCAAGATTTACCAGTCGATCAAACTCAAAAATTGTTGCAGCAATTTAACTTAGAGAGTCGTTTTAAAGATCTAGATGAGCTACTCATCGATGATGGCAATCTCTCAGGTGGCCAAAAGCAACGCCTCCTCATCATTCGAGCCCTATTGCAACATAAAAACTTTATCCTATTAGACGAATCCCTTTCAGGCTTAGATAAAGAAAATTACGACTTGATTGAATCTTATTTGCTCAACAAAAAAGATCTATGTGTCATTAATATTTCCCATAGACCAACTAATCACATCGAGCAATATGACGCTATTCTTAATTTTGACCAATTAAATTAGCTTTGTCTATCGTTTGCTTATCGAGGTCAATTTCGAGTACGAGCGCTTAAGTTGAAGCTAAGTTTTCTGTTAAATTTCTCTTATTTAAAACAAGAAGTGTAAAGCAAAAAAGAGCTAGTCCTTATATACTAGCTCTTTTTTGCTGCCTAATTTGCCTAATTTGCGGAAACATAACGCTTCAATCCTGCTTTCCAAACATAATAAACCGCCAGTAAGCCCAAACTATCTAAGGCCATTAACAGTAATAAATAGGTCTGATAACTATCTCCTTTAGCAATTAAAACTGGAAGATTCAAACCCATCAAAATTGGCACAAACCAGGTAAAGAAAAAGCGAATCCCTTTAGGATATATCACCATCGGCCTTGAAGAAAACTCTACTAAATACTCTGGGACACCTAAAATACTATCCGCATCTTCCACCCAAAAAGAAAGGGATACGGCCAGTTGATTCAAAATAAAGATCAAAATAACTGCCAAAAGCATGGTGAAGGCAAATAACACCAGCCTCAACACACTCATACTGTAATTTTGTATAAAATAAACTTGTACTCCTAAGCAAATCAACCAGTTAAAAAAGCTTGATACATCAATCCGATTCAATACAAAATACAGGAGAGAGTTAACTGGTTTCAACAAAAAAGGTTCAAGTTCGCCTTCCAAAATATACTCAGTTAAATTTTCATGCGATATAACAAATAAAGTTTGATACATAAAACTGATACTAGATGCTGTTGAGACTAGCAATAAGTAATCCGTTTTTGTCCAATTTAAAATCGTTTCAGTTTGTTCAAAAAAGACTACGCCAGCAATTATTTCCACCCCAAAGAATAGGATTCCTATTAAAAAAACTAGGGCTGCCGACTTCCGATCAATCAACATTTCTTGAATGCTTTGACTGACCAATTTTCGCCACAATTTAAATGTCATTATGCACCCATTCCTTCGTATTTCTTTAAGCCCAATCTGTAACTCAATTGGTAAGCTACATAAAAAATAAAGCTCCATCCTATAGCAACAATAATCAGCCAGACAATCTCCCGCTCATCCATTTGAAATTGCAAGGCTCTCGTGTAATGATAACCCACCAAAGCGAAAGGATTCAGCATCAACAAATGATAAAAACCCTTTGGCAACAAATTCAAAGGAAATAAAAGGCCTCCTAACAGGGTATAAGCAGCATTGAAGATCGACCGCATTGGCCACATTTGAATCAGCCAGAAGCCTAAATTACCTAATAAGGAAACAAACAAAAAGAACATGGCAACATTTACTATTAACAAGAGGGTTAAAAGTACAGCATAGCTTGGTGAAAAACCCCTAAAAACCCCAAAAGCAATCACCAACAAATAAACTAGGAACTCCAGCGATTTTCCTCCCAAAAGTTCTGCAAAATTATAAAACAAATAGGAATATGGTCTCAAGAGATGCATCGTCAACTTTCCTGTTCGAACCTGTTGACCCAAACGAACAATTCCCTCTCCTGAAAACAAAACCATGGAAAAATTGACAAGAATAATATACACCATCATTTGTGTTTGAGAGAAATACCCTATTTCATCTTGACCTGAACTAGCAAAAATAGCCTGCCAGGTAAAAACCGACAAAATAATCGCAATCACATTATTAAACATGCCCGCTAGCAAATTGAATTTATATGACAACCTAATTGATAAACGATTTAAAAAGATGATCCAATATTTTTTCATTATGCATTTTCCTTAAATAAGCGATAAATAATTTCTTCAAAACTTTCACTTTCTTTTTGGAAGGTTACTAGCTCCGATAGATCGATCTGGCCTTTAATCTTTTCATAATCTTCCAAAGCTAACCGGATACTGTTCTCCGTTTCTTTATAGGCCGTCAATTCTTCTGGAATTTCCTCCTTAAACTCGATCACGTACTGATCTTGGGTCGTATATTTTTTCTTCAACCCTTCAATTGTAAGGTCATCTCGGACACTCCCCTTGATTAATACAATGACTCTTTCACATAAATTCTCTATATCTTGCATATTATGAGAAGTAATAATAACGGTTGTGTGTTCATTTTGATTAATCTCTTTTAAAAACTGACGAATGGCCACTTGACTAGGCAAATCCAATCCAATAGTTGGTTCGTCCAAAAATAGAATTTGAGGTGAATGGATTAAAGCGCAAATAATTTCAAATTTGACACGTTCTCCCATGGACAACTTTCGAACAGGGATATTGAGTTTTTCGCTCAAATTCAACCTTTGCGTCAGATCTTCCAAGCGTTTCTTGAAAATCTCCCGGTCTATCCCATAAACAACCTGAAGCAAAGATAAAGTTTCCTTAGCAGGTAAATCCCAAATCAATTGACTTTTTTGTCCAAGGACAACCCCAATTTCTTTTAAGTAAGCTACATCTTTTCGATAAGGAATATATCCATTCGCTAGCACACTTCCTTTATCTGTAGCTAATATCCCAGTCATGATTTTGATGAGGGTTGTTTTTCCTGCACCATTAGGCCCTAAAAGCCCAATCATTTCACCACGTTCAATCTGTAAATCAATATGAGAAAGGGCTGGTTCAAACTCATACTGCCGGTTAAAGAAATCTTTAATAGCTCCTACAAACCCTTCACTTTTCTCGAATACTTTATAGTCGTAAGATACGTTTTTTACCTCGATCATTTTGTCCCTCACGTATTGTTTTAATTTACCGCAATCTTTCAAATTGCTTTTTATTACTTTATTAACAATGTCATTTCATCCCTTAGCAACTTGTTCACAGACATTCCATACTGCTCTATTTCTTCACATCTATAACAAGTATAGCCTTCAGGTCAAGGCATTCAGCTAGCTATTCAAACTAGAAAAGTTTATCTTTCTCGGAATAGCCATGACCCCCTGATTAACCACCTGAAAATTATCCGCTTCAAGAACAATAATTTTATAACAAGAAATCTCATTGTTAGTTTCAACTTCGTATTCATATCCATTCAAATGGTGCTTCTTTAGTAAGGTTAAAATGTATTGATATTGTTCCTTACAATTAGCGAAACTTACTTGGCTATTCATAAAATCAACATCAACTCTTTCAACCTCTTTATAGTCACAGGTCACCATTTTGCGATACTGTGGTACACTTTTAAATAATTCAAAAGTGTAGTCATCCATTCTTTCTTCTTCGATAGTATACAGTGCAAACGATTGGAATAGTTCTGACATAGCCCTAAACAAAGCTAACTCAGAGTTCTGTGATGTCCCTGAACCTTTTAGTGGCAGTTTTTTCAAAGCATCCGTCCATACATAATAACTATAAAATCCGTCAAATTCGGTCATATCAATCATATGAATCTTTGCATGTATCGTTTGTTCTAAATCACACAGCACATTCCGTAATGGTTGCGTGAGTGAACTAGGTCGGACTACTCGAATCGGCTTATTTTTAGTCAAAAATGTTTCAACAAGATGAGTGGATAAAGCATTTCGTTCTAGAACTTCATTTATCGCGTGTATCTTTGCTTCATAAGGATTTAATCCTACTGCAAATCCATTGTTAGTCGCATATCTACTCACTATCTCATCACACAATCCTGCATTTTGAAAGATAAGAAATAAGGGAAAGGGAATCTTTTCACCAGTATGCACATGCATTATATCAACAACTTCAACATCTTTATTCTTCTTATATAATCTTATAGGAAGCATGTCATTTAATTGGCTGTTTTTCGATCGTAAAGTTTCAATAGGTATATATTTTGATTCAAAAGTTGGTGAATCATCACAATAATAATGGTGTTCAATTGCTTCAAATAATGCTCCAGCTAAAGCTTGTTCTTTCCTTCCTTTTCCAGCTGCTATCGCCTCGCCAGAATTGTTTACCACTTCTACAGCATACAAACAACTATTCTTGCTTTTTACCATTCGGATACTGTAGCTAGGACAAATGTCCGCCAATATTTTCTCAGCTATATGAATAGCTTCGCTCGTTAAAACGTCTCTTTCTAGGTACATATCTGCATCTCTTTCAAATTAGAGCTATTTTATCCAACGTCTACTAATGTGTACTCCTTCTAACAACTGCTCTGTTGAGTTTTCTCATTCATAAGATTTCTAGTCGTTTGCAAAATTAAATTTCTATCTGCATTAAGCACTTTTTCAAAAAAATCTAATTCCTCATCTTTCAGTACAAAAGTATGTTCTTTTGCCCTATTTATTTCAGATCTTCTTCTACCCATCTTCTCACCTCCTTTTTCTGAGTATTTTAACATACTCTCTAATGAGTGCATATGTATTTCTTAAAAAAATAATACATACTCTAATTTTATAAACCAACTACGCTTTTTTATCATAAAATACAATTAGAATACTATTACTAAAAATGACTTTTACCTAGCCTTATCCAGATTTTATATTGTCCCACTGACTTACTCGACTAAAAGAATATTGACCCCACTTTTTTTTGACCAATTACTAGCTCTCAGCTGTTGATCAGCTAGAAAATTGACATTTTCATTCTCAGGCACTATTCAACTCATTGTCTTAATCGAGTAGGACTCTGCCCATTAGTGGACTTGCACCACCAAGTTATTACCCATGCCGGGCGCACACAAAAAAACAAGCAGCAGAGGGATTCCTATTTCCCAACTGCTGCTTGTTTCTATTCTATTGAATGACTTCTAGCGGATAATTTCGATCCCCATTGCCTTCAATTCTGCTAAATTGTATTGGTGGTTTTCTTCCTCATCTAAGCCCCGTGAAGATACCTTATCAAAAAGAATTTTCACTGTTTGAAGCATAATCTTCAAATCGAGTAGCAAGGAATATTTCTTGATATAGATCAAATCGAAATTTAATTTGCTATTAAAGTTTGAGGCATATTTCCCATACACTTGGGCATAGCCAGTTATCCCTGCACGAACATTATGACGCAAATAGTAATGCGGATTTTCCTTTTTAAACTGATCCACGAAGAATGGGCGTTCTGGACGTGGCCCAACCAAGGACATGTCACCTTTTAAAACGTTAATCAACTGTGGTAACTCATCAATTCGTAAACTCCTAATATATTTACCCACCCGAGTGACACGCCTATCATTCGAACTAGCCAAAATCGGTCCGGATTCTTTTTCGGCCTTTTCTCCCATGGAACGGAATTTGAGAATATCAAATTCACGCCCCTTCAAAGTCACTCGTTTTTGCCGGTAGAAGATAGGGCCAGGTGAATCTGCTTTGATGCAAATCGCTGTTATCACCATAATAGGCGAAGCTAGAACGAGTATAATCAAAGCGAAGAGAAAATCAAAAAATCGTTTGATGACATCCTGTTCTGAAGGAATTTCAAAAGTAGATAATTCAATAATACTCTCATCTTCAATACTCATGATATTAGGTGTCATGTAAATCATGTTTTCAAAAGAGGTATTAAAGAAAATTTTCTTGCCCCTACGGACTAACAGATCTACAATCTTATAGCGTTCAATTTCAGACAAGTTGCTGGCAAAATACACAATATCACACTCATCCATATACTCTTTAACATTGTAGTAATAATCCGACAGAACAACGTGTGTCACTTCATGTCGGATATTTTTTGATCGCCTAAAATTGTCAATCGCTTTGAACACCCGATTTTCTTCCCCCACAATCATCACCCGTTTCGTTCCAGCAAAATGAATGTAGGCCTTGAAGCATAAAAAGCGGAAAGCAAAGAGAACTACAGTCCCTAGCAAAATATTGACCAAAATGACTGATCTTGGAAAAGCAAACCACCTGCCAGCAAATGTCAATGCCATCGTCACCATAGAAGTGATGATTTGATTGATCAGCGTAATAAACAAGAGGTCTCCGATTGTTTTGTTGTAGAAAACATAAATACCAGATAAGACATTTACAAATACAAATCCAACCACCACTAACCAAAAAGCTTCACGAACATCATTAAAATTTCTTTCCGGAATCGTAAAGCCAAATCTCAAGTAAAAAGAGACGAATAGAGACAGCAGTAGTAAAGCTACATCTCCAATAGCCATCAAGATCTTGAGAACTTTATTCCAATCGCCTAAGCCAGACATGGAATCCTCCTTCATTGCTTCTTAAAGGATCAAGAAGCCTTCTAATTCAATTACAAGTACACCTATTTTACCATAAGAAGGGGTTCTTTTCTCTTTTATTTAGACAACAGCCTTCAAAACTTGCTCTCTACTATTTCGAGTAAGCCATTTAAGTTAATCCTTTTCCAACGTTTGTTTGAAAAAAGTTTCAACCAACTCCCCATTTCCTGACTCATGTGCCACAAGGACTTGATCATTGAGCAAAAGGCAATCCTCTCCTTCTGGGACAAATTCTTCTCCCTCTCTTATAATCGTTGTCACCAAAAGAGGGCAAGGGAATTTTAAATCTTTGAGTTTTTTACCCGTTAGCTTTGAATCAGGAGGCAAGCAAAAACGACTCATCATCGACAACTGTCTCCCACTTGGCAAACGAGAAGGTAAGTTAGCGATTAAGTGTTTGTATAGGGTATGATAAACCGGCTCGACTTTCAAACTTTCAGAAAAAACATAAGCCACGATAGAGGCCAGAGATAAACTTAAAAATTGAGAAAAGGTTCCTGTCATTTCTGCAATCAAGACGACAGAAAGGATTGGGGACCTCACAACAGCCGTTAAAATAGCCACCATTCCAATGATCATAAAGTTGACACGATACGATTCAAGATTCACAAATCCTAAAAGCAATTGCTGAAAAACCACTCCAGTAGTCGCCCCTAAGACCAAGACTGGCAAGAAAATACCTCCTTGCGCTCCAGAATCAAAGGAAATACAGGTAAATACCAATTTACCAACAAGCAAAAGGCATAAAAAGCTTAAGGGAAATGTGCTTTTCGCTAAAGCTTCTACCAAACTATGTCCTCCCCCTTGAATTTCGGGTAAAACTTGCCAAATCCCAAAAGAAAAAAGGAACAATAGGGAGAAGCGCCAGTCCATCAATTTAGGCCAACGTTTAGCATAAGCTCGCCATTTATCTAAAAGTAGGTTAAAAGACATCCCAACTAAGCTTGCTAGAATGGCTAGAGGCAAAACCAAATATAGTTGACTTAAATCCAATAAATGAGTGGGTCTAAAATGAAAGGCTGTCTGATCCCCCAAGCAATAAAAAGAAACCACATTGGCCATCAAACTAGCTAACAGAGCAGGCACTAAGACACTCGAAGAAAAAGTCCCGTATATTTCTTCCAAGACGAAAAGCATCCCGGCAAGAGGCGCATTAAAGGCTGCAGACAAACCGGCACTTGCACCAGCCGCCATTAGACTAGCCCGATCCATACGATCAAGTTTTAAAAGCTGACCAAGAAGTTTCCCTATAGTCCCCCCC
Source organism: Atopobacter sp. AH10 (assembly GCF_003664595.1). Taxonomy (GTDB): domain Bacteria; phylum Bacillota; class Bacilli; order Lactobacillales; family Aerococcaceae; genus Atopobacter. The sequence continues at coordinate 45,747 of NZ_QXPZ01000050.1, forward strand.
AACTGAATAGATGGTCCTTCTCGACCTAAACTCAAGCCAGCGAAGGCATTTAAAGCTCCTCCAAAAAATTTACTAATCAGGGTAGGACAAGTCGCATAATCAATTCTTCCCAATAATTCAGCATGAATTTGCGGAATCCCCGAACCACCAGAATATGGTGCCCACTTGAGCAAAAGGTTAACGACATATCCTGCCCCAATTAACAAGATTAGGATAAGACTAAGGGTGACCGGATGCTTTTGTGCAAACAAGACATTTCTCATCTCGGATAATTGTGTCAAAGCGAAGCGGTAAGCCACCACCACCAGTCCAGCTAAAAAACCTACCAACAAACTTTCTATTAGAATAAGAAGACTAAATTTTTTCCCTCTGTGGCGTTCCATCGTCGACAAAGGCAGATCAGCCTTTTCCCTCACCACAACTCCCCCTCTATTTCTTACTGTTTCGGACAAAATTAAATCTCATCCTATTATATTTTCTTTCCCCTCTTTTTTCAATGAAGGCTTGACCCTTCTTAAATGCTCGGCGTAAACGGGCAAATGTCCCCATCGAAATCCTCTCCCTTTTGCCTCGGCTGCCAGCTCTTTTTAAAAAGGAGAACGCTCTCCGCTTCTCGAAAAAGGACTCCAACACATGCCATCCACCTAAAAAAACTGTTTTCCCTAAAAAGCTGTTCAGTAGCAACCCTTACTAGCTTTCTAAAAGGACAAAGTATTCGGTATTCTTGACAGTTTTTGTGGTTTTCGTTACACTATTTACAGTATTTATTACTAGAAACTAGCAAGCTAGAAACTATAAAGTTTTTTAAACAAGCTCTAACTAGTCCAGAAACAAATACTAATCTACTTAAGAGGATGCCTAAAAGAAGGGGGAACTATGCGCGACGCTCTAAACGTTTTAAGCCATTACCATTTACCTCGCTACAAAGAACTGCCTGATATCGGGCTTTTCTCCCGGCAAGTTATTCAATATATCAATGATATTTTAGGGCCGATATTAATTCAAGATAGCCAGCTAACAGCTACCATGATCCAAAATTACGTCAAACTTGAGATCATGCCTAGTCCTAGTTGCCGACGTTATAACCGTGAACATATCGCTCATATCATTGCGATCACTATTTTGAAACATGTCATTCCAATCAAGCAAGTACGCCGTGGAATTGACTTAGCTATGCGGCATGGATCCATCAGTGTCACCTATGATGCTTTTGCAGAAGCCTTAGAGGAACAACTGCATCGAACAGTTCTACCTGTTTTAGTGAAGAAAAAGACTTACCATTTTGAAGCCTATGATCTTTCTCATGAAACAACAGGTCTTACCTATGCTTGTTTAGCCTATAGCCACTTACTTGTCCTTGATTTGCTATTAGCCACTGAAGGGTTGCAGGGACTTAATCATCCTGATGAAAACCACTCCTCTACCCTCAACCTACCATAAAAAGGAGAACTTAATGGAAAAATTTGCAATTGTTATGGATACGGCTTCTAACATCGATATAGAATTAGCCGAAAAATACGGGATCACTCTCATCCCTTACCAAGTCCAATTAGATGATCAACACTACCGTGACCAAATCGATATTTCTAGTCGTGAATTCTATCAACTGATCGGCCAACATGATACCGTACTTTCTGGTATTCCTAGTCCTAAAACAGTCGATAGCACCATTCGAGAATTAGTTGACAAGGGGTATAAACAAATTTTGATCCTTACTGGGTCCATCCGCCTAACCGGGATGTACAACCTTTGCCAAGTCATTTGCGCTGACTTTATCGATGAGGGTATTCAGATTGAGGTCATCGACAGTGGGCAAATTGGTATTGTCATTGGGTTGATGGGGATTTACGCTAGCCTATTACGTGAAAAAGATATCCCATTTGTTGATGTGGTGAATCGCCTACGTGCCAATATCGACGACTCCGGCCGTGTTTATCTGCTCACTCGTACCCTTGAATATGTGATCAAAGGCGGACGCTTAGGCAAGATGAAGGGGGCAATTGGTACTTTACTGAATATCCAACCTACTCTAACTGTAGAGGATGGTCAATTATCTGTCGCCTCTAAAGCAAGAGGAGCCAATAAAAGCCGTTTAGCCTTGATCCAAGCTTGTAGAGAGCAATTGGATACAAGCCGTCCATATTTCTTCGGGGCTTTTGCAGCAGATAACGATTCTGAATTGAACTTACTCTTAAAAGACATGTCAGACATCGTCGACAAGGCCGAATTGGTCATTACTCGTGAATTAACAACTGTACTAGGTGTCCATGGTGGGCCTAAATGCTTGGGTGTTGGTTTCTTCTATGTCGATGATTTAAATCTATAAACCCAGGCAAAAACAGTTCTTCCGTCACTCAGTTTTCTAAAATCAAAGCTATTGATGAGCTGAGTATTGAAATTCCTCACAGCAAATAAAAAAGAAGTAGTTTCCCATCTAAATGATAAGGAACTACTTCTTTTTACTTGGCTTAAGCCTTCGTCTGACTAGAAAGTAAGCGGTCAACAAAAAAGACAGCCTGACTTTTCCTTGTCGATGAAAGAGACAGCCCATTGTCTGTACATGTCATATAAAGCACAAATATGATCGATTCTTTCGAATAAGAGTTGCCTATTCCTTAACTAACACCAGGCACTCCAATAAGCCTACTCATCCCCATCGAAAGCTTTAAGTCCATCTACTTTCACTTCTTCAAATGCTTGCTCTTTTAAAAACTTTTTCATGTCATCCACTAGCAACTTATTATCTTTCAGCACTAATTTTTTAAATAAATCCATCTTTTTTAAAGTCGTAAAGTCCACCTTATTCGGATCAAAAGTAATCCCCAGATGCGTTTCCATCTTGGTCACTCGCATTTGTCCAGCTGCCCCATCTAAATGATTAACTTGCCGAATAATCTTTTGCCATTTCTTTTGGTCAGCTATTCTTTCCTTTTCAGATAGGCCTTTGTAAGAACGAAAAAGGGTTACTTGCACGGCAGAAACTGGCTCATTGTCCTCGCTAAAGAAACGTAACTCTGCCATCTCTCCTTTTTCCATAGAACCTTTTTGATAGACTTTAATAAATCTTGCTTGCATCTTAGCTTTCAAGCTTTCTACTAAAGCGTCCATTCGTTCCTTGGACTTTTCCTCTTCCAATAGTTCCTTTTCCAAACTTGCAAGATCTAACTTCTTCACTGGCTTAAAATGCTTCTTTTTCAGATAATCTAGGCTCTTCTCTAAGCTCTTTGACCCATCTAAACCGTCTTTTTTGGAAGAAGGAAATAATTTATTTAATGCCAATCGGTCTACCTTTTCGTAGTCTACTGCTACTTCTTCAATAAGGTAGAATTCCTTAAAATCAATCGAGTAGTCTAGCCCTTTTATTTTCTTAGCTGCTTTCAAACTATCTGCTAAATGCGAATCCTGCATGGCTTGGTAACGATTGCCATAGGACAAGCTAGAATAAGTCGCTAAAGTTTTGGTTATTTCTTGTAGGATACGGTCTCCTTTATGGCGATAAATCACCAAAACTTTTTCTTCTGGCATTTCCTTTAGCAAAGCATAAGTTTCCAACTTCTTTCCTTCTGCCTTTTCTAGAATTTTGTGTGTCTGATGAGTGACCTCCTTGATCGGACTTTTTAGCGATTCTTTAGCACTAAATCCACATGAAGATAAAACTAGGATAACCAAAGCTACTAGTCCCCATTTTTTTAATTGTCGCATACCCTTCTCCCCCCTCTACTATAGTAGAAGCTAACTTAAGCCAAACGATTTCACATCAGCAAAGATGACTTATTCTTTTAGTTTAACATAGCTAATAGATGCATTTATGTCTAGGGTTTTAACTTCATATGTTTTTTCGCTATCAAGCTTACTTATCCCTAAACTAGTCATCTGAATCGTTTTATCATTACCTTCACTAACACTTGCTTTATAACACAAATGTCCAGTACTCAAACTCTCTTAACTATCAAATGAAGCTTATATACTGGCAAATAAAAAAACTGTCAAGCCTAGGCCTAACAGTTTACTGATGGGATATGAGGGTCTCGAACCCCCGACCCATTGATTAAGAGTCAATTGCTCTACCAACTGAGCTAATATCCCGTAACGACAAAAATAATTATAGCCAAGTTCATCATAAATTGCAAGACTTTTTCCAAAAAAATATCCGATTATTCCATCTTTTCTTCCCCATCCACTTCTCATCTCTATTCCAGCCCTTTTCATGCAAGGACTAACTCCTACAACCTTTTCTATAAAAGAGCTAGCTCCATTCTCCAATGACTTGATTCCACTAAAATGGCTAAAGGGGGACAGACACTCAAAAGTTTCATCTTTGCCAATTCCTATCATTGAATGTCCGTCCTTATGGAAACAAAAATGAATAGATAAACGACTACTTCAAAACAAAAATGAATAGATAAACGACTACTTCAAAGCAAAAGTAAACATATAAACGCCTGTTTCCCAAAGTATGCCATCCATATGGGTTATCACTCTCTTCTGACCCTCGTTTACGCCTCTAGTTTTCGCCTGTTTCTGCTTTCAGACCAGTAGGATGTGCCATAAACCAAGACTTCAGATAATGCTTTAATAAAACTGAATTCACTATACCTTTCAAGACACTAGAGAAAGAAATAGCCATCCAAACACCTGGAGCACCATAATGAGGCATCAAAAGTAAGGCTAATGGAATACGTAAAAGATTGAGTGACATCCCCACCATAGATGGCAGTTTGGTTTGTCCAAAACCATGAAAGACCCCCGTTGTCCCAATTTCTACTCCTTGGAAAATTTGACTAGCCCCTAAGATCACTAAATAGATCGCCCCCAAGCGAAGAGCTTCTTGTGAATCTTGAATAAAGAAAGGAAAGATAGAGTGCCTCCCTAAAATCAGCACCATCATACCAAGAGCGCCTGCTACAAAAGTGAGGAAAACACCTTTTCTAATAACAACTTTCAAACGTTCATAGGCTTTAGCTCCCACATGTTGCCCGACCATCACTGTCAGCCCAAAGGCAATACCTTCTGCAGATAGCCAAGTTAAAGATTCCATTTGTGACCCAGCTGAATAGACTGCTACTGGAATTGGGCCAAACTTGGCTACTAAACGTGTTAAATACATACTGATCAAGGCATGTAGCCCATTCTGAGCCCCTGAAGGTAGGCCTAGCCGTAACATTTCTAAATAAGCAGATAAACCCGGCCAGCGCAACCAAGGCACCTTTTTTAGATGAGGATGGAAAAAGTGCATATGGAGGAAAAAGAGGATAACCGTCACTAAATTCGCCGTAACACTCGCCAAAGCAGCCCCTCTTACCCCTAAATGCCAAGAAAAAATAAAAATCGGATCTATGATAATATTCGTCACTAAACCCACTACATTCAATTTAAAAGGTGTTGCACTGTCTCCTGTCGAATGATAGGCAGAGGATAGGGTTGGCACAGCAAATATAACCGGCATCCCCAAGGCAACGATCTCTAAATACTGTTTAGCCATTTCATTGACTTCTTTAGAGAGATGAAAAAGGCTGATCAAGGGATCTTGGAAAAAGAGGATAATCGCCGCAAAGGCCAATGAAAGGAAAATAGTCAACTGTAGCCCTGAAGCAATCACTTCTTGACTTTTTTTCATATCATTCGCTCCATAAGCTTGAGAGGACTTCACACTCACTCCGACACGAGCAGCTTGGACAACTGCCTCCCCTATCCACCAAAAATAGCCTGCCGTTCCACAAGCAGCGACAGCTTTTACAGACAGACGCCCAATCCAAAAAATATCCACGAGATTATAAGCCATCTGAGCAAAAGCTGTCGCCATCAAAGGAGCTGCTAGCCCCAATAAAATCGTCATCACATTGCCTTTTAGTAAGTTTCTTTGCTTCTTTTCCATTAGCGCTCCCTCCCCCTTCTTTCATTTCAATTGAGTTAGATGAGTCCATATAAGACTGACCTTTCTTCTTTAGCTATCTCTTAACGATTTTAACGGAAAGGCTTCTGAGAGTCTAGCATGGAAGATGGGAAAACAAAATAAAAGCCCTCCTATTTAAAAAGTCTCTGTACTTTTTGTTGTTGGCGAAGGAGACAGACTGTAGTCTGTCTATGCCATATAAAACACAAAAATGACCGATTCTTTCGGATAAGAGTTACCTTCATCCGGGAAAATGCAGCGGGACCACTGGGAGCCTTGGTCTCCCAGCTAGTCAGTCTCAAACTTGCTGTAAGCCTTTCGGCACAGCAAGTAATTCGCTTGACTTCCTTTTACGCTGCTCCCGATGAAGGACTCTTTCCTCCAGTTCGGTCATACTGAGCTTTCTATTCATCAGCGCTTGTTACATTCACCAACAACAAAGTATAGATAGAAAGGCACATCAAAATTCCTCTTAAATAGCTTTTTGGTCGTCTATTTAGTGAGTCGTTCCACCTATGATTTTTTCGTCTTCTTTCCCTTCATAATCCACAATAGCACCAATAGCTTCCGTTAATCCCTTGACAATATCGCCTAGGTTCATAGAAGGCATAGTCGGTTTATCCACCACCTGTTCAGGTAGAAAAGGTATATGGATAAAACCTGCTTTCACTCCCTTATAACAAGTGTGAGCGAGATATAAAGATTGATACATGATATGGTTGCAGACAAAAGTCCCCGCTGAGTTAGATACACTCGCTGCTATACCAGAAGATTTCACGGCTTCTACCATGGCTTTGATAGGCAAAGTACTAAAATATGCCGCCTCTCCATCTTTTTGAATCTGTTCATCAATAGGTTGATTCCCTTCATTATCTGGAATACGCGCATCATCTTGGTTAATCGCCACTCGTTCAACTGTTATTCCTGCACGGCCACCTGCTTGACCGACATTAAGAATGACATCCGGCTTCACTTCTTCAATCTTTGCTTTCATCACTGCTGCTGAACGGTGGAAAACAGTTGGAATTTCAAGCTGGTAAATTTCTGCTCCATGTATGCTTCTAGGCAAGCGTTTCACCGCTTCAATAGCTGGATTAATCTTTTCTCCTCCAAAGGGATCAAAACCTGTGACTAAAATTTTCATTAACTCTCTTCCTTTCTAACAGTTCCCTCTACATCAATCATTTCTCAAGTGAGCTTCCGTCCTCTTTAGCGCAATTCTTTCTTAAAGAGCCCCTCCTAAATTAAAGAGCCCCTCCTAAAACGTGCTGTCCCTATAAACTGGCTTAACTTGAAACCTTTTTTTAAAAAGCCAAGAAGTACATCAGTAACACATGGATGAATAGTAAAGTAAAGGCTGGAATAGCTTGCTGTTTAATCACCCCATATTCAGATTTCATTTCCATCAAAGCTGCGGGTAAGGCGTTGAAATTCCCAGCCATTGGCGTGATTAAGGTGCCACAAAATCCTGCAGTCATCGCTAAAGCCCCAGCTACTATAGGATCTCCACCTTGTGCAAAAACAAATGGAATCCCAATACCTGCCGTAATCACCGTAAAGGCCGCAAAAGCATTCCCCATCACAATAGTGAAGATAAACATCCCCAAGCAATAAGCAAATGCACCAACGAATTGGTTACCTGCAGGAATAAGACCACCAATAGCCTTGGAAACCAATTCTCCAACGCCAGCTGTCGTAAAAATTGCCCCTAAGGCTGTCAAAATTTGAGGCAAAATGCTAACGGGAGAAACTTGTTGCACCATACGATTGTTTTCTTCCAAAAATTCTTTCCCACTAGCTTTAGTGACTAAGAAGATAGCAATCAGCCCCAATACAGCCCCTAGACCAATCGCCACTTTCCCATATTCAGGTAAGGCTAAGCCCAAAGCCAAGGAACCTACTGATAAAAAAATAACTGGCAAAAAGATCAACCAACCTATACGATCAGCACGCTCTTTTAATTGTTCGCTACTAGGGACTTTAAAACTCCCCAATTCTACTTGTTTAAATAAGGTTAATACGCCCAATAAACAAACCAATCCCCCATTTACCACATTTGGAAGATAAGATCCCAAGGCAAATAAAATAGCCAATAGGAGCCAAAATGCCCCTGTCCCTAAACGCTTGCTTTTCAAACTAGCATCTATAAAAGCTCGATAGCTGGTATGAAAGAGCTGGATACCCATCAAGACACAGATAATTTCTAAAACAAGATCCACACTCATTACTTCTTAGCTCCTTTTTGATGTTATTGCTTCATTCGATAAGCCACATAATAATTATAAGCAATCCCTACGACTAACATCGCAATACCTGCAGGAATAGAAGCTTTGGCAATACTAGCAGGCAAAGCTTCTTTGTAACCTAAATCAATCAAAGTTCCACTAATCAAAAGAACCCCTGCATTCCCTAAATAGGTATTTTGAGCAAAGAAATTCCCAAAGTTTTCATTAGCAGCTGACAAACCCTTAATTTCTTCTATATCTTCTTCATCCAACTCATCCATCTCTGTTTGAGCGGCAGCCTCTGCCATTGGATAAACAATAGGCCTAACAAATTGAGCATGTCCTCCAAGACGTAAAGCTAACAAGCCTGCTAATTCGCGAATCAATAAATACAAGCTAATAAATAGTGGCATGGTTAGCCCTCGTAGCTTTTCAATCAACTTAACAGCCCCTTGTTTCAAGCCATAAGATTCAGCCAAGCCTAAGATAGGCAGGGTTAAGAAAAAGATGGACACTACCCGCTGATCCACAAAGGATTTCCCCAAGACCTCCAAAAATTCCAGAAAATTCATTCCTGATACCAAAGCTGTTGCCAGTCCAGCAATAATGATCGTCGCAATGGTATCCAAGCCGAGTACAAATCCGACAACAATAATGACAATTCCAATAAGCTTCATCCACTCCATTATAATGCCTCCTTTTTTTATACAACGCTAACTATAGTGTTTAAGCGTTTGCTATTACTTTTTATTCTATCAAAAAATCCCCAAAAATGGTCAAAAAATTCCATTTTCGGGGAGAAAATAAGTCTTATTTGCTTTTTTTTGCTCTATACTGATGCCATCCATCGCTTAAAAGGTCAGCTAACTATCCACTTTCGTTCCATGTTGCCATTTTTGAATCCGGTGACTCAATTGGCGACTAAATTGGAGCAAGGCCTTATCGCTACCCTTCTTACCAATTAAAGTCAAACTTAAAGGTTCGCTCATCATCGTTACTCCCATAGGAATCGTCACAACAGGGAGACCGATTAGTGTTGCTTCTTGGATCATCCCCGCGTCAACGACCGCTAACACATCCGCCTTATTTTCAGCAAAATAATCAGCCATTTCTGCCTTATAACCTTCTAGAACTTGTTTTAAGTGATGGTCACTCGTTCTTTCTTCTAAATCCTCTGTGAAATAACGATCCATCCAAGTTTGTTTTTGTTTCGCCAAACATTTCGTTTGATGAATAATTTCTTCAAAACTTGGCAAAAGGGTTGCTGTATTAGCCCTATAGTTATCAAAGGCTTTCCGTATCCTTCCTCTAAACAATTCGCCTAAAGACTGCTTAGTGAGGGAAAAACTTTGGTAAGTAATGGCTAGGCCTTCTTCTTTCATCCAACTTGTTGCCCTATCCATGATCCCAAAGTCGCCATCATTACTTGCCATAACACTCACACGGACATCTCGCCAATCTGGCATACTCTCTTTACTAGAAGATTTAGTTTTTGGCCTATCTTCATTTTCACCCTTGGCTGCTTCTGCTAGCAAAACAACATCCGAAACACTCTTTCCCATAAAGCCGACCACTTCAGCCCAATCTGATAGAGGCAGAATCCCTCCCATCTCATAAAGATCTACAGAAGGCCTATAGCCGATCAAGGATTGTCTGATAGATTGCCAGATTAATCTCCCTGCTAAGCCTGTCCCGATAGTTCCTAACGTTTGGTTGTGAGCTAAAAGACTAGCTCCACCATCGTAATAGACCGATTCTCCTGCCCATTTCCGAATTTTCTTAAAGCCATACTTCCCAAGAATAACCGCCCCTGCTCGTTTCAAATGATGAACCACTTGTGCATCAGCTGAACTTGCGCGTTTAGATAAGGCTGTTAACCCCCGCAAGACTGGTAGTCCTTTTAACTCAATGGTATCTTTCACAATCAAGGGTATCCCATAAATAAGAGGCACTCCTTCATGATAGGCTTGATCCCTCGCCTTGGCATCGGCTAAGGCTTCTGGTGCTAAGGCCACTACATCTCGGCTTAGGACTTCTGGAAATTGACGCCAGCGATCCAAATACATGGCTGTCAATTCTTCGTAGCTAAAGATATTCTTTTGGCGCAGGTATTGAATCGTCTTGATATCATGATCTTGAACTACCCAATAAATACTATTAAGTCTCTCTTGATCATAGCCCTGCAAAAGTTGATTCAATTCATTCAACAAACGTTGGCCATGCAAGCTTAATTTAGGGCCAATCAAGCTCTTTCTTTTAGTATAAAGGCCTCCTGCTATAAGTCCTAAGACACCACCTGCAATAAGCCAAGCTGTTTTGCCTTTTCCCTTCATCTTTTTTCCTCCTAGCAACGCTCTTCTACAGCTAGTAAGCGATCCTCTTTATCATAAACAAGACGGATATCCATAAAACGTGGATCATTCTCCAATAAGCGTTTTAAAAAGACTCGATCTCCTTCCCAAAGATCTAAATCTAAGATCTTTTCTTTCTCTATGTAATGGAGTTCCCCCTCATCACAAACACACGGATCTCCTTCTTTCGCTCGACCAGTATAGAGAAAGATATAGAGGGCTTCGTCTTGATCGTAAAGGAAGGTGATAATTCCTCTGGCTTTCAAATCATCTACTACATAGCCTGTTTCCTCATACACCTCACGCAAGGCCGCTTGATAGGGACTTTCCCCTGCTTCCACTTTTCCACCAACACCTAGCCATTTATTGGCATTGATGTCGACCTTTTTCTTATTACGCAGCATCATCAGAAACTTGCCCTCTCGTTCTAAATAAATTAAGGTAGATAATTTAGCCATTGAACTTACTCCTTTACCCAATCAAAGTAACGCATTTTAAGACAAAAGGCAATGGTCACCCATTCTGTTACCATCACGGCTAACCAAATCCCATCAACCCCAGCTATCGTCGCTAGTCCGACCACAAGAGGTAAAATCACCACGAAACCTCTCATCATAGAAAGCACTAAACTTCTTCTGGATTGGTTGCTAGCACTGAAAAACATCGTATTAAATAAGTTAAATCCTGTAAATGGTAGAGCTAGGAAGTACAAACGTAATCCTCTTACAGCTAAATCTTGTAACTCTACTATCCGACCTTCATTAAATGCATTGGCAATACTTTCTGCTCCCAAGGCAATAATAGCATAAGAAATCAAACTAATTCCCGCAATAGTGCCCAGTCCTAAACGGTAATAATAGTGCGTCCCCTTGCTACTCGTTTTATTGATGCTTTCACTGATCAAAGGTTGACTCCCCTGAGCCACCCCATTAAAGAGGGCATTCGTCACAATTCCAACGTTGGCCACAATGCCATAAGCTGCCACACCCATTTCCCCAGCTACTCCTAGTAATAGGCGATTAAAGACTAACAGAATAACCCCATTAGATAATTCCAATATCAAGGTTGCTAAACCTAAACGAATAAAATTCACAATGAGCTCAAAGCGCAAAGGCCCTAAACGTAACTTGACTCGATCTTTCTTCATAAAATGGGGCAAGGCTACAAAAATGCCTAAAATAGGTGATACCCCTGTTGCTAAAGCCGCTCCAAACATCCCCATACCTAAAGGATAAATCAAGATGTAGTCAGCCACGCAATTGACGAGACTCCCGCACAACTGAACCACCATAGCTCGTTTTGGTGCCCCATCATTTCTCAAAATATCCCCTAAAATCATATTCACCATAGCTACTGGTGCAAAAAAGACAATTACTAACATGTAAGTACGAACCAGAGGAAAAAGTCTCGGAGAAGCTCCTAAAAGCACTGCAATTGGTCGATGAAAAATCATCAGCAAAACTGCTTCTACAATGGCTAGTACAAGCCCAAAACTTAGAGCTGTCGAAAAACTTCTTTGACGACTGGAAGGGTCAGAATGAATCGAAAAATAAATGGCTGATCCAACTCCCACCATCATATTCAACCCATTCATTAAGTTCCACACGGGTAAAGCAATATTCAAAGCCGCTAACCCATCTGCCCCAACACCATTAGCAATAAAATAAGTGTCTGCTAAAACATATATCGAAGCTCCTATAATTCCTACCATGCTGGCCATAATATAATGTCCGTATCGTTTTAATGAATATTCCTTGCTATTTGTCATATCTCTCCTCTTTATCTCTCCTTATCCTCATGATCTTTTGCTTCTTTCGAGAAGCTCTGACCACTTTTTCCTAGTCATCCCCCATCTTATTTATGATAGCTATGCCCTGCATTAATTCGGTGGATCCTATAAATCTGTTCCATTAAAATCAAGCGCATCAACTGGTGGGGATAAGTCATTCTTCCAAAGGCTATTTTCCGATCACATCGATCCAAAACAGCTTTAGATAGACCATTGGAGCCTCCAATAACAAAAGCATGGTCACTCTTCCCTTGAGTCCAATCCTTTTGAATTTGTTGGGCTAGATCTTCCGAGCTTAATAATTCTCCATCTAAGGCTAAAGCATAGGTCACCGCTTGTCTAGGCCACTTATCTAGTAAGCGTTGCCCTTCTTTCTCGATGGCTTGTTCAACCCCATGATCATCTGCTTCATCAGGAACTTCTATAATATCCACTTTACTATAGTTCCCCATCCGCTTCATATACTCAGCAATCCCTTTAACTAAATATTTTTCCTTTAATTTCCCTACGCAAAGGATCGTTACCTTCATCTCTGTCCCTCTTTCTCCAGCATCTCTATACTTCAAAACTTTTTCTTTCCTATAGATCTTTGCCTAGTCATTTCCACTTGAAAGAAGCTTTCCAGCTATCAAATTACTTCTTCTTTCTTACCATTTTACAAGATCAGCCTATAGAATACCACAAAGAGCATGATAGCTCCTGTACTCTACCTGTCTTTCCTTTAAGAGAGACTATATCTTGAAAAAGATAAGGGCTATCCACAGACTTATCCACAACTTTTCCTATACTTTCCTCATTTAATCTGCTTACATCTCTTTTTCACGATTGGGCTATCTCAGTTTATCCCATCTTATCCACTAGTCTATGCACAATTCTCTTAAATTCTTGTTTTTGTTGATTTAACAGCATTTTTAGCGATTTACAAGCCTGATTCAGGCAAGGCTTATCCACAACTTATCCACAGCCTTAGTGAACTTTTCCCTAAAAAAGCTTGCCCCTATCCCCTTTTGCTCGTGAAATAATTCATCCACATACTTTTAGCTTTCCACAGACTTATCCACAAACTTTTCAACAAGTCTAATCCCTCCTTATAGTCAAAAAGACTCCCCCTCTTCCTCGATTTTCCTATATACAAAAACTCCAATGCTAGGAAAAAGTCGACAACAATCAACTTCTTCTTTCCCATTGGAGTTTTTTATTCACTTGACTAGTTAGCGATTATTGGAAGGGAAAAGTGTTTTCTTTACTTTGCCTTCCAAACTATTATTTAACTTCAGATCGATACTTCTTTTCTTGCCTTCTCGTATAATATCTAGCTTCACACTAGAACCAACTTTGGCGTTATAAAGGGCATGTCTTAGGTCAATAGTCGTCCCTATTTCTTTTCCATCAAAACGGGTAATGACATCATATTCTTTAAGACCCGCCTTATCGGCATTGCTTCCCTCTTCTACTTGGCCAATAACGACACCTGTATTCAGATCAGCTGGTAAGCGTAATTCTTCTCGATAAATATCTGGCAGTTCAGACACATTCAACATCGATACTCCTAAAGTCGGTCTCAACACTTTCCCATTTTCTTCGAGATCTTTCGCAATTTTCACGACCTGATTACTTGGAATGGCAAAGCCCATCCCTTCTACTTGAGAAGACCCAATTTTCATAGAGTTAATCCCTACTACTTGTCCTGCATCATTAAATAAGGCCCCACCAGAATTTCCTGGATTAATCGCCGCATCCGTTTGAATAACTTGGTTGGTAAAATCCGGCGTCCCATCACGATTCAAGTCCATAGGGACCTCTCTATTCACCCCAGAAACAATCCCACTAGTCACTGAACTAGAAAAAGCCTCTCCCAAAGGTGACCCGATTGCAATAGCCTTTTGCCCCACTTTAATTTGGTCAGAGTTAGCAAATTCGGCTACAGTATCTACCCCCTTGGCATCTATCTTTAAGACTGCCAAATCCGTCCACATATCTGTTCCGACTACTTCTGCTTTCTTTTGCGTGCCATCACTTAATTTGACGTTAACTGCATCAGCCCCTTGGATCACATGATTATTGGTCACGACATAGGCATATTTACCCACAAGTTTGTAAATGACTCCTGAACCTTCTGAAGCCTTTTGTAAGCTTGCTTCCTTATTCCCTTTCTGCCCTAGAGGATGACTAAAAGGGCTTCCTTGAGAAGCAGTCATATTTAAAACGGATACCACTGCATTTTTACTGCGCTCATAGACAGCAGATTCTACCGTATCATTTTTAGCCTTATTATCTTGAGGCTTGACTTTCCCACTGGTCATTTTCATTTCAATCCGCTCTTGGTGGTCTTTGTTCTCCCCTGGAGCTTTTAAGTAACCTGTCTTCAGCATAACTAAAACCCCTACTAACAAGACGACAAGGCCTCCGATCAGGCCGGCGATGAAACTCTTGGTCAAGCTATTGTTTTGTCTCATAGCATTCTCTCCCTTTGACTTTCTCTTCTTCCATCTTACCGCTGAACACATCATTTCCCTTCAAAATTACTCTATTTTCATAAATTTTTAAGGCTTACTTTATGATTTGCTGATAAATTAGACCATTCTTGCCTAAATCCCCACTTCATCTCCTGGATTAGTCTACCGAGTTCACTTCATCCTTCTCAGTCAGCTTCCTTTAGCTAGCTCTTTCTACAAGTCTAAAAAATCTTGCGCCTTATCCGGATCAGTGCCTAATAATTGAAAAGCTTGGTTAGGTCCAAGATCTTTTTCGTCTAAAATTTGATAGGCTGTATCATAAGCTAATTGCTTCATATTATTTTTCTGGCTAAGATGTCCGAGATAGACCGCCTTCGTTTTATCTGTAATCATTTCAGCTACAGCTTCTGCCCCATCAACATTAGATAAATGTCCCTCATCGCTTAGAATTCTTTGCTTCAAAGACCAAGGATAAGGGCCTAAACGAAGAAGTTCCATATCGTGATTACTTTCAATTAAATAGGCATCTGCCCCTCTTAATAAGCCCCTTAAACGGTCACTTACATAACCCGTGTCCGTCAATAAAACAAATCTCTTCTTGTCCTTTTGAAAGGCATAGAATTGAGGATCTACTGCATCATGGCTCACGCTAAAGCTCATGACATCAATATCGGAAAAGACCTGCATCTCGCCTGGTTCGATCAAATGACACTGATCGAGAGGAATATCCCCTACAATTGGCGCCATAGCCTTCCAAGTTTTTTCATTAGCGTACACATCCAAATTAAATCGTCTGGCTAATACGCCGACTCCATGAGTATGATCACGATGTTCGTGTGTCACCAAAATGCTATCTACATCCTCCATCCGTCGTCCAACTGAAGCTAATAATTCTTGCGCTTTTTTACCGCTAAGGCCACAATCTACCAAGATACGACGTTTGGGTGTTTCTATATAGGTTAAATTGCCCGTACTTCCGCTAGCTAGAACAGCCACACGAAAGCCATCTTTATTCACATTTTTTGCTTCTTCCATTTTTTCACTCCCAACTCGCAAAAGAACTTTTACCTTTGGGGAAGTCCCTTAGATAAAAGTTCCCTTGTTTTTGCCTTTCTCTTCTCCAGCTACTTTTTCTGAATTAACGTATAGCTAATCTCTTTTAGCCAACTATTTACGCATTTCTGAAGTAATAATCTTCCCAGATGTAGCATCCACTCGTTGAGTCGTTAAAGCCCCATCATTTAGAATATCAAAATACCAGACAGGACTATACACCGTCATATCTTTCAATTTAAGGATTTGATGATAGGCCAAAGTGGCCGTTTCGATTCGACTATTACTTGGCAACAAATTGTTCACATATAGTATTTCAACAGCTTTCTTCTGCGTAATCGTCTGCTTCTTGGTATCTTGTCGTTGAAGATGATCTACATGTGTCGCTAAATAAGATACGACGCGATAATCATTGTTCAAATAAAAGGTCACTTGACCGGTTCCATCTAAAATAGGTACCCCATTAATTTTTTGAGCGTAGACAATTTCACGTTTAGCTTTATAATAAGCCACAAATTCGTAATCATCACCCTTTAGGAAGGATGACTTCATAAAATTCTCTAAAGGGCCTAGATCTCTCTTCCCAGCCTTATTCAAAGTAGGAATGGATTGATAGATAGGAATAGGTTTACTTGCCTGTCCATCTTTCACGTTGAGCCATTCCACATCCCCATCTTTTTCCACAGCTACATTAAAAGGATCGGCAAGTAAATAAGGGACTTCCAAATTCTTTTCTTCCAATCGTGGTCCCTTGATGTTCTCTTCACTCATCTCCTGCACGATATTAATGCTATTTTGCATCACTGGGTTCAAAACATCTCTCCGTTCCAGAATAAGGAATAGCAAAAATATGTTCAGGCAGAGAAAGGCCACAATAAAAATACGCTTAGTTTGCCTGAAGTCCATATTTTCGCTCTCCTTCCATCAGCCAATCCTCTAAACTACGCCAACTAGACTGATAACGTACAAACCATTTCGGCACCAGTAGCACCACTCGGCTATTTTCTTCACTCACTTGCCAATCATAGCCTATACAGGCATCCTCAATCTTTTTCACATCATAGCCCACTCGTCTCATTTGCTCAACCATCTCAGAACCAGAAACAAGTTGTTCTTCTTCCACGTTACGTTTGAGACGGAAAAGCAAATTAATGGTTGGCATAGAAAGATACTTCACCTGTTCTTTCCCAGGAATAATCGCTAGAATAGACCGGTCTGGCGCACCAAAAATAGGTCTATTCTTGTAATAGCGACGGAAATAAACCTTCTCATCCGTTTGGTCAATCCCCGTATAGCGCAATTGGTAAGGCCAAGATTCAAATTCTGTCAAAATTTTGTGAGCCTTATGCAGTCGATCATCTAAACTTCCTTCTTCTAGTTGGGCATTACTCCTATAGTAGAAGCGATTATTTTCACTGTCTATCTTTAATTCACCCTGATTATTCGTATATTGAGAAATATTCGAAGAAGAATGCACTGATAGACCTAACGTATCGGAAAAGAACTTAGCCACATAATTATCGGTAGAAACCATTTCTGCTAAAAAAGATTCTTTTTCCATCGTCACTGGATTCACAGGCAAATACACCACTCGCCCTTTAAACTCAAAATAATCGACTTCCTGCCCCTTAACTCCTTCGATTAGTCCTTTTATCATCTGTTGAGTTTCATGTGGAATACTGGCTGAATAAACCATCTTCTTTTCCTCATTCAGAAAATAAACCGTATTGGGATGATTTTTCAAAGCCACTATACGATTAATGCGAGGGTTCAAGTTTCGCTTAGCTATCAAACCAGTCATATTCATGGTCAAAGGAGCTTTATAGACCAGCTGCCAAGATTCACTTTCAAAAAATTGTGACATATCTACAGTCGCCTCTCCAGCCTCCTTAAAATCCGACAATTTTCCAGAAAGTTCTGTCATCATTTTTTTGATCACATGAGCTTCATTGTAAGAAATTAACTGTCCATTAGCATAATGCACCAATTCCACTGGTAAAAAAGCATTGGGGCTATCAAATCTTTGCTTATTATTATGCACTTCTGTCTTCGTCAATGTGGCTTGTTTTTCTTGATAAATCGATGGGGTAATCACATTATAGTAAGTTAAAAATAAACTTAAACTAACTAAAACCATCAATAAAATAGTGGTGAGATGTTTGCGCATTAATTAAACTCCTCACTTTCATCAAAAGGCTCATAAGGTAATTCAATATAAAAAGTAGACCCAACGTTTTCTTCACTTTCTACCCAAATACGTCCACCTGATAAGTCAATAACTTCTTTAGCAATAGCTAAGCCTAAACCCGTTCCGCCCATCGCTCTTGATCTTGCCTTATCCACACGATAAAAACGGTTAAAGACTTTCGGAATAGCCCGTCTTGCTATACCCATCCCCTGATCCTGGATAGAAATCACAATCTTATCATGTGTTTCAATTAAGCTAGCTTTGATCTCTCCACCATTCGGAGAGTATTTGATCGCATTATTCATCAGATTATCAATCACCTGAGTAAATTTATCTTGATCCAATTCTATCCATAATTCGGTTTGGGTAATTTCACGTTTTAATGTAAATGGATGCTCCTTGTATTGCTCGTCCTTCAAAATCAAATCAAAGCGATTCAATATATGGTTAAACAATCCGTTCAAATTCACAAATTCTTTATCCAACTCTAGCCGTTTTTGATCCATACGAGAAAGGTTCAGTAAATCATTGATCATTCGGATCATCCGTTGTGCTTCCGTTTGAATGACTTGTAAAAACTCTGGGGCAACATTTTCATCTTTCCATGCCCCATCCACTAGAGCTTCTGTATAACTTTTTATAGACGTTAAAGGCGTGCGAAGTTCGTGAGAAACGTTAGAAACAAAATTACGCCTTTCATTTTCAATTTTCTCTTGTTCTGTAATATCAGCTACAACACAAACAACTCCTGAAATAAATCCTGTCTCTCGTTGAATAATGGAAAAATCACACTGGAGAATAGAGTTGTCTATCGTAACAGTTTCTTGCTCATTTCCTGTTAACAAAGCATGAAAAGACGTCTTATCCTTCAAATTTAAAACCGTTAAAATATCGCGTCCAATCACAGAAGTCTCTTCCGCATTCAACATATCTAAGGCTGCATCATTAATGATCAATACCCTGCCTCTACGGTCAGTGGCTATCACCCCATCTGTCATATGATGAAGGACAGAATCCAAACGTTGCCGTTCAGCTTCAGTTGATTCTTGAGCGTCTCGAATTTTTATAGCTAGAAGATTAATCGCCTTCCCCAATTGCCCAATTTCATCATCCGAATAAATCCTAAGAGCACTTGAATAATCTCCTTCAGAAATCCTCTCAGTTTGATCTACCATTTCAGAAATAGGCCGTGTCAATCCTCGTGAAGTTAAGAAAGAAACCACAACAGTTATCGCTAAAGCAATTAAAGAAGAATTGAAAAAAATACCGGTAATTTCACGGACTTGATCGTATTGATCCTCAATATTACTATCAATCAATAACATCGTTCCTGCTATATCACTTTCATCTCCAGCAATAGGGCCTATAATCCTCATTTGCCTCTCATTCGTATGGTTATCTATATATTGAGTCGCAGAATACTTACCGAGTGCGACCGCTTTTTGAACTTGTTGATCAGTTGTTTTCGTCCCCACTAAATTTTGCTTGGTTTGATCGTTAGTCCCCAAAATATAGCCATCACGATTGATCACGTTGATTTCAATATTACTTTGATTTCCAGAGTCTTGTAGCAACTGGTAAATGTCGCTTTCTTTTTTAGCCTTACTCGCATTGCTGTTCATAATTTGAGCTACGCCTGTTTTTAAAAAATCATAGCGTAACTGTAACTGACTCTCGATATTATCAATCGTTTGATTTTCCAATTGACGAATAAAGTTAGCAGAAATCAATTGTAAAGCCATAATCAACATCAAAATAAACAAGACAGGAATTTTGAAATGGATGGACTGAAAAGGTCTTAAAATTCTTTTCAACATGAGTTATTATCCTTTCGCATTTGTCTTCTTTTAAAGCACTACAGCACGTAAGGCAAGTTCAGGTAATCTTGTTTGCCTTTCGCATTAATCTTCGTTTGAAACCATACAGCCTATAAGACAGGTTCAGGTAATCTTGTTTGCTTTTCGCATTGTCTTTTTTTGAAGCCATATAGCCTATCTTAGGCATGGTTTAAAGCCTTAATAGCTCCTCATCTAAAAAATTTGCTAGTTTGCCTCTTAGCATTTCCTATTCAAGGGTAGCGCTAAAAAAATATAGCTGACTCAAGTGAGTCAGCCCTTTTTTTACTCAAGATCAGGTTTCTTCAAGAAGTACCCCACACCTCTCCGAGTCATAATCCATGTTGGATGGCTTGGGCTATCTTCGATTTTTTCGCGAAGCCTTCGAATGGTCACATCGACCGTTCGAACATCACCGAAATAATCATATCCCCATACTGTTTGTAAGAGATGTTCACGCGTCATCACTTGCCCGATATGCTTAGCCAAGTAATGCAGTAATTCGAACTCTCGATGCGTCAACTCTACTTCTTCACCACGTTTAGTGACACTATAAGCATCTTCATGAATCGCTAAGACCCCAATCTCTATAACAGAGGTCTCATTATCATTTTCATCCTCAACCGGTACTTGAGCCCGACGGATATTCGCCTTGACCCGAGCAATCAACTCACGGTTAGAAAAAGGCTTGGTCACATAATCGTCCGCTCCAATTTCTAAACCTAAAACCTTATCAATCTCAGAGTCCTTGGCAGTAACCATTATAATAGGCACATTGGAAGTTTTACGTATCTCCCTACAAACTTCTAGCCCTTCGATTTTTGGCAACATCCAGTCCAAGACAATCAAATCTGGTTGCTCCGCCTCAAATTTTTCCAATGCTTCTTGCCCATCATAGGCAGCAATAGCTTCATAACCTTCTTTTTCTAGGTTAAATTTTATGATGTCAGAAATAGGTTTCTCATCATCTACAACAAGAATTTTTTTCACGATGAGTGCCTCCTTGACTTGAATTAATCTTTATTCTTTTTTGATAAAATAAGAAATGAGGATAATAATCCTACCCGTTCCTACCCATTTTACCATGATCAGCAATGAATTGCATTCTCTTTATCTTTAGGTCGCTTAATCAACAAAGCAAGCCCTTTCGAGCTTGCTTTGTTATAGCTTAATACACAATCACTGGTGTCCCAATCGCTACCATATTAAAGAATTGCCCCATTACTTCAGGCGGAATATTCACACAACCATTACTACCAGCCCACTGCCAATTATTTCCTCCATATGCTGGTTGCCATGGAGAATCGTGCAAGCCGAATCCCGACCAGTTAAATGGCATCCAATAAGATACAGGGCTCTTGTATTTATTACCTGTTCGCCTATTGACGCCTTCGAGCACCGTGTTTTGTTCTTTATTCCAAACATAAAAAACACCACGAACAGTTGGAGATTGGGGATGTCCTGTCACAATAGGCGTTTGGAAAACGATCTTCCCATCCTGATAGTACCATAACATTTGATCCGGAATAGAAACTTCAACATAGGTATTGCCAATATCATTAGCCTCATGTTTACCTGATCCCACAATAGTGGCTTCAACCACCGCTCCTTTTCCTTCTTCAGCGATCTTATAGATCTGTTTAGCCATTCCATCAACATCTAAAGACCAGCCTAGAGTCCCAGCAGGAACTTCAATATTCCCTTGACGAGTCGCATGGAACTGACGTGGCTTATTAATCGTACCATGTTCATCACTATACTTTTGAGCAAAAGCCCAGATCCCGTCATAGTTCACTCTTATGGAGAAATCTTCTCCTACAGTAAACCATTTGGAAATTTCCGACGCAGGTATTTTTTCTTCTTTGTCCTTAATTTTGACTTTGACATCTAAGTCAATCCGTTTATTTAGCTTATCAGCTTGCTCTATCAATTGTTTGTTATCGGATTTCACTTCAGGTTGACGATAAGAATTTTGTAAATCTACTGTCTTAGAATCCTTCAGGGTCGTCATCACTAAGTTTTTCTCCAAAGCTTTTAAATCCACTTGACGACCAATTTTTTCAGCTACAATTTGGAACTTCCCATCTTTGTAGGCTACTGTCGCATTCTTAGAAGCTTCCCGTCCCTGATTATCAATTCCTAAATCCCTGACATAGGCGCTCACTTTATCTTGATCGACAGTCAATATTTTATCATATATGTCATCTACTCGAATCACACGTTTCTTAGAGAAAAAACTGAGCGGCCAAATAAAAGGATTATCCTCTTTCAGTACTTCGCCCATACGGCCTTCTCCACTAAAAGAAACCCCTATATCTCCTGGCTTAAAGGAAGTGATATGTCTTTCTCCTTCGATCAGATAGTATTTCTCCCCTGAAAAATGATGCGCCAACTTAGAATTAGCTTGTTGCGCTGTCATAAAACTTACATTTTCACGACCAAAATAGGTGTTAGCTTTAAAATGTGAGTTAAAGAAAATGACACCAACCACATATATAATAACTAAAGCAATTCCTACAGCACCATAATATGTCAGTGCCCTTCTCTTTCTTTTCATCTTTCCCCACCTTTTCGAATAAGTACGTTTCATTATAGCACGATTTTTCATATCATTAAAGCAAAGTAAATCATTTGACCTAAGCTATATACATATGATCTACATCCATCTGAACTATATACATATGAACTACGTGCATCTGAACTATATCCATATGAACTACATGTATCTGATCTAAATAACTGAACTATATTTATCTGATCTATATACATCTAAACTATATCCATCTAATCTATATCCAGCTAATCCTCACCTATACAGAAAACTCCTATTACAAGGCTCTAACCCTCATTCACATGAAGCTAGACATGCAGTTAAAGTATCCTAGTATAGTGTTAGGCTCTCAACTCGCCTCTAAGGTTAGTTCTCTAAAACTACCTCTCTCATAGTAACATAATGACCTATCCATGATCTATTAACTTGCAAAAAAAAAGAGATGAGGCTCAGCTCGTCTCTTTTTCCTTTTGGCATGGCGACGTCCTACCCTCGCAGGGAGAAACCCCCAACTACTATCGGCGCAAAGAAGCTTA
>NZ_QXPZ01000051.1 GCF_003664595.1 Atopobacter sp. AH10
GATTGGTTACAAAAGAAGTATTCACTTTTGCGCCGTTTCCATAAGTTATTTGACTAGCTACTACAACATAATTAACCGACTCGTGATCTTTAGAGCCAAACAAAGTTAATCCTGGGGCAAATAAAAAGAACAGGATGTCCCGTTCAGCGTAAAAATCTTTGATCTGTTTCAAAATAGAAAATGGTGGGTTATCTACAACCACCGCCCCATTGGAATAGTCATAGTTTTCATAATCCCCTCCAGGATAGAAAGGGCGTACGACCTTGTTCCGATCGATTCCATATTCTTCCACCACAAAGTCTAAGACAACTTGATAGACCTCATCAGGTGTGTAACAATCATCCGTTGTCTTCTTCGGCTTAAATTTTTCGACAAAGCCCTCATAATCGTGAAATTTCTTCTCATTTTGGCTATTTACTCCCATTATTCCTCCTAATTTCTCCTATAAAAATAGGCATTGACCTATCGTCAACACCTGAAAATCTGCATAAAAATAGCACCCCTCGATTGAGTGAGTGCTTACTTGTTTTTCTTTTTATCTTCTTCTGCGGTTCTTATCATGTTTTCGATAAGCTCTTCATCTGAAATTGAAGATCCATCTAACATAGGAATATCTTTTTCTAACATAATTTTCTCCTCATCTAATTTTATAACTTATGCCTGCATGATATAAGTTTTTTATAAGTCGTTCAATGTCGTTTTCAATATTACCATATTTTTCTTTATGATCCTTAGTGATATGAATCGCCTTATGGATATCATACATAGATTTTTTTGTAAGATACATAACTCTACCTTGATTAGTAACAATAGTCAACGTTTTTACCGATGATGTTGAGAAAAACATATTTATGTCATTCTTCGAAAAACTAGACCCACCTGGATGATTATGCAATATCGTCAAGCTTCTATCTGTCGCACTATTGATCAGATACCTTGCTTGAACTGATTTGTTGATATCCACCGACACCTGGTCTCCATACACCACAACAGGCTTCCCTTCCGTCGTTATATGCATGACTTCGTTAGATTGGTTGTTTTGTTGAGCATCTCTTAATAAAACTTTATGAGCTTCCTGTATCCGTTTGTTCTCCTCTTGGGAATAGCCTGGAATTTCAACAAAAGGCACTTTCTCTATAGCTTGGTCTGTAATATAAATCTTTTTGCCACGCTTTTTAGCCATCTCTAAATTAAGCGCCTCATTCTTCCTCTCTTCTATCTTACCATCTTTATCCACATCACTCCATACTTTCGACCAAGCATTCTGCCTTTTCCCATTTCCTGGATAGTAGGTCAGTGTACAGTGGCAATTGGCGTGACGTCTGAAGATGTCTTTATCGATGGTGTCCTTGTTGTACTCAAACGTTCCGACCCGCTCTCTACAAAATTCACACTGACTATGAGATCTCTTCTTTCCCGTCCGTGCGCCTAGTTTACGCACGATTTTAGGCGCTAGGCCTAACTTGTGGTGAAAAGCAACATTTTTCTTTAAGGTGTCTGAAACAACAGAACGGGCATATGACGTCATGGCCTGCTCCACTTCTTGCGCTACTTCTGCATAACGCTCCGCTTGAGAGACTTTATTGACCAAGTTCTTCACTTTGTTTTCTTCTTGATCAACTTTAAGCCCCTTTATATGAAGCTTAGCTCCTCTATTTAAGCTTGTTTGAACATCAGCAGTGTAATTAGCCACTAAATATGGTTACCACTAGCGCTAGTGGATTGCCTTGCTTTAACTTTTGTCAACAGGCTTACCACATATCCCGCAAACATGTTGAGAGGCTAGCACCCGCTTTCGGTTCTTTTCAAAATTCATTCGATAAGCGCCTTGCCTGTCTAAGCTAACTATGGGGGTAGCTCCTACAAATAGTAAAAACATTTATTCTATTCGTTGACTTTATACGCCCTAGGCGTATAATAAAAGTGTAAGGGGGAGGGATATGTCAGAACGAGATGTCAAAGAATTATTAAAACTTGTTAAAAAATTAGGCTTTTCAGAAGTGCGATGTAAAGGAGACCACCACAGATACGAAGATGGCAAAGGACATAAAGTTACTATCGCCTATTCCAAGAAAAGTCAAACTATTCCCAAAATGACTTATAACGAAATATTAAAACAACTGGGGCTTAAATAGCCCCTAAGGAGGTTGCTCTTATGGCTCTAAACCGTTATGTTATCTATCCTGCTGTTTTTACCCCTGAAGAAGGGAATCCAAATATTCTTAACGTTAAATTTCCCGATGTGCCAGGTGCTTTAACTTTTGGATCAGATTTAAAAGAAGCAATGTTTAACGCTTCTGAAGCATTAGCTTTAATGCTCTACGATGAAAAGAATTTGCCGGTTCCTTCTGATATCAAAGTTATACGTGGCGATTATCCTAGTTCAATAGTTGAATATATTGGCGTTGACCTAAGTGAGGCAAGTAAAACTATTTCTACACCTAGCGTTAAAAAAAACACAACTATTCCAACTTGGTTAAACAACCTAGCCATCCAACACAACATCAACTTCTCCCAAACTCTAACAGAAGCCCTAAAAGAAAAATTAGGCGTTTAATATAAAACCCACCCTAACCATAACTGATAGGAGGCTGTTTAATCTGTCCTTCCTTCTTATTACTTGGCTAGGGTGGGTATTTTATAGAGTTTAGCAGAAAGAAAATAGGCATAGGTCGAAAGGGTTGTTTTCTTTGCATTTCGCTTAATCTGCTCCTTCTCCTTAATCGTCTTCTTCCTTTCAAATGGTCTGAATTTATTGCGGACTAAATCTGACCACGGAAAAAACTGCATAAAAATAGCACCCCTCGATTGAGTGAGTGCTAAATGATTTCTATAGATTTGATTTCTGATTCTAAAAACTCAATATAGTTATGTCCAACTTTCACATCCAACATATCTTCATTCTCATCATAACTTTCAGCATCACAATAATGAGCCATACCAGTCCACATTTTACCATCAATATCAGTCAAGGTAATTTTTTTGTTGTTATATTGCAATAAATTCATTTTTATTCCTCAATTCTCGTAATAAGTTGGGATTAGATGTACTCCAGTTTTACTATAATGAATAGTGATAGCATTAATGTCTTTCTTGGTATATACATCAATCCCAAGATGTAAGTCAGCTGTCAAGGTAATTTTTTCTCTATTCCCATAAGCTCCACTTTTAGTTATCTTTAACACACCTGTCATCTTATATTTATTATACAGCTCTTCCACATCAACATCATCATAAAAATAACTTTT
>NZ_QXPZ01000052.1 GCF_003664595.1 Atopobacter sp. AH10
GCCACAGCTCTCCCTTTGTGAAAAATTTAGGGGGTGGCTAACTTGTACTTGAAATTTACGTAAATAATAAACACTTTGTTCTGGAGCAATTGTTAAATCATAAGATGGAGCTAAGTCCATCAACCTATCCCCAACTTCAGGCAAAAGATCTAATTTCCCTCTTTTAAATTCCTTAAATGCCGATGTTAAACTAGGGTAAACTTTGACTTGAACGCGATCTTGATTGACATGCTTTGCGTCATAATATTCTTTATTTTTTTCATACAACCATGAGGCCTGATATTTTTTCCAATTTTTAACTTGGTAGGGGCCAATCGATGGAATAAATTTCGCATCATCGCCAAATGATCCTCCTGCTTTTTTTATAGCATCTTTCCTTAAAGGATATAAGGCTGGTTGATCTAAAAGAGCTTTTAAATAGTGAACAGGATGCTCTAATTCAATGACTAGTTCACCTTTAGCATTAACTGAAACCCCTAATGATTGACTTGGTTTATTACCTAAACGAATCTCCTTAGCATTTTTTAGAATATTATCTAATAGATAGGCATGTGGAGATTTAGTGCGTGGGTCAACTAAACGTCTCCACGCAAATACAAAATCTTCTGCTTTCAGTGGCTTTCCATCAGACCATTTGACTTTCTTTAACTTAAAAGTATAACGGCACTGATCTTTAGAAACAATTGGTTCCTCTTTAGCCAAGCCTAATATATAAGAGCCATTTTCCTTTAAACGATATAAACCTTCTTGAGTATTCAGTAAAACGTTAATGGAATCTGTATCAAGAGCTTTATGAGGATCTAAAGACCCTAAATCTGTATAGGCTGCTAAATGAATAGTTTTCTTTTGTTCATAAAGGCTTTTCATCATTCGAAAGCCTAACCCCATAGCCCAAAAGGTCAAGCATATGAACACTATACTCAATATATTACGCTTTCTCACTTAGATCCCCCCATCACTTGTCTAAGTTTATCCTACCATGCTAAGCGGATGAGGACAAGAAAAGTTAAGTATTAGCCTTTTATTTTTAGCTCATAGAAGAGATTTTCAGAAAATTTATTTTTTTATTTGACAGGACAGCCATCTTCCCCTATAATAATTTAAGGATGTTCCAATAGCTCAGCAGGATAGAGCATTCGCCTTCTAAGCGAACGGTCGGGGGTTCGAATCCCTCTTGGAACGTAGAAAAAAAGCCTTGAAGTTATACGCTTCAAGGCTTTTTTTGACTTCATCAAGCTATACTTCATTCGCCATTTTTATACTTGCGAGGCAATCTACTTTCATTCTTCATTTCAAAGTCTACAAACCTTAAAGTTGTATCCCTAAGTTTTATAAGATAGACCTACAAAAGGAATCAGTCAAATAAGCTTATTCTCTTATTTCTATCCCTATGTCTAATTTAAGGACAGTTCATTTAAGCGCCTACTCCACCAATGATTGGCGTAACCCTTAATCCGATAAGCTTCTTTATTTTCATCAAACTGACAACTATCCAGCATAATATAGGGCCTCCACTTTTCAATTTTGCCCATTTCCTTAGCTGCTACAAAAATATCAAAAGCCTGCCATAAGTGACGAATTTGACTTTCTAATAGAGAAAGAATCCTTTCTTGATCTTCTTTATCGTGTAAATTTGCCTGTATTGAAGGAAAAGCCGTCTCTTCCATTTCCCCCTTCAAAAGATCTTTTTTACTATAAATATAGACAAGTGGGCGATCATTCATTTCCAGATCTTTTAACAAGCTATGAACAGTATCCTCATAAAAAGGATGAAGAGGATCTGCTCCATCAATCACCTCAACAAAAAGGTCAACTTCTTGGCTTTCTTCAAAAGTAGATTGAAAGGCCTCTAAAAGCATATCTGGCAGATCATGAATGAAACCTACCGTATCTGTTATAGTGACTTCTAAACCAGAAGGCAGCCGCTTTTTACGCGTTAAAGGGTCTAAAGTAGCAAAGAGTTCATCTTTTTCATAAGTCCCAGCATCAGTTAAAGCATTCAGTAAGGTAGATTTCCCTGCATTAGTATAACCAATTAATCCAATTTGAAAGGGTACCACTTGAGATCTCTTGGCACGTGCCCTACGTCTATGTTGACCCAAACTATTCAATTCTCTTTCAATTTCATGGATTTTTTGCCGAATGCGGCGCCGATCGACTTCAAGCTTAGTTTCCCCAGGTCCTCTTGTCCCTATACCACCACCGAGACGAGACAGTTGCTTGCCTTGCCCCATAATCCTAGGCAAAAGATAGGTTAATTGGGCTAATTCAACCTGTAACTGACCAACTTTTGAAGAAGCTCTTTGAGCAAAAATATCGAGAATCAATTGCACCCTATCCATGATAAAAATCGATAATTCCTGCTCAATTAAAAGATGTTGCCTAGCAGTTAAGCTAGGATAGAAAATGACTTTTTCCGCCTCTAACTCTTCTATATATCGACCTAGCTCATCTAGTTTTCCTCGCCCAATTAAAGTTTTATAATCTAGGACCTGTCTTTTTTGAGTCAAAGTGAGTACCACTTCTCCTCCAGCTGTTTCAACCAGTCTTTGAAGTTCATTAACTTCTAAAGAAAACTGTTGATCAGTCTGATCCGTTTGAATATGAACAATAATAACTTTTTCCATCTCTAGCCCCCCTTATTGCTTTAATTTCACCTTTACTTCCTCTATCCATTTCTCAAACCGTTCCGGCTCTAAGGGGTCTAAGTAAGGCATTCTATTCCTATACCAAGTGAGCTGCCGTTTAGCATAACGTCTTGTTGCTTGTTTTAAATGATCTAAAGCTGTATCTAGCCCTTCTTGTCCTTTTAAATAGGGGAAAAGTTCCTTATAGCCAATTGCCTGAAATAAAGTTCTTTGACCCAAAGAAGGATCCTCTTCTAAGGCCTTTAAAAGCCATTTTGCCTCTTCAACAAGGCCTTTTTCTACCATCAGATCTACCCTCTGATTAATACGATCATAGAGCTCTACTCGTTTTCGATCAATATAAACAGCTGCAGATAAGGGGTATGTCCTTTTCCCTTGACCTGCTAACTCACCCTGCTCACTCAACAATTGATAGTAGCGACGAATACGCCGATCATTTCCTTGTAAATCCTCTATCTTTAAGTTTGGAATTGCTGATAAAACAGCTTTCATCATTTGATCTACAGGCAGATCAAGACTATCTTTTCGCTCTTGCCCAAAAGAAAAACCTTCAATCAAACCTTGTAAGTATAAACCCGTCCCTCCTACAACTATAGGAACTTGCCCCTTACGCCAAACGTCATCAATCGCTTGCGAGGCCAATGTTTGAAAGCGAAAAGCATTAAAGTCTTCATCCCAATTGCAACAATCCACTAAATAATGGTCGACTTCTTCTTGATCTTCTTGACTGGGCTTAGCGGTTCCAATCTCGACTTTCTTGTAAACTTGCATAGCATCTCCATTGATGATAGCCCCATTAACTTCTTTAGCAAGCTGCATAGCAAGATCAGACTTTCCTGAAGCAGTCGGCCCAGCAATGACAATTAACTCTTCCTTAGACATCCCCTTCATCCTTTTTCAACTTAATCTCTTGATTTCCTTTAGACGTCATTTCAAGGATAAGATCTTTCTTTTCTGAAATTATCTCTGATCGAAGGGCTAGAGCTCTTTCTGGATAATCGGTGATAATGGCATCCGCTCCAAAAGAATAAACAGCTCGCATCTTCTTTGGATCGTTAATCGTCCAAACACGGCATTTAGCAGCTTCCAAATAAGGCCTTGCAAAAGGATAATTCTTTTTCCATTTCGAAAACTCTTTCATCATCCGATAGGAAATATGCCAAGCATCCTTGTGATAATAACGTAAAAACATCTTGGTTAAAAAATTGATATCAGAAGCTAAATAGCCTAACTGGGCATTAGCATCCAAAAGGCGCAAACGTTTGAGAGACTTAGGATTAAAACTCGAATAAATGATTTGAAAAGGCCAAGCATCTGAATGAACAAGATCGACCAATTTTCTTTCTATACCTGGATACACTATTTTATCTGTTTTGATTTCGATATTGAGTTTACCCTTAAAGCCCCAATCCTTTAGCGCTTCTAGGACCTCCTGTAAAGTTGGAATCTTCACACCTTTAAAAGTATAAGAATCATCAAACCACGAGCCCGCATCTAATTTTTTTATTTCTTTTAAACTAAAATCTCTAACCAATCCCTGGCCATTCGTTGTCCGATCAACTTTTTCATCATGTATAACCAGCAATTGCCCATCTGAAGATAGGTGGACATCTAATTCAATACCTTCGCAAGCTGATTGAACCGCCGCATGAAAGGCCGGTAAGGTGTTTTCTGGATGAGTCCCTCGACTCCCCCGATGAGCATATACATCCGTCATCTTTTCACACTTTCTTTCCTAGCAATAATTTACGTTCATTGGCACTAGCAACTAGTTCCTTGGCTTGTTGAACTGCTAATTCTGTAATGGTAGAGTCCGTTTGCATCTTCGCTATTGCTTCTATATGTTCTTCTTGTGATAAGTCTAAAACTTGAGTGGAGGTATGGTCACTTTCTTCTATTTTTAAAACTTCCATGTGATGATCCGCCCAAGAAGCTACCTGAGCTTGGTGAGTAATAGCCAAAACTTGGCTAGATTTCGCAATAGCTGCCATTTTCTCCCCAATAGCTGTCGCCACTCGCCCTGAAACGCCAGTATCAATTTCATCAAAAATCATCGTTGAAAAGCCCATGTTTTTAGCCAAAATAGCTTTTAAAGCAAGAAGTAAACGAGAAGCCTCCCCACCTGAAGCCACCTTACTTAAAGGCTTAAAAGGCTCGCCCTTATTGGTTTTTACATCGAAACGAATGGTCTCATTCCCATCTATTTTTAACTCACTTCTTGTAAAAACAACCTTAAAGTCGGCAGAAGCCATATATAAATCGGCTAATTGCAATCGAACATCTTCTTCCAACTGATGGGCTATAAGGTGACGAATTTGACTTAAATCCTTAGCCAGATCAAGAGCAGCTGCTTTTTCTTTAGCCATTTGCTCAGCGATTTCTTTTAAAACTTGATCACGATTTTCATATCGTGCAATTTGTGCTTTCGCCTCACTTTGATAAGCGAGAATCTCTTTAATACTTTGTCCATATTTACGTTTTAACCCATCAATTTCAAATAAACGTGACTGAACTGTATTATATTCTTCTTCATCAAAATATTGAGAAGAGAAAAGTTGGTTCAACTGACTTTCGGCATCCTGTAGGCTATAGTATACTTCCTCAATTTGCTGAACTAATTTCGATAGCTCTGGCAGGTCTTGATCTAGCCCCTCTAGGCATTTTAGACTTTCTCCTAAACTATCCACAACACTTGGGCGCTCTGACCCATCTCCTAGAGCCTCTAGTGCCTTAGATAAAGACTTTGTAATCTTTTCATAATGACTAAATTGACGAAAAGATTCTTCCAATTGCTTATCTTCCTCTTCTTTAAGATCAGCTTTTTCAATTTCATTGATTTGAAATTTTAGGAAATCCACTTGCTTGAGGTCTGCTTGGTCTTCTTTTTCTAATTCCCTATAGTCTTTTTCTAACTGCCTATAGGATAGATAATGCTTTTGATAGGCCTTAAGTTGTGAAGCAAATTCTTCACCAGCATAGGCATCCAATAAGCCCCCATGACTTTTTTCATCAAAGATAGACTGATGGGCTAACTGGGTGTGAATATCAACAAATGGGCTCATCAATGCTTTTAACTGGCTAAGCGTAATCATCAAACCATTAGCCCGAATCAAATTACTTCCCTTTAAAGATAGCTCTCTTGAAATAATCAACAAATCATCTGTTAGATCAATCCCCATAGATTCTGCTATTTCCACAACCTTATTAGCTTTTTTAAGGCTAAAGGAAGCTTGAATAAGAGATTTATCATAGCCATAACGGATCATTTCTTTATTGGCTCGACCACCTAGTAACAAGTGAACAGCATCAATCAAAATAGATTTCCCTGCACCTGTTTCCCCTGTCACTATGGTTAAGCCCTTGTCAAAATGGAGCACCACTTCATCAATAATAGCAAAATGACGGATGAGTAAATCCTTTAACATCCTGACACCTCTTCTTCCAGTTCATTAGCCATGCAAAAGATTTTCATGGGCTTCTTTCACAACTTCTACGATCTTTTGATCCCAATCCTTATTCCATTCCATCTGAGAAGTCTTTAAGATAAAATGCCCCAGGAATTCAATATTCCCACTGCCACCGGTAATAGGAGAATAAGTTAAATCAACTAAATATAAGTTTTCTTCTCTAGCCTTTTCAATGGTGTGCCTTAACACCTCTTCATGGACTAGTGGATCACGAACAATCCCATTCTTCCCTACCAGATCCTTGCCTGCTTCAAATTGTGGTTTGATCAAAGCTAAAACATCTGCGCCTTCACTAGCAATGGATTTAAGCGGTGGAAATATGAGGTCTAAGGAAATAAATGACACGTCAATAGACACTAAATCCGCTTGCCCTTCTGTAAACATATCTTTGGTCGCATAACGGAAATTCACCCTTTCCATCACAATAACACGAGGATCTTGGCGAAGTTTCCAGGCCAGTTGATTATAACCAACGTCTAAGGCATAACTTTTTTTCGCTCCATGTTGCAAGGCCGCATCCGTAAATCCACCCGTTGATGCTCCAATATCTAATAAGGTTTTCCCTTCCACCTCAACATCAAAACTAGCCATAGCCTTTTCTAACTTAAGGCCACCACGAGAAACATAACGAAGGCCCTTTCCCTTCAAATGTAAGAGAGTTTCGACTGGAATCTTTTCTCCTGGTTTATCATAGCGTTGGCCATTTGAATCCACAACTTCTCCAGCCATAATTAAGCGTTTAGCCCGTTCTCGACTTTCTGCTAGTCCTTGTTGAGTGGCTAATATATCAACACGTTCTTTCTTCATATTTCTCTCTCATCTCTTGAACATCAATCCATTTTAAGGCTTGTTCATAAATAGCTCGACCCAATAAACTATTCGGACAATGATCAGTCAATTCTTCTAAAATCAATTGCATTTCATCAATTTTGCTTTCTAAGAGATCCAGAGCTCCTGAAATACCTAATAAGGAAGGATAAGTCGCCTTTTTCAATTTTTGATCATGTAAAACATTCTTCCCTGCCTCTTCTTCATTCATCAATACATCTTTTAAGTCATTGTGAACTTGAAAGGCTAAACCAAATATTTTAACAAATCGGCGAACCCTTTGCTCGACAAAATAATTTGTTTGATACATATCAAAAGGAGCACATGCTGCCGCTTGAATTAATCGTCCAGTTTTTAATTGGTGCATTTTTTCTAATTGGATGATATCACTCTTATCTATATCCGATATACTATCCAAAAATTGTCCATAAATCATACCGTTAGACCCTATAGCATCAGAAATGGTCTGCATCATAGCCACTTTAGCACTTGATGGAATTTCCGAACTATTCAAAATAGGTAACCAACAATCAGATAAAAGGGCATCCCCAATCAGCAAGGCTAAACTATGCCCGTACTGTTTTTGTACTGTCGCCTTTCCTCTTCTTAATTCATCATTATCCATTTCTGGTAGATCATCATGTACCAAGGAATAATTATGGATAAGTTCTACTGTTAAAGCTATTGGCAAGGCTTGTTTCATTTCCCCGCCCAACCAATCGTTAGTTGCAAAGACTAATAGTGGGCGAAGTCTCTTGCCTCCTGAGCAAATTGCATAATGACAACCATCCATTAATAGAGATGTCCGATCTTCGTATGACCTCGACAGAGCCATTTCTATCAATTCCACCGTTTTTTGGACTAAATCATTCATCTCTTGCCTCCTCGCTTTCATTGCTTTGCCCCTTCATCACTCGGGTAACTGTTTTTTCTGCTTCTTTCAATTCTTTGGCTAAATATTGGCTTAATTCCATCCCTCTTTGGTAATATTGTAAGCTTTCATTTAAAGAAAGTTGACCACTTTCTAAGGCAGTAACCTTATCTTGTAGCTCCTTCATTCCTTCTTCAAAAGATTCAGGCTTTACAAAGCTTGTAGAGGATGATTTTTCTTTTGTTTGATCATTTGTCATGAGCTAGTCCTTTCCTTCTTCAAATTTTTCTTTTGAGATAATCTCCGCTTTTGCTATTCCATCGTGGAAATGCACATCTACTTCTTGACCTTTCTTTAAGTCATCTACTGATTTAATCAATTCTTCATTCGGCGTCATCACCAAGCTATATCCCTTTTCCATTATGGCTAATGGATTCAACAAAATAAGGGCTTGATTCTTAGCGTGGAAGCGATGATTGAGGTCTTTCAAGCGCTCCTTCATTAATTGATTCAATTGGTTTACTCTTTCCTCTAGAGTGTAAGAAGCCTGAAGTAAACGATTCTTTGGATGTTGAAGTTCCAAGCGCCTGTGCCAATCATTGAAGGGACGAATCAAGCTAGTGATCTTTTGTTGGCTTAGATAATGTAATTTATCCGTTAGGCGATCCAAGTCTTGCATTTTATCCGCATATAAATAGGAACTACGCGTAAACAGAGGGCGTTCTAAATAATTTCTTAAGCCTTCTTGATAAACGGATAGAAGTCGTTTAATACTACGGTTTAAACGACTATCTGCCTCCCTTAAACTCGCTAACAAATCCGTTAAGGAGTAAGGAGTTGCCATTTCTGCAGCCGCTGTAGGAGTAGCTGCCCTCCGATCTGCCACAAAGTCTACTAAGGTGGTGTCTGTTTCATGGCCTACAGAAGAAATAACAGGTATTGGGAAATCTACTAAAGCTCGGACTAAGTTTTCGGAGTTAAACGTCCACAAGTCTTCGATTGAGCCACCCCCACGACCGATAATTAAGGCATCATAGCCATGAGTGAATCGTATTCTTTCCAACTGTTTTATAATGGTTAAATCTGCCCCTTCTCCCTGTACGGCAGCAGGATAGAGATCAATTTGTAGTAATGGATAGCGCCGAGCCACCGTAGTTTCTATATCATGTATCACTGCCCCATGTTCACTGGTAATGACAGCCAAGCGCTTAGGATAGAGTGGCAAAGGACGTTTAGGTCGATCGAACAAACCTTCCTTAGTCAGCTTTTCTTTTAATTGTTGGAAAGCTAAAAAGAGTGCCCCTTCTCCTAAGGGCTCCATTTCTTTAATCAATAATTGATAGCGACCTTGTGGCCCATAAAGAGTGACCTCTCCCTTGACCACAACCTCCATCCCCTCTTCAAGTTTAAACTTTAAAGCTTGATAACGATAAGACCATAACATAGCCGCTATAAGGGCATGATCGTCCTTTAAATTAAAATATTGATGGCCATTACGTCTTGGACGGAAATTGGAGATTTCCCCGACTAAGGTTACCTCCTTCAGGTAAGGATCCTTATCAAATTTCAATTTCAAATACCGAGTCAAGCCCGATACTGTCAATGAAGGTTTTTCCATTCTCCACCCCTTTCTGAAGAAAAAGCGCCAGACAGCCTAATTAGACTATGCTGGCGCCAATTATTATAGCGACACAAAATTCGTGAGTACCCCATTGATAAATTTGGAGGATTTCTCATCCGAGTATGTTTTAGCTAATTTGATTGCTTCATCGATGATAACCCGAGTTGGCGCCTTATCCTTCACTTGCTCTCTAGAAAGAAATTGCATTTCTGCTATCGCTAATCGCATAATGGTCAAATCGGCTCGAAGTATCCGATTAATGGACCAGTGATGACTATGTTGTTCAATTAACTGGTCAATGGCTTCTTGATTATCTTGGGTAGCTTTTAACAAGGCATGCAGATAAAAGATATCCTCACGCTGATTAAAGTCCTCTGAAGTAATTTCCTCATCAGTAAAACCTTCATCTTCCAATAAGGTCATCAAGTGAGCATCTGTCACTTCTTGAGTCTTTTCCTCAAAATTTTTCGCAAAGAGAGTTTGGAAAGCCAATTGACGGATGGTTGATCGTTTTAAAAATCCAACCGACATTATTCTTCCTCCAAATCCAAAATAGGTTGTTCTACTTCTTTTTCAGATACGATCTTTTTCACATGAACATTAACTGTTTGAATATTCAAATCACAGCTGTTCAATATTTGTTCTTTGATCTTCTCCTGAATTTCTAAAGCAATTTTAGGAATCGAATAGCCATATAAAAGGGCTACGCTGAGGTCAATAACTAAATGATCTTGATCCCCACTAAGGTGAGCTCCGGTTGTCCCAGTTTTCCGAGTCCAAAATTCAGAAAACTCACCCATAATACCAGGCATCAAATGGCTTACTCCCTCCACTTGCCGAGCAGTGATAGAAGCAATGGTTTCAATACTATCTGGATTAAGCAAGATATCTCCTGCATCAGTTTTCTTTTCTATTAATGTATCTTTTAAATCGGTCATTACTATCCTCCTAGACGCTCCTAGTTATAAATATGTGCTTAGATCTAGTTTATCATTTTTTGCCTCAAGTGGCTATTGTTTGGGCGAGATATTGATGAGTGATCTATCCGTTGTAGTTAATACTCTATGCCCATCTTTTGTAACTAAAATATCATCTTCGATCCGTACACCACCAATTCCAGGAATATAGATCCCTGGTTCACAGGTAATCACATGACCTTCTTTTAAGACATGTAAACTAGCAGAGCTTACCATTGGCTCTTCGTGAATTTCTAGCCCAATACCATGGCCTGTAGAATGAATATAATATTCTCCGTAGCCTTTATCTTTGATATATTGACGAGCTACATCATCAATATGACTGGCTGGAACTCCTGGTTTTATTGCCTTAATACCAGCTTCCTGAGCTTTTCTAACTACTTCATGTATTTCCTTTAATTGATCTGAAAGTTCTCCGTAAGAAAAAGTACGCGTTACATCTGAAACATAGCCTTTATAATAGCAGCCATAATCTAGTGTGATAATGTCCCCCTCTTCAATCACCTTGTTACTAGCCACTCCATGAGGCATGGCAGACCGTAATCCAGATGCAACAATAGTATCAAAAGAAACCCCTGAAGCCCCTAATTCACGCATCTTAAAGTCAAGCGCATTAGCCACTTCTATTTCTGTTAAACCTGGTTTGATGTAAGTCAAAATATAGTGGAAAGCCTCATCTGCTATCCGACAAGCTTCTTGAATGGCAGCAACTTCATCCTCATCTTTTACCCGACGAATTTCCAAAATCAATCCCTTTGTTGGTACAAGTTCAACTGGTAAAATTTCCGCTATGGCTTCATAAGTAGCATAAGACAAATGATCAGCTTCAAATCCCAACTCACGAATACCTGATTTAATGAGGTAAGGCGCCAAACTGTCATAGTAATTCCCTTTTGAAGTAATCACTTCAAAGCCCTTTGCTTGTTCGTTAGCTTGCAAAGTGTAACGAGAATCTGTCACAAAAAAGGCTTTATCCTTCGAGATTACAGCAAATCCACTTGTTCCTGTAAAATTCGCCACATAGCGAACATTATAGGGATTGGTGATTAATAAGGCTTCAAGATTATTACGAATTAAGGATTCTCTAATCGTTTGAATGCGTTTATTCATATGGCATCTCCCTCCTAAGTCTTTCATATTATATCACGTCCTGGCCTAAACATATAGGTCTAGGCTGAAGCCTGTATGATCTACTTTTTCTCCTTTTCTTTAGAAGATTATCTTCTATCTCCTTTATAGTTTTTGACTTTTCCCTAAAATATTTATTACTTTCTAACCATTTTTTAGGAATCATTATTCCCTAACTGATGGTTATTTATTATTGGCTCGGTTAGAAAGGAGACCCTTATGGAAGTCTTATTACAACAACTTATTGAAGAAGCCATTCAAAGGAAAAGTGAAGATATCTACCTCATGCCTCTTCCACATAAATATGAAATATCTATTCGAACAAACGGCTTTCCCAGTCATTTTCGTTATCTTAAATCAGAAATAGCCGACCAATTAATTAATCATGTCAAATTTAAAGCCGATATGCAGGTTGGTGAGCGTAGGAAGCCACAATCTGGATCAATGGATCTTTTTATCAAGGAGCAAACTATCCCCCTACGCATTTCAACGATAAGTAATTTTAAAGGTCAAGAATCTATGGTCATTCGTCTCCATTTGAACTTTCAACTAAGCAAGGGAGCTTACGTTTCTGATCAACATTACCAAATCCTAAAAGAATGGTTGCTGCAAAAATCAGGCCTTCTTCTTTTTTCAGGACCAGTCGCATCTGGAAAAACAACGACCATGTATCAGCTCCTAGATGATCGCTATCGTCATATAAAAAGCTCGGTTATCACCATGGAAGACCCCGTAGAATTAATAGATTCGCGTTATCTTCAAGCAGAAATCAATCCCCAAGCCGGCATTAGCTATGATATCTTGATTAAATCTGCCTTACGACATCACCCAGACATTCTCTTAATAGGGGAAGTCCGAGATGAAGAAACTGCACGAATGATGATTAGAGCCGCTTTAACTGGCCATCTGGTCCTAGCAACCATTCATGCCAAAAACACTATAGGTGTCCTGAATCGCCTCATCGAATTAGGCATTAGCAAACAGCAGCTCATTCAATCTTTATTAGGGGTAAGCTCCCAGCGACTTATCCCTTTATCTGAAAGCTCTCATCACTCAAAGCAAATAAAACGAGCCGTTCTTTTTGAACTCATGACTGCCACAGAGGCAAAAGCTTATTTACTAAAGCAAACACCTTTAAAAAAGGAGGAAAGCTTTAATGGGCAATTGGATCAGCTCTTGGAAGAAGCAAGGATTAGTTACGAAACTTATCAACAATTCTTCCTTCGCTAAAAAAATAGTTCAACTCCGTCACTCTTGGTCTCCACAAGAATATATTCTTTTTTTTCAAACGCTTTACGAACTACAAAAGGATGGGTTGGCGCTCAATAGTTCTCTACATTTCCTCACTATCATTCTTCCCCAAAAAGCAAACGACATAAAGGAGATGGCTCAAATCATTCACAAAGGGGGGCTATTAGCTACAGCCTTAGACCATCTAAATTTCCCCAAACGTTATATTGGACGTTTAGCCTTAGCCCAAAAAAGCAGCTTTTTAATTCCTTGCTTAGGACAAGTAAGCCAAGAAGAAAGCTACCGTCAAAAAACCTTTAAACATCTCAAGCAGCTACTGTGTTATCCTCTTATCCTTTTAATTATTGTATCGCTCATTATTTTCTTTGTGAGATGGCTCTTATTACCCCAACTATTAAATTTAATAACAGCTGATATTCGTCAAAAACACCTCCTTATCAATATTCTTCTCTTTAGCTTAGAAGAACTCCCCCTCATTTCAGGGATTAGTCTACTTTTTGCCTTAATCACAGCGAATCTTGTTTTCCTCTACTACCGGTCCCTTTCCACCCTTTCTCAATTGAAATGGCTCCATCGCCTACCAATTGTTGGCAAGTTAGAGGAGGATTATTTATCTTGGCAATTCACCTTAGAATTGAGTTCCTTGTTAGAGCAAGGCATTTCTATCAAAGAAGCACTGGATCAATTGCTAGAACCTAGTGTACGCCCTTCTATCCGTTCTATTTCACACTTACTCATCCAATATTCCATTAAAGGAATACCCATTAGCCAAAGTTTACAAAGCTTACCATTTTTGCGTCAAGACTTAGCTTTGGTTATCCAAAAAGGAGATATATTAAGCCAAAGAGCCACTAAATTACGCCTATTAGCTGATAAGTATTTTTCCGATTTCACCCAAAAATGCAAACGCTTAATCATGTTTGTCCAACCTTTGTTATTCTCAATAGTCGCCCTGCTCATTATGGGCATCTATTTAATCCTTTTGATGCCTATGCTGACCATGTTGGATCAGGCCATGTAAACTTTATCCATAAAAAACTTTCCTAAAAGCGCTTTTAAAAAAGGGGGTGATCCTATCGTCCTTGTCCGATCCAATTTTCCTAAAGCTATCTAGAAAAGAATTGCCAAAATACTCTTTTTACTTTACTTGTCACACAAGTTAA
The DNA here is from genome assembly GCF_003664595.1 of Atopobacter sp. AH10. Classification (GTDB taxonomy): domain Bacteria; phylum Bacillota; class Bacilli; order Lactobacillales; family Aerococcaceae; genus Atopobacter. Next base: position 13,955 of record NZ_QXPZ01000052.1, read on the forward strand.
CGCTCAAATCATTAAGGAGGAAATGATGAAAAAAAGATTTTTAGCCTTAAAAAAACGAGGCTTTACGCTTTTAGAGATGGTCATTGTGATGTTTGTCGTTGGTATTTTAATGCTACTTTTCATTCCAAACTTATCAGCCCAGCGTGCAAGAATTGCTAAAAAAGGAGATGCTGCTTTAACTAAAGTTTTTGAAACTCAAAAAGAAGTTTATTTACTTGAAAATACCAGTACAGATGCCGTAACACCAGAAGTTTTATTTAAGGCTAAGCTAATCACAGAAGATCAAAAGAAAAAAATGGAAGAAAAAGGTATCCAATAATGATACGCAAATCTTCTATCAAGCAAGCGGGCTTCACCCTCATTGAAGCCCTGCTTGTCTTATTCATCACTTGTTCGCTCTTATGCATCAATTTAAAATCTCCTAAAGAAATCTTTCAACGCATCCAATTAGAAAGTGCCTTAAAACAGATGGAAAGTCAAATTTCCTTATTACAACAAGAATCTTTTATCTTTCACCGTTATACATACGTCTCTTTCTTCGGATCAAAAGCAAGGGCGATTTCATTTAAAAGTCAAAATTCATCTTTCAGAAAAATCCCCCCCGTTACCCTACCTGAACCCTACTATGTCAAAGGGTGCAAATCTATTTTTTTTAACGAAAAAGGAGAATCAACTGATTTTTTTACTTTATATATTTTAGGACCTAAGACTAAAATTCGCTATCGCTTTCAATTAGGAGCTGGGAGGTTTTTCCGTGACGAAATTCCACTTGAATCACATTAAAAATAAGGGCAGTTTGCTACTGGAGGCACATCTTAATTTCTTCATCGTCCTCCTTCTCCTTACAAGTTTTTACGCCGTTATCTGGCAGTGCTATCATCAAGAACAAGAACTTTCTGAAAAAGTAAGCTATTGGCGAAAAGTATATGAAAAGCAATGTGCCCCAGAATATGAGGAGGAAAAAATTGAAGAGCCCGATACTTTTTAAGCTTAGATTCTCCAAAATAAGTTTATCTAAAACACGCCATTTCTTTGCTTTTCCATCTATTCTTAACAGGGTAAAAAGCCTTTCCCCTAGCTTATCCATTGACCTCATCACCACTACAAGTCCCCTACTTCAACTAAAATCTCTTCGAAAGAAAGCATTCACTCTGCTTGAATCATTACTGGCTCTTTTCATCAACAGTCTAACCCTCTTAGTCCTCCTGCTCTTAATCCGAAACATTCCCAGCGTACTAGAAAGTCAATCTAGAGATCCGCTATTCGACCAACACTGGTTAGTCAATCGCATCCAATATGAGATGACTAATTATAAACTAGAAGAGCTCTCTCCTGTTGATATTTATTTAACTCCTCGCAATGGTTTAGGCAAATCTTATCTTTACGAGAAATATTCTGGTAAGGATGGACTGATGATAAGAAGACGTTCTACAAGAGGCGGGCACGTTGTCTTATTGAACAATATCGATCGCTTAAGATTCTCTTATATCCAGAAAGGGGAGAAACCAATTGTTCAGCTGGAATTGGACAAGGGGAAGAAGAAAAATAGATATTGGCTCTTCCCGACTTACTAAAAAACATAAACTAAAGCAAACAAGATGGCTCCCTTTTAGTGTAAGAAAGCAAGGATATTACAGCTGCCCTTGGCTAAAAAAAGGCTTTATTTTACCCTTTAGTCTCCTTCTATTCAGCTTATTTTCCATCCTTTTATATACAAGTTTACAATTGCATCAAGTTAAAATGGAAAGATATCAAGGCCTGATCTTTTTCTACCAGTCAGAAATTGCCTTTCACCTGGTTCAAAAATCGCCTGATCATTTATCAAAAGCCCTATCTCAACTTCCTGGGAAACTTACCGTTCAAAATCAGGAAAAAGTTTACCGAGTCAGCTACGAATGGCATTCTTACCGAAAAAGTAAAGAAGTCTTGGTCAAAGAAGATTCCCCTAAAAACCTCCCCTTAAAAAATAAAGAAGATTCTAATAGCAGCCAATAAAACATTTACCCATCAAAAGTAGTAGCCAGTAGAACATTTTCAGATCAAAAGTAGTAGCCAGTAACACATTTACCCATCAAGAAGGAACTTAGCTGTGATAGCCTCTTAAGGGAAAAGGTCTATGATTTGCTGCCTTTAGCTTACCAAATCTTAGTTTTTTGGATATACCTCAATTATACCCACTTACATCCTGACGAACCCTTAGTCCATTTCGCTTCTCTTGTAAAAAATAGGCTCTATACTTTTTGATGTTGGTGAAAGAGACAGACTGTAGTCTGTCTATGCCATATAAAGCACAAAAATGACCGATTCTTTCGGATAAGAGTTACCTTCATCCGGGAAAAT
>NZ_QXPZ01000053.1 GCF_003664595.1 Atopobacter sp. AH10
TTAATTGCCACGCTGGTTGGATTTTAATTGCCAAAGTGGTTGATTTTTTAATTGCCAAACACATATATTCACTAGAGAATCTGATTTTTAAACTTTCTGATTCTTGAGAATAACTACTTAAAAGTTGTTTCTCCCTTCTAATAATTTCTTGACATTTTTGAAAAAGAACTGAATAGGAAATGCCCTTTAAGTTTTTTACATTTGCTATTATTTCTGATCTAAATCTGACAGAATAATCTTCAAGTAGATCACCTAATAATTTAACAACTACATCGTTATCTTTCTCATTAATAAAAGCAATCAATGATTTACCTTTTGATAAGCCATATGCTTCGCATAAAGGCACACCTACACTATTTGTAGTAAAATTATTAAAGCTTCTAGTAGAAAAATTTAAAACGTATCCCTCTCTAATAAAAAGATCAACAAAATATTGCTTTTCTAATTGATTTATCATAAAAGCACCTCCAATATACTATGATGGAATGTAAAGATATTTATAACACTTGCGTTAAGCAATAACTTTCAAAGTATTAAAATCATTCTGAGATATGAGTGTATTTTATAATAAAAATACATTACAGCCTCTTCATCAAAGCATGAAGCCCTTGTTTCAATGCAGTAGCTTCGCTGCTATCTGTTGATAATCTATTTTGACTCCAAGCTAGATTAGAAGTCAGATCAAATTTTAATACATACTTCTCTTTGTATTCGACACCTTCAGAATCCATATACTTTAGAGTAGCAGTCACTGTATCATTAAAATCGTCTGAAATAACCGAGGAGAATTTCTGCCCTGGAACTATACTTGCTCCAATTAATGAACTAAATGCATCAGAGTTAACCTCGTCAAGCGGCTTGTCAAATTGAATATCATTGATTACTGCAAATGACTTTCCAAAGTTCTTTATGACGATATATTTTTCAAATAGTAACGTATCAATGAAGTCCACATAGATTGAAACATAGGGTCGACTCATAGACTTGATGTTTTTTCTTGTTAATTTGATATTCTTATGGGTTTGCCATAAGGTCAGTAAAGAAATTAAAATTGGAATTATCGTTAAGCCCCATTCGAGAACATCTGACCAATTTATATTATTTAGAAAATCACACATTTGAATATAATCCTTTCGTTGTTATTCACTTCTAAATAAGACTGATCGACTTGCTAAAATAAAATATGAATTCATTGTATTCACTATAGCATAGCCTCATTATTACTCAAATTATATCAAACTTCATAGCTAAATAATGTTTCTAGTTAAGAAATACCTGCTAGTTCATAACGAAGAATTTGTTTATATGTTTCCATATGTTTCCATATGTTTCCATAAAACAAACCACCTCTTTCTATAAAATTTCTGTAGGTGAACAAATCCTACAAATAAATTTTATAAAAAAAGATGGCTCAATTCTTGTGGAATGATGGCTCAGTTTCTGTGGAACGGTGGCTCAGTTCCTGTGTAACAGTGGCTCAAATCTCGTGGAAATGGCTCAAAAACGCTTGTAATACTCACCTAGCTTCATGTAGGCGAATCATTTCGATATAGTTTGGCAAATATGCCAGCTCCTAAATATATTGTGAGTAATTCTCACGCCTTATTTATACCATGTAGATAATAAAAAAGAACCACATGAAGTGGTTCAGCACGGCCGATTTAGGTGGCTCAGTTTTATCCGATTTAGGCGGCTCAATTAAGGGCGACGAAGTGGCTCTTTAAGAGCGATGTATCCAAGCGATATATCCATAATATACATAGCAAATGAAATTTATATATGAGAAAATTCATAATTTATACATGTTTAAACTAGCTTCATTCACAAAATAAAGACTTCCCTGCGTTCTTGTACAAGCAACGTAAAATTTACTCTTAGTTAATGGTTTCATATCATTTAATTTATCTTTAGAAAACAATTCAAATGTTGTTTTATTTAAAACAACACATACCTTACTAAATTCTAATCCCTTACTAGCACCCCAATTTAAAGCTTTACAATCATATTTGTTTGATGATTGATAAAAAAGTTTGATTATACTATCATCCATAATTACATCTTTAATCTCATCAGGAGATTCAATAAGTTTAATTTCTATATTATTCGGCTCAGAAATTTGTTCATGAGAAAAGATATTTATATTTAACTTATCTCTTATGAAACTGCAGATAGCTTCAGGACAACGATAACTTTTTGATAAGCTATCCTGGTCAACAGTAAATCCGGCTTTAATGAAAGCTGCTTTCCAATTACTAAAGTTTGAGTGAATCCCTGTACCTTTTTTACCTCTTATAGAGGTTTTTAAATTCTTTTGGTAAAAATCACCCACTAACAGGACTTTAGCTTTAAGTTGACTTAAGGTTAACATCCAATCAAAATCATCTGATTCAAAATCTTGGCACTCATCGATAAATATATTATCAAAAAATTTATCCATCCTTTCTAAGTATGATTTATCAATGGGATAAGTTTTGTTATTACATATCAAATTACCTTGTAACAATGATCTAGATAATTGATTCGAAACGATTCTGCCCACGTCGTCTACAGAATTATTATCATAATTGTTTTTCTTTATATAATTGAAGTTGATTCCTTTAGGCTTGCATCCCAAATAAGGAACTAAACAAAAATCATACAAGAATTTGAATACACCAAAAATAAAAGTATGATCAGGAAAATAACCAAATTTATCTATAATTTTAGATCTCAAATTATTTTGATTATTTTCAGTATATGTGATAATAAGATTCTGTTGTTTTGGATCTAAGAGATTTAAAATGGTAGTTGTTTTGCCACTTCCAGCAACAGCATGAATTAGTTTTTTGTTATCCATTCGATCACCTGCCTAATATATTCAGGAATTTTAAACTCTCTGGATTCTTCATCATTTTCTAATTTTTCGAGTAATCTTAAAGCAAATTCAGCTTTATTGTTTAGCATAAATTTTTGCAAGTTTTTGGTCTTAGCAAAATTCCAAGAATTAAAAAGATTTTTATTTGAATTAAAAAGACAGATTTCAAAAGTATGATTATCATTATTTTGATCTGAAAAAATCTGTATATTTTGACAATTACTATAAGAAGCATACTTAGAATCAATTTTATTCTCATAATCATTATCATTGTCTGTTAACACAGCTACCTTTTTATGCGTTAAATATCGAGTAAATTCGAGATATCTTTCAAAGCTCAATCCTCCTACTGAAATAATAGAAACCCCCATATCCTCTGGTTTCTTCTTTTTTACAATTTGAAAAAAATTTTCCATTAAAATAAACTCTGCATTTCCTTCTACAAGAATTACTTTTTTGGCCAAGATATAATTTAATAAATTTTGGTTTGTAGATTTTTTAAAATAACGAATTGTATCATCTTTCAAATCAATGAGCTTTGATAATTGACCATTATCAATAAAAATTAAGTTATCCACTCCTAATCTTGATGCAATCATGTTTGAATGAGTTCCTATAAAGACTTGAATTTCACTATTAGACGCAATAATATTGACTAGTCTTAATAAATTTTGAAAACGTAAATTTCAAGTACAAGTTAGCCACCCCCTAAATTTTTCACAAAGGGAGAGCTGTGGCT
>NZ_QXPZ01000054.1 GCF_003664595.1 Atopobacter sp. AH10
TGTTGGTCAAGCGGCTGGATTTTTAATTGCCACTTGGCTGATTTTTAGTTTACCAAATACACTCATGTACTAAGCAGGGCGTTAGTTGTATGATCACCATAATTACAAGTGTTCACTCTGGGCGCTTGCATTTATATTTGACTCGGAATTATACAGAATGTCCGGTGGATTCTCTCGTGAATATGAGTGCAGCAAAAGCACTTCATAAAAGTAAGCAGATACGGTCATCAATTGGAGTTCACTTTGGAAGGATAGCAAATAATGGGTCAAGTTCTAGTCCGATGTGACCTTTAGTTAAACAATTACCTAGCTAAGCACGCCTCTTTCATAGGGAGGGGTCAGAAAGAAGTGAGCGTATTGATCGGATTTCTGTCCTCAACCTAGGGGAAAAAGTCGCTTCTTGAAAATTACCGACAATGAGTTGACACATACCAAGGAAAGGGCTTTCTGGAAAGGAATTCTGAACTGTGTTATAATAAAGTTGACCCGTTGTCACATATAGAGAGGGGCTTTTTTATGGAGACAGTGTTGACGGATGAAGTCCAAGGAATGGTTGAAACGGAATTGCGTAAGGGAACAAGTAAATCACGGATTGCTCATTTGTTATCCGTTCCTTATGACGAAGCAGTCGATGTTATTGAAGAGGTTAGAGATAGAATTCGCCCAGATTTAGGGGACGAGATTCAATTTACCTTTAGAGGACATCCAATGGTAGGTGTTATTGAAAAATTGTTGAATAACTCTGCAGTTGTACATATTTATTGGTCTTTATCTGATGTTATTCTTCAGGATATATGCGAAGATAAGACTATTGTGAACTTTAAGGATATTTTGAAATTCGTTAAGGTACATGATGGGAAAATTTACCCCATAACAGATTTGCCTGGTAATAATTAGTTACTTGAGTATGGAAGAGGAAAGACAGAAAGCTGGGATTTCCCAGCTTTTTTGTTTGAGTGGAGGAAATTAATGAGAGAGTCTATCAAAGAGGAAATGCAGGCTTGTATAGCTAGGTTTAATCCGACAGATCGTTATCGTTTGAATGAACTATGGATAGAATTAGATGATAAAGAGCCTTATAAAAAAGAAGTAGCTGAGTCTATGTTATTGGAAAGACGGTTGAATGATGGAGAGAGGGCAGATTATCTGAGCTTTTTAGGAGAAATCGAGAATTCCTCTCGTCTTATTCCTTTCTTTTATCATGGAGAACTAAGGCAGATATGTTTAAAAGATTTAGTTCCTCTATTAAAGACACCTTATTGGACTAAATGGATAGAATGCTTAGAAAGATTAACGGATAGAGACCCAGTTTTCTCTGCCATGTGTTTAGATTCTTACAAAATGCTGGTGATTTCTTACTATCCTTATTTGGAAGAAAACTTCGGGAAAAGCCCAATGGATTTCCTTCCTGAGTGGGTTGAGAACTGGAGGAGAACTTATGCTTAAAATATATACTGATGCAGCTGTTAATGCTAGGGGGTTAGTGGCTTTAGCTTTTCATGTAGTGGATGGGAAGGGAGGCCAATTGGACCAAAGTAAAGAAGGAGAAAGGGGATTGAATAATCACCAAGCAGAATTTGAGGCCGTTTTGTGGGCTTTAAGGGAAATTCGATCGCTTTACGGTCAGGAGGAACGGCTATTTCTCTACACAGATAGTCAAATTGTTGAGAAAGCTTTAGTAGGTTTTATTAAAGACAAGTCTATGTTTACTGAGATTACAGAAGCTATCAAAAAAGAGATGGCAGAATTTCCTGCAGTATTTGTTCAGTGGATTCCAGAAAAGCAAAATGCCAAGGCAGATCAATTAGCTAAAGCTCGGTTACGACGTTTAAAGTAGCTTAAGATACACTTGTTGCTTATGTCACAGTGAGTGAAGATGGATTGCTAAAATATTTTAAATACAAAGACAATGAACTGCCCCCTAAAGTTGGATCAACAATCTGACCTTAAGGGGCAGTTCTATAATGGACTATTAGCCTAAGATGTTTTGGCTTGAGAGGAACTTTTCTAGCCTATTTATCGCTAGGGAAAACATGTGGAGTTTGAAGAGATTTTTTATAACGTTCCTGGCGTTTCCTATGACGGTCTTTTAATAAAGAGCAATCCCATAAGCTGGCATAGCGGTCTAACGTAGAAAAAAGAATAGTATCGGCATCATCTATTCTATTGGAGGTTAGGGCCAGTAAAAAATCATCATCATAGGCGAGTAATTTGAAGAGCTTAGAGGCAATTTTGTTTGCCCAATGGATTCTTTTTTCTTCATTTTTGTCATGCAGACAAGCTAGACATTCTTCAAAATAGATAGCTTTTCTAAGGCTTAAGAGATAAGGAAAGTAAAAATGGTGGAGTAAAAGATAGATGTATTGAGTGGGAGTAAATCCTCTAGGTAGGAATCCTTTTGTATCTGTTTGAGGGAAAGAAAGCCAGTTGATTGGGTGAGGGATAGATGCGGTGATGGAACGGCGAATTTCCTCTTCATCCCACTCAAGTGGTTTAACGATTCGGATGACATGATAACAGATAGATATTTCAGGGAAAGTAATTGGACTAGTTGCAAAGTAAATTGGGGGTAAATTTGACGGTGATAATGGCTGAGCTAAAAAAGAACTAGGACAAGGGATTTCAACTTGGGACATTACTTTTGAAATAGGCTGATGGCAGTAGCGGTCAATAGTCAGGGCATATTGTTTAGCCTGCTTAGGGTCAGTAAGGGGAGTAGCGAAACAGATTGCATGAAAAAGAAGCCTTGACTCCAAGACAGAGTAAGGCTTCAATTGGTGACGTAATTGAAAAAGGTGATCGAACCATAGATCAAAGGCAGATTCTTGCATAGAACTTTCCTCCTAAGAGGCCGATTAATTTTTACGCTTGGCCCAGTATTGGAAGAGGTCAGTGCGAATAGCCCCATTATATAGTTTTCGACGTTTAGTAGCTTTTTGCCCGTAATAAGTTTCAAAAGAAAGATCAGAAGTAAGGATGTATTTACTCCAAGTATCAAGAGGTTTTAAGGCCTGCCCCATATCTTGATAGATGAGGTGCACCTTTTCCTCGTCTAATAAACGACCACCGTATGGCGGGTTAGTGACCAATATACCATTTTTTTCTTTGCTGGTAAAATCTTTAATTTGGCATTGCTTGAAATGAATATGATCTGCCACACCAGCTTCTTCTGCATTAGCTTTGGCTACTTCAATCATGCGGTGATCAATATCAGAAGCTTCGATTAAGAGTTCACTATCATAATCGATCGAATTTTCAGCATCTTCAATTTCTTTATCCCAAAGATCTTTTGGAAGGAAAAGCCAGTCTTGGCTGTTAAAGCTACGGTTTAGACCTGGAGCGATATTGAGTCCCATTAAGGCTGCTTCAATAGGGATAGTCCCAGAACCACAAAAAGGATCCGCGAAAGGTTTATCTTTATGCCAATTAGTAAAGCCCACAAGAGCAGCAGCCATATTTTCCTTCAAAGGGGCATCCCCCTTAGCTATACGGTAGCCACGTTTGAAAAGGCTAGAGCCTGAAGTATCTATAGTAAGCTGGACTTTATCTTTTCGAATAGCTACTTCTATAGGATAAAGAGCGCCAGATTCAGGTAAAAATCCACGTCTATGATAAACATCTTGCAGACGTTTGACGATAGCTTTTTTGACGATCGCTTGACAGTCTGGAACGCTATATAGTTTAGATTGGATGGACTTGCCTGAAACAGGGAAATTAGCATCTACTGGAAGCCATTTTTCCCATTCAAGGGCATAGCAAGCTTCGAATAACTCCTCAAAGCTGCTGGTAGTAAATTCCCCCATAACTATTTTCAAGCGGTCAGCAAAACGAAGCCACAAGTTCATTTCTGGTATAGTAGATAGATTTCCTTTGAAGAAAACCTTACCATTATCCACCTGAACATCGTAGCCTCTTTGACTGACTTCTTTTTTGACAAGAGATTCAATGCCACTTGCAACTGTGGCAAGAAATTGGATAGATTGTTTACTAGTCATATGTACTCCTTAAAAAAACCTGCTTATAGATTTCTGTAAGCCATGTTCTGTCCTAATAGAGCTGCAGGAACTTCTCTACTAGGGGTAATTATCTGTCTCCGGTTTCCCGGCTCCTCCACACGTTCAATTCCGTTAGAAGAGTGCCCCTACCAATAATGTTTGGGTTGCTCGCTCGAGGGGTTTACCGCGTTCCACTGCCGAGGTTTCCCTGGCACTTCGTCACTGTGGCACTTTTCAGGATTACTGAGGCATAGTTTCCCTTAGCCTGTTTGTCCGCCGTCAATATGTATTGCCTTAGCTTATTGTTTCGCTAAGCACGATCACTACTAGCATCTCAGCTAGTGCGAGCATGGACTTTCCTCACTTAACTTAATAAGCGCAATTACCCGAAATCTATAAATACAGAATAAGTGCAAGAATCAATCGACTTGCTCAAGGGTTTGAAGAGTGAGAGCAAGCCTTTAGGGGAGATTCATTAATCTTGTAAACGATCATCGAAAACGCGCTTTTCTAAATTAGACAAACGCTTGAGAATATCAAAGTTTGTTACTGCTGGGGTTGGACCTGTAGCAGTTATTGGGTTTGGCCTTGATTGGCTTTGTTGAGATAGTTCATCAATTTTTGCTTTTAAGCGAGCATTTTCGCTTTCTAAATAGTTGACTTGGTTTTTAAAAGTGGCGTAGTCTTTCATAATAATATCTAGAAAAGCGTCTACCTCTTCCATATCGAAGCCACGAAATGATTTTTTAAATTCTTTATCAAGGATGTCTTTAGGGGTCAATTGAATATCTGCCATGTTTTCCACCTCTTCAATGTATTTCTTCGATGAGCTTTAAAGCCAGATCAAGACGAGTACAAAACTCTTTATCCATCATACTAAATTGTTAGCAAACTTACAAATATTTTAAGGAATTTTTCGAAAAAAAACACGGACTTTTGAGCGAAAATTGCTCAATCCTCTTTGCCTATTGTAGAGCCTATTGACTCTTGAAGCTTATTGTAGAGGGATAAGCTAATAGGATTTATAGAATAGATAAACAAAGATAAGACAAAAAGAGACTTTTGCCATATAAAATTGGAATCGACTTGAAATAAGAAAGGGCTAGCTTATCGAAATTCTCTGCTTTTTTTGATACAATGAGTGCAATTAAGCAATCGGATGAGCTGATTAGTGAGGCAGTGGGATCAATAGACTAGACTTGCTCATTTATGGCAAGAGCTGATGTTTTCTCTGCCAGTCTTTTTTAGAAGACAAACTAGGAGTGAGATCTTCTAAAATATGAGCTATACAACAAAGATTTTTAAAAAGGATAGAGGAGAAAAAGGGGAGAAACTATGGAAGAAAGGTATATAAAAGTTAGCTTTTATCCCGAAAAAGAGGATTTGGCTGTTTTAGAAGCAAGTTTAATGCAATTAGGGTTCACCTCTTTGGAAATCCATGACCATGAGGATATCGAAAAGCTAAAAGAAGACTTGCCAAAGTGGGAATTACTGGATGAAGACATGCTTAACCATAAAGAAAGTCTAGAAGTGATAATTTATGTAGACTTAGAAGTATGGCAAGAGGGCTTTTATAAAAAACTCCTGGCTAGATTAGAAGAAGACAAATCTCGTGGACTTTTATCTCTAATTCCGAAAATAAAGAGCGAGAAATTAGAAAGCAAGGATTGGCAAGAGGGGTGGAAGGCTTATTATAAGCCTATTCACTTAACTAGGTTTATGGCTATTGTCCCTGTTTGGGAAGAAAATAGGGAAGAATTAAATCTGCCAGTAAAAATACTTTTAGATCCCGGCTTAGCTTTTGGAACAGGGAGTCATCCGACAACGAAAATGTGCTTACTTGCCCTAGAGCAATTTGTTCGACCAGGATATGAAGTGGTGGATGTCGGTTGCGGATCAGGTATTTTAAGTATAGCTGCTGGGGAATTAGGAGCTAGTCAAGTTTATAGTTATGATATCGATCCAAATTGCGAGAAAATCGTCTTAGAAAATGCACGTTTTAATGCTCATGCAGATCGTTTAAAAGTTGCTACGGGGAATTTGTTGGATGCATATACAGGGAAAGCAGACCTCATTGTAGCTAATATTTTAGCTGGAGTATTAGAGGAGATGGCCAAGGATGTGCCTAATGCCTTAAAGGATGATGGCCATTTGATTCTTTCAGGCTTTTTAAGTAGCCAAATGGAAAGGGTTTGTAAGCCTTTTGAAGAGGAAGGTCTAAAAGTTTTACAAGTCTTAAAAGAAAAAGATTGGACTTGTGTGGTCATGGCAAAGGAGGAGGATTAATGCAACATTACTTTATCGATGAAGTAGTCACTCTTAAGCAAATTTTGCCTTGTCCTGAAAACATTAGACACCATTTACGGGATGTGATGAGAGTCGATCAAGGTCAGATCATTCGTTTGCTTGATCAAAATGAAGAAGCCTTTTTGGCGGAGATTAGCTATCGAGATGGGGAAATTTTTCTAGAGATCCAGTCTAAGGAAAATTTGCAGGTAGAGCTACCAGTTCATGTGCATATTGTGTGTGGCCTGCCCAAGAAGGATAAGGCTGACTTTATTGTTCAAAAAGCAACGGAACTAGGGGCTTATGAGATTAGTTTTTTAGCCATGGAAAGATCAGTGACACAATGGGTTGATAAAAAAGTTAGTAAAAAGTTAGATAGGCTTCAGACGATTGCTCGTCAAGCAGCGCAACAAAGTCAAAGAACCCATGTTCCTAAAGTGAACTTTGTTAAAAATATAGGGGATTTATGTTTAGCAGATCATTTGCTTTATTTAGCCGATGAAGAACTTGCTAAAAAAAACACCAAGGCTTTTGACCTCACTGATCTAGCGAGGAGTCAAACACCAATACTTGCCATATTTGGCCCAGAAGGTGGTATATCCCCTAAAGAAAGGGAGTTCATTATTGGAGCTGGTGGGAAAGGGATTGCCTTGGGGCCTAGAATTTTAAGATGTGAGACAGCCCCCTTGTATTTTCTTAGTGGCCTGTCAGTTTTAGTGGAAGGAGGATGGTCATGGCTGTCGAAAAAGATTTAACCTATGAAGATGTCTTTAAGCTTTGTGAAGCTTATATGACAGAAAAGAGTTTAGAGACCGTTAAGAGAAGTTATGAACTAGCGAATAAGGCGCATGCCCATCAAATGCGAAAATCAGGAGATCCTTATATTATTCATCCTATTCAAGTAGCAGGAATTCTAGCTAAATTGCATTTGGATCGGGATACGGTTGTCACTGGCTTCTTGCATGATGTTGTAGAAGATACAGACTACACCTTAGAGGATATTAGTGAGCAATTTTCTCCAACTGTTGCCCAGTTAGTGGACGGGGTGACGAAATTAGGGAAAATCGAGTACCGTTCGGATGAAGAACAGCTAGCTGAAAATCATAGAAAGATGTTGCTAGCTATGGCAAAAGATTTACGGGTTGTGATGGTGAAACTAGCCGACCGTCTTCATAATATACGTACTCTGAAATTTCATCGCCCTGAGAAACAAAAGAAAATCGCTAAAGAAACCTTGGAAATTTATGCACCACTTGCTCATCGTTTAGGGATGAGTCGGATAAAGTGGGAGTTGGAGGATACCTGTTTACGCTATCTCAAGCCGAAAGAGTATTATCGAATTGTTCACTTGATGGATTCTAAGCGAGTCGAAAGGGAAGCCTACATTGCTAAGGTGATAAAAGAAATCCAAGAAGCAACAGAAGATTTGTCTATTAAAGAAAGTATCTATGGAAGGCCTAAACATATCTATTCCATTTATCGTAAAATGGAATCTCAAAGAAAAGAATTTTCAGAAATTTATGATCTCTTGGCCATTCGGGTGATTGTAAAGACGATTCGAGATTGTTATGCCGTCTTAGGTGTTATTCATACCAAGTGGAAGCCTATGCCGGGGCGATTTAAAGACTATATTGCCATGCCTAAAGCTAATATGTATCAGTCGATTCATACGACAGTTATAGGGCCTGATGGGCGACCAGTTGAAGTTCAAATACGGACTGAAGAAATGCATCGTGTAGCAGAATTTGGGGTTGCAGCACACTGGGCCTATAAAGAAGGTAGAACTCAAAAGGTTGAAGTTGAAAATGATCCCCTGCAAAAGCAGTTGGATTGGTTCAATGATCTGATTGAACTGCAAAATGATGCTAATGACGCTAAGGATTTCATCGAAGGCGTTAAAGAAGACATCTTTAAAGATAAGGTTTATGTGTTTACCCCAAAAGGAGATGTCTATGAATTGCCTAAGGGGGCTAGCCCATTAGATTTTGCCTATCATATTCACACAGATGTTGGACATAAAACGATCGGGGCTAAAGTAAATGGCAAGATTATGCCACTTAATTATCAGTTGAAGAATGGGGATATTATTGAAGTTTTAACCAATAGTAATTCGGCTGGCCCTTCTCTCGACTGGCTAAACCTTGTATCGACAAGAAAGGCCAAAAATAAGATCAAACGTTTCTTCAAAATGAAAGAGCAAGATCACTATATTGAAAAAGCTCGCGAACAAATTAATTTCCAATTGAAGGAACGAGGCTTTAATCCAAAAGAGGTCGTAACAAAAGCGAATATTAAAGAAGCTTGTAAGAGATTTAACTTTAATGGTGAAGAAGAGCTTTTGACAGCTGTGGGCTTTGGCGATGTTTCTGTTGGAAGTTTAGTGAATAAATTGACCGAAAAAATGCGGCAAGATCAAGATGAAGAAAATCTTCGCATGATGATGGAAAATGATCTCACTGAAAGTAAATATGCTTTACCGTCAGATGAGCAACAAAAAATGACGGTGAAACATCAAGGAGGAGCCATAGTTGAAGGGGTAGACAATTTATTGATTCGTTTATCCAGATGTTGTCACCCTGTTCCTGGAGATCCTATTGTAGGTTATATTACTAAGGGGAGAGGAATTTCAGTTCACCGTAAAGATTGCCCGAATATTATTTCAGCTGGCAAACATACTGAACGACTCATTTCCATGGAGTGGGAGGATACAAGTCAAGAAAAAGCGCTCTACAATACCTCTTTAATCGTGCGTGGCTACAATCGGAATGGCTTGTTGAATGAAGTCTTAAATGTTATTAATTCTAAGACGAAAAATTTGAATGGGGTTAATGGTAAGGTTTCAGATGACCAAACAGCAGAAATACAAGTCAGTATACGTGTAGGGAATGTTAAAGAATTGGATGCTATAGTCGACAAGATTAATAATATTCCAGATGTTTTTGAGGTGGAACGGATTATCAATTAATTGACCTCAAAATTTTATAGTAAAAACTGAATTCACAGAAAATCAATGGATACGCCTACTAAATATTTAGGAGGAAATGCGTTAAATCTATTCCCTATGAGTGACTTTGTAAAAGATAAGAAAGATTTATTTCATAGTATGGGAAGAAAGGAAGAAAAGATGAAAGTTGTTTTGCAACGTGTTAGCTCAGCAAAAGTAACTAGCGATGGGGACTTGCTAGGACAGATTGGCAGAGGTTTCCTCCTGCTAGTTGGTATTGCTGAAAGTGATGGAGAAGAAGATATTGACTATTGTGCTAAAAAAATAGCTAAAGTACGTTTATTTGAGGATAGTGAAGGTAAGACAAATTTAGATTTGCAAGCTATCCAAGGCGAAATTTTGTCTGTTTCTCAATTTAGCTTATTAGCGTCTACTAAGAAAGGAAATCGGCCAAGTTTTCTTGGTGCAGGGGATCCAGAACATGCCAAGTCACTTTATCTTCAATTCAACAAAAAATTAGAAGAGGCTGGTTATAAAGTTGAAACTGGGCGTTTTGGGGCGGATATGCAAGTTGAGCTTGTGAATGATGGGCCGATGACAATTTTGTACGATAGCAAAAATCGTCAATAGAAAAAAGGAGGTATTAAACCTCCTTTTTTTTCTGGGATAAATTTCTATGATATCCGCTTATTTTGTCTTACTTTGTGGGATTTTGCCTTGATTTTTAAAGTAATTTTCTAAACCATCGCTGATACGATAAACGAGCTGTTGCTGGTATTTCTTAGATTCAATGCGTTTGACGTCTTTTTTGTTATTCATGTAGCCCATTTCGAGAAGAACAGAAGGGCAGTCGCTTTCTCGAAGAACCATAAAGTCTCCGAATTGATCGCCATTATTTTGAATGTTAATTTTCTTTAGGGAATGGTTGATCACTTGGCTTAAGGCTAAATCATGTTTGTTGTAATAATAGCTTGTAATACCGGAATTTTCGTTGTTTTCTCCTGAAGAGTCAAAGTGTAAACTAATGAAGACATCAGCAGTTTCTTCATTGGCCAGCTTGGCTCTATTTCTTAGAGATAAATTACTGTCATCTTCTCGAGTTAATATAACATGGGCGCCTAAGCCCTTTAAACGTTTAGCAAGTGCTTTAGATACTTTTAGAGTGAAGTCTTTTTCATGTTTTTTAGTGTAATCGGATGAAGCGCCAGGATCTTCTCCGCCATGTCCTGGATCAATAACGATAGTAGAATCTTTGATGCTTTTTGGAATGTTAACTCTTTCTATAGGGGTGAAATTTGCCTTTGCTGCTGATTTTTTAACGAAGGCAAATAGGTCTTTATTGTAGGCGACTTCGTAAAAATCCTCAAGAACTCCTACGACTTGGAAAGTTTTTCCTTTTTTTACATGGTCAATTACAGTCGAGTTGGTATGGCTTTCAGCATATAGTTTTGCTTCATTTGCAGTGATTTTGATTTTACGGTCTTTCATTGGAATAGAGCTGCTGTTAGCTCCTTTTGCGATTTTGCCATCACGAACATTAACGGAATGGGCATTGATATAGGCGATAGATTTTTCGTGACGAACTTTTATCCATTCCTTATTTTCGTCTAGGACGACAAATTGATTTCCCTTTTTAGCTGTTGCGAGCAGATAACTTTTGGCATCTGGTTGTCTTCTTAAATTAGCTGTTCGACTAGAAACGATAGCCACTCTTTTGGAGGCTTTTGTCTGTTCAGCAAGTGTTGTTGTAGGCATAAAGCCAATTTGCCGACTGGGCGAGAGAATCTTTTCCCAATCACCTTCTTTGTGAATAGGATAGTAGACTTCACCTTTTTGAATAGGGATAAGGGGTGAGGCGTCTGAACGGTTAGATGAGTAGACAGGAACTTCTCCCTCAATCATCCGTTGCCCATTTCCCCATTGAAGGTGTGTAGCAAATAGTGTAACTACGACCAAGAATGCCATAAAAATAGATAAAGAGGCATTTTTTTTATGAGAGAACCAGGCCTTAATTGTCTCTAACATCTTCATCATCCTGTCTAATATTTTTATAAAAATGCTAATTATTACGATAATCCGCTATCATTATAACATGTTTAAAGAGAAATAAGCTGTTTAGACATGATTGCGTTACCATTATGTTACCAATTTGTAATTTTAAAAAATTGACAAAATGGGACGCTCCTATAGAAGTAAATCATTAAAGAAGGAGGCTATTTAGGAAGCTTGTTTGTTAGGGTAAATTTACTTTTCAAAAGCAAAAGCTCGTCACTATTGACAAAAAGTGGTAAATACAGTATAATTTTGGCATTCCTAAGAATACGTCATGATAGTGAGACAGGTTGATGTTTTGGAGACAGAAGAGAGTTAGCGGTAGGTGAAAGCTAACCAGACCAGGACTACAATGACACTCGCCATATCAAATAGCCTAGCTATTCGGAGCCACCGTTATCGGCAGAGGAAGTTAGTCTTCGAATATAAGGTGGTACCACGTGCATTGCTCGTCCTTTAGCTCTTAAGCTAGGGGGCTATTTTTTTAGGAATTTTATCCGTTTAACGAATGTATATACAAATAAGGAGGAGAATTCATGATCCAACGACCAAAAGGAACGGCAGATTGGTTTGGCCAAGAAATGGCTTATATGACAGCTATTGAAGAAGTTGTACGTGAAGTCAGTGAAAGTTACCGTTTCCAAGAAGTAAGGACCCCTATTTTTGAATCCTATGACTTGTTTAGTCGTGGAGTAGGGAATGGAACTGATATTGTGACGAAAGAAATGTATGATTTTAAGGATAAGGGAGATAGACATATTGCCTTGCGTCCTGAAGGAACAGCTTCCGTCGTTAGAGCTTATATTGAAAATAAATGGTTTGGTCCAGAATATCCTCATCCATTTAAAGCAACATATATTGGCCCAATGTTCCGTTATGAAAGGCCACAAGCAGGACGGATGCGGCAATTTCATCAATTTGGAGCGGAGGTTTTCGCTGAAAAAGATCCTAGAATCGATGCGGAAGTTATTGCAATGGCTTGCGAAATCTTTAATACACTTGGTCTAGGTCAACTTAAAATTGCCATTAACTCACTTGGCTTACCTGAAGAACGTGCAGCCTATCGGAACGCTTTGGTAGCCTATCTTGAACCTTTGGAAGAACAATTGTCGGCTGACTCTAAACGTCGTTACAAAGACAATCCTCTTCGTGTTTTAGATAGTAAAGATAAGGGAGACCAAGAGTTAACACAAGACGCACCAAAATTATCTGAATATCTCTCTAAAGAATCTAAGCATTACTTTGAAGAAGTTTTGCGTCACTTGGATCTTTTAAAAATTGCTTATGTCGTAGATGAACGTTTGGTTCGTGGACTGGATTACTATCAAGATACTGTCTTTGAAATCATGACGGAATCAGAAAAATTTGGAGCTAATACCACTATTTGTGCTGGAGGACGTTATGATGGCTTAGTTTCCTCACTTGGTGGACCTGAAACAGCCGGTGTTGGATTTGCTTGTGGCATGGAACGATTAGCTTTGTTGATGCAATTAGAAGAAGCCAATGATTCTTTAAGAGAAAATGAATTGGATGTCTATGTGGTGACAATTGGAGAAGATGCAAGTGATTATGGCTTCAAGTTGGTCAATGATTTACGATCTATGGGTTATGTTGTGGATCAAGATTATCGTGGCCGTGCTGTGAAGAAGCAATTCAAACAAGCCCAAAAAGATCAAGCGAAACTTGTTGTGACGATTGGTGAAAATGAAATCGCAGAATCTACTATATCCATAAAGGCTTTAAAAACAGGGAAAGAAGCTAGCCTTCCTATAGAGGATGTTGAAGAAGATTTTGATGGGATCTTTAATCGTTTAACGATTGATTCGTCTGTCATCGATGCTTATTTTAATGAATCCAAAGATTAAAGAATGAGGTGCAAGAATGGCAAAACGTACGAGATATAATGGAGAATTTCGTAAAGAACATATTGGGGAAAAAGTCACAGTTGACGGATGGGTTCAAACTAGACGTGATTTTGGCGGTTTAATTTTTATTGACTTACGTGACCGGACAGGTTTAGTTCAATTAGTTTTCAATTCCAGTGATAATGCGGAAGCTTTTGAATTGGCTAGTTCTTTACGTCAAGAATATATTATCGAAGCAAGTGGTCTGGTAAGAAGCCGTGGGGAAGGCTTGACCAATCCCAATTTAGCTACTGGGGATGTAGAAATTGCTGTAGATTCTTTAACCATCTTTTCTAAGGCTAAAACGCCAGCTATCTATGTCGATGATAGCCATAAAACAAGCGATGACTTGCGGATGAAATACCGTTATCTAGATTTACGTCGTCCAAGTCGAATGAATGCTTTGCTCTTACGGTCAAAAGTCACGCACGCCATCCGCCGTTACCTAGATAATCAAGGCTTTGTCGATATCGAAACACCATACTTAACACGTTCTACTCCTGAAGGCGCACGGGACTATTTAGTTCCTTCACGTGTACACGAAGGGCAATTTTATGCCTTACCTCAGTCCCCTCAATTGTTTAAACAGTTGTTGATGGCTTCAGGCTTTGACCGCTATTATCAAATTGCTCGTTGTTTCCGTGATGAAGATTTACGTGGAGATCGTCAGCCAGAATTTACTCAAGTAGACTTAGAAACTTCTTTTCTAAATGATGAAGATATTCAAACTTTGACTGAAGGGATGATCAAAGCTGCAGTCAAAGAGGCTTTAGGGAAAGATATAAAAACGCCATTCAAACGGATGCCTTATGACGAAGCTATGGATCGCTTTGGTTCTGATAAACCTGATACTCGTTTTGGAATGGAATTGATAAATGTTTCCGACATTGTAGCAGATAGCGATTTTAAAGTCTTTCGATCAACTGTGGAAGCAAATGGCCAAGTTAAAGCTATTAACCTAAAAGGGAAAGCAGAAGAATACTCTCGCAAGGATGCGGATAATTTGTCAACTTACGTGGCAAAATATGGGGCTAAGGGTTTAGCTTGGGTGAAGGTGGAAGATAAAGGCTTTAAGGGACCTATAGCAAAATTCTTAACAGAAAAAGAAGGAGACTTGCGTAAACGATTAGATGCAGAAGTAGGAGATATTCTCTTCTTTGTAGCAGATAAGCCTTCTGTTGTGGCTCAAGCTTTAGGCGAACTTCGTTTACATCTAGGACACAAACATGGCTTGTTAGATGAAAGCCAATTGAATTTCTTATGGGTTGTAGATTGGCCTTTATATGAATGGAATGAAGACGAGCAACGTTTTGATGCTATGCACCACCCATTCACTCGACCAGCCAACCCAGATCCACAAGCCTTGATCGACTCTCCTGAAAAAGCACGTGCCATTGCTTACGATATTGTGTTGAATGGCTATGAAATCGGTGGAGGTTCCTTGCGGATATTTGATCCAAAAATGCAAGAAGCTATGTTTAAGGTGATCGGTTTGAGTCAAGAACAAATTGAGGAACAGTTCGGTTTCTTTGTTCAAGCTATGGATTATGGCTTCCCTCCTCATGGGGGCTTGGCTCTTGGATTAGATCGTTTCGTGATGATCTTAGCTGGGGAGTCTAATATTCGTGAGGTCATCGCCTTTTCTAAGAACAGCCAGGCTGTAGATGTCTTAACGGATGCACCAAGCGAAGTTTCGACTCTTCAATTGGATGAGTTAGCGCTTAAGCTTCGAAAATAAGTTTATAATTAGAAAAAGGCCTCGTAAGAGTTTTACGAGGCTTTTTGTTATATAATAGATAGCGGTAACAAGTCCTAGCTAGAGGCTTTGTTAAGTAGCTTGTTTTCTTCCATATAGGCGAGGATGATAGCAGCGGATTCCTCTATACTCCGTTCGCTGGTATTGATCACGAGATTACAATCTAGCTTATTATAGAGATCCTTTGCGTAATCCAATTCTTCATTAATACGTTCTGGAGAGGCGTAATAAGAAGTTTCATCTAAACCGTAGCTTTTCATACGTTCAGTTCGGTAATTTTTTAGAACGTTTGGAGTGGTCATTAAGCCAATAATCTTATCATGGTCTACATGATATAGTTCGTAAGGAACGTCAGCTTCTGGCATGATGGGTAAATTGGCGACACGAACATTACGGTTAGCAAGAATCATGCTGAGTGGTGTTTTGCCCGTTCTGGAAACGCCAAGTAAGACGATATCAGCATCGACTAAGCCAGAAGGATTTTTACCATCGTCATTGTTGACGGTGAATTCGATGGCTTCTATTCGATCAAAGTAGGCGTCATTCAATTGGTGGCGAGTGATTGGCTCATCTTGTTGAGCTTGAGTGGTTTCTTCGATAACATCAAGCAAGGGGCCGATGACATCGTGTTGTGGAACAGGTTTTTTTCGGATGTAGTCTCTTAGTTCCTTATTCATGAAAGCATGAACATATATTTTTTCGTTATCGGGTATGTTCGAATAACGATTCATAATAGCTTTTATTTTTTCCTTGGAAGAAATGAATTGAAAAGGGATTATATCGACAGCGTTACTGAGATATATTTTCATTGCTTCTAATAAAATTGCATCCATAACGTCGCCAGCAGTGTCAGTAAGTGCTATAATGGTAGCTGAAATCAATTGTCTCTCCTCATTTCGATTGGTATATAACAAGTTTACCGCATCAGGTGAGAGAACGAAAGGAGAATATCGTGACTCTTGAAGAAACGCAACAAGTTGTTCGGATAATGAAGAAAAATGGATATAAAATGACGGATAAGCGTCGAGAAATAATTGAATTATTTGCCGAAGAAGATCGCTATCTGACAGCAAGAGAAGTTCAAGAGCGGATGGTTCAAAGGTTCCCACAATTAAGTTTTGATACAATTTATCGGAATATTTATACGCTGGCTGAGTTGAATGTTTTAGAAATGACTGATCTTAATGGAGAAAAATATTTCCGCTTTGCATGTTCCCATATTGGCCATCATCACCATCATTTCATTTGTAAGAAATGTGGACGGACAAAAGCTATACCATTTTGCCCGATGGATACTATTGAACAAGAGCTAGATGGGTACTCAATCACTGGTCACCGGTTTGAGGTATATGGACTTTGTGATCAGTGTCAACAATCTTCAGGCAACAAAATTTAAAGAGAAAGGTGAGTTACTATGTCAGAAATTACGACAGAATTGCTCAAAAAATACCAAGCAGATTATGACCAAAGCACTGGCCCTAAAATTTTGAGCCATGCTATTGCCAAACAGGGATACTTAGACAGTATTGAGGACAATTCGGTTCTTCGCCGTCATGATTTCGTCTTTTCAGATGAAACGAAACGTGGTGAAATTACTAACCAAAAACGTTCTGGCCGTTGCTGGATGTTTGCTGCCTTGAATACTGCACGTGTAGATACCATGAAGGAACTCAATCTAGAAAGCTTCGAATTTTCTCAAAACTACACTCTATTTTGGGATAAATTAGAAAAAGCAAACTATTTCTTGGAAAGCATTATCAAGACTGTTGATGAAGATTTAACATCTCGCCTTGTGATGCACTTATTGAAGGATCCTCTTCAAGATGGTGGACAATGGGATATGTTCTCTGGCATTTTGAAGAAATATGGTGTAGTACCTAAAAAAGTGATGCCAGAAACTTATCATTCTTCTAATACAGCTGTTTTAGATAGCTTACTGACAAAGAAGGTTCGTGAAATCGCTAAGGATATCAGAAACAAGCATGCTGAAGGTGCTTCTGAAGACGAATTGCGGACATTTAAGGAAGAACGTTTGAGTGTAATTTACACGATGTTAACTGAAGCGTTAGGTCAAGTGCCTACTCGTTTCTCTTATAGCTATCGTGACAAAGATAAAAAACATCACACGATTAAAGACATTACACCACAAGAATTCTTCGCTAAATATGTTGGATGGGATCTTGATCAACGTATTTCTTTGATTAACGCTCCTACAGCGGACAAGCCTTATGGTCGCGCTTATACAGTTAAATATTTAGGGACTGTTCATGAAGCAGAACCAATTCATTATATCAATGTGCCAATTGAAGTTTTGAAAGAAGCTGCTATCAATTCTATTAAAGCAGGTGAACCTGTATGGTTTGGTTGTGATGTTGGTCAAATTTCTAACCGTCAAATTGGGGTAATGGATAAAGACCTATTTGACTATGAAGCAGCTATAGGCGAACCATTTAACTTGAATAAGGCGGAACGTCTAGACTATGGTGAAAGTTTGTTGACTCATGCCATGGTATTCGTTGGGGTTGACCTGGATGAAAATGGTAAACCAATTAAATGGAAAGTTGAAAATAGCTGGGGTGATGAACCTGGTGACAAGGGGATCTTCTCCATGTCTGATGCTTGGTTTGATGAATTTAACTACCAAATCATGGTGGATAAATCCTATGTTCCAGCAGAATGGTTGAAAGCTTTAGAACAACCTTTAGTTGAATTAGAACCATGGGATCCATTCGGAGCTCTTGCAGTTTACTAGAGTGAAGAAGGAAGAGAGTCGATAGATTCATCTCATTCTAGTTTGTAGTGAATAATGATGATTCAATAGGCCGGGAGCTTATATCCCGGCCTATCTATTTGAAAAGATCAGTGGAGTTCTTTATCATGTAATGATGTGAACAAGGCTTTCGAGCTCATTTCACTGTTAGATGAAAGAGATAAAGGCTAAATTTGAAGGAATTCATAACAAGAAATGAATAAATGAAAGAAGGGATTTTATGATAGGAGCAATTGAAGCGGGAGGAACAAAATTTGTCTGTGCTGTAGGTGAAAAGGCTACAGATCTTCGTGATCGTATTGTGATTCCAACTCGTCAACCAAAAGAAACGATGGCAGAAGTTATCGCTTATTTTAAAAAGCACGAACCTTTAGAAGCTATAGGGATAGCCTCTTTCGGACCGATTGAAGTGGATAAAACATCTGATTACTACGGTTATATAACAACAACGCCTAAAGCAGGATGGGAGAATTATGATTTACTTTCTCCATTAAAGGACGCTTTTCCTGGGACAGAACTAGCTTTTGATACAGACGTCAATGGAGCCGCTTTAGGAGAATATACCCATGGGGCAGGTCAAGATGTTCGTTCTGTTTTGTACTTAACTGTGGGAACAGGCGTTGGCGGAGGTTTTGTCAGTGACGGAGAAATTCGAAATGGTTACGGGCATCCGGAAATGGGTCATATTTTGGTGACTAGACGTTCTGATGATAATTACAAGAGCCGTTGTCCTTACCATTCTCATTGCTTAGAAGGGTTGGCGGCTGGACCTACAGTTGCAGGGCGTTTAGGTAAGAGCAGTCATGAAATTGATGCCAGTCACCCAGTATTTGAGGCTATTGCAGATTATCTTGGGCAAGCTCTTGTCAGCTATACGGTGACTTTACGACCTGAACGAATAGTGATTGGTGGAGGATTAATGAAGGTTCCAGGACTTTTAGATAAAGTATGCCAAGCCTTCGAAAAAGATTTAAATGGCTACCTTCCTATTCCAAAAGATTATATTACAAGTCCTGCTTTAGGGGATGATGCGGGTATTACTGGGGCATTCTTGCTTGGCCAAGAAGCTCTATTAAAAGAGTAAAGGATTTTTTCATTTAGAAAAAACTCCTCTAGTTTCAAGAGAGAAGCTAGAGGAGTTTTTTTTAGTTGGGCTATGGCCGATGCACTTCGTGAGTCTTTAACCATTCTTCAATAGTTAGAGTCGAGTGGCCATTTAGTTCTGGGATATGTTTTTGACGGATAAGTTCGAGAAAATGCTGATGAATTTGTTGGCATTCCTCTTCGCTTAGTTCAACCCATTGTTTAAAGAATTGAATGAAAAGCTCTGTTCGAGGAACTAAATTTTCGCAAACATCCATTATGAGATGAACAGCAAAACCTCTCGGAAGGGAGAGTTGGTGTTTAAAAGATAGTTGGACTAAATAATTAGCTAAAGGAGAGATCGGTATAGACTGGTAGAAGTTATTGGTTAAAGAAAATAGTTGATCCAGATCTGTTATAGGATAAGGGTCGTATTGTGCTTGACTCTTGATTAAGATATCTTGTCTTTGCTTTGTCATATACTTTTTCATGACAAAGTTGTCCTGATCGACAAAAAAGTTGCAAATAAGTCCAGGAGCTTTTTGAGCGAAGAGATACCATTCGTCATCTGTTGAAAAGAAGTCAAAGCCTAATTTTCTTAAATAGTTAACGAGTTGAGAAAGAGGAAGAATACCGAAAATAGCCATTAAGGCATTAATAGCATCTATAGCAAGAATGTTCCATTCGTTAATAGAACGGAAATTTTCATTTTTAGCTTGACGAAGCAAGGCTTCTATATAAGCTGGTTTACAAGAAAATCCAGGATCTTTTTCATCCTCTATTTGGTCGAAAACCCCAACGGAAGAAAAAGCGTTTAAAGCGCCAGAAACAGCCAACCAATCATCGGGATGAACGGTAGATTGGTGAATAAAAGGCTGCCTAATAAAGAGTTGGTTCACTTCGGCTGGAATGAAAGAAATGAGACGGCTGAGATAGTCCTCATCATAAAATTGTTGGTAAAAAGCTTGACGTAAATCTTCAGGCTTGTCTGAATCCGGAAAGGTCATGCTTAACATTTGCAAAGTTTGTAGTAATCGCCCCTGTTCAGCTTGATCGATTAGGCTATGGCTTTCTCTTAATGTAGAAAGGGATTCTGTTGGAGCTAATTGCAATAATTGGTCAAAAGTCATGCCTTTAGGGGGAGTAAATGGGGGGTAAGTCTTCATCGTTTAGGGCCTCCTTAAATCTTGCCCGCTTATATAAAAGGGCTCTCGTCTTTCATTATACAGGATATGCATAAAAAGGAAAATAAATTTAGAAATTTGCCTTTAAATGAGAATCCCCTGAGTTTATGACAGAATCTATTTTGTTTCGTACTAGGGATGGGCGAGGGATTTCTTTAATGTAACTAGTTGATGATTCTTTTAAGCAAAAAACTCCAACCGGAATGGCTGGAGTTTGTGATAATGGAATTGAGGATACAAAACAATAAACGTTATTTAGATTTTAACAAGGGTTTCACACGTTTGGCTAAGATAAGAGCTAAAGCCAATTTTACACAGTCAAACGGTAGGAAGATAAGCATCCCCTTGTAGATCCAAAGGCCAATACTACCTGGTACGTGTAAAACATTTGTTAATAAGACGATCATGTAAGGTAGACCCACTGTGTATGGTAAGAAGAGGGCGATTAAGAATAAAACAAGAGCCTCTTTAGCCGTTAATGTTTCCAATGGATGACTTTCTAAGTAAAGGCCAATGACTAAAGCAGTCACGATAAAGCCGATTAAGAAACCAAAGGAAGGAGTTGTTAGTGGGTTAGCACCTTGGAAGATTTTAATGAGTAAATGTACACTCATAGCTAAACTGCTGAATGGGTGTGGTAATAAGAGGGCTGTTAAAACAACAGCGAATGTTTGCAAGGTAATAGGTACTGGTCCTACTGGAATGGAGACGTAACCTAAAACAATAGTAAGTGCTGCAAATAGAGCAGATAAAACTAACCAATATACTTTTGATGCTTTCATATATTTCTCCTTTTATTGAGGTTATTGAAAAGGAGAACCTGACATTAAAAGACGAACATGCAAAGTATTAACGTTCATTAGGAAAAGTAAATGTATCGTGGAAAGTCACTTCGCCATAGCCGAGTTCTAAAATATCTCCATCTTTTTTTTCTAGAATTAAATGGCCATGGTCATTGATGGTGATGACCTTTCCGACGATAGTTTTGCCATTTTGCGCATAACAAACTTCCTGATCAAGCAGGAGACAATGCTTTCGATATTCATCGAGGAAGTTTTCTTGTCCTGCGTTACTGACTAAAGGTATTAGCTCTTCCATTAAACGGACGAGAAAGTTAGTACGTTTGAGGTCTTTGCCTTCTTGGTATGGAGCAAGACAACCCATGATCTCCTTTAATTCATCGGGAATCCCGTCTTTAGGGTCCATTAAGTTAATTCCTATGCCGATAAAGACTCGATCGATTAAGCCTGTTTCCATATTACTGATTCCCTCACATAAAATGCCACAGACCTTTCGATTGTTTAAGTAGAGATCATTGACCCATTTGATCCACAAATCTATGCCATAAACATCTAAGACAGCCCGCCTTACTGCAACAGCTGTAGCTGATGTAATTAGCCCTGCGTCCAGGTTAGGGTCCTTAATCGGAACTGAAAGGGTCAAATAAAGTCCAGTGGATTGAGGAGAGAAGAAGGATCTTCCATATCGTCCTCTTCCAGCTGTTTGACCTTCAGCAACTAACAGATAGTTCTTCCCTTGTAGTTCAGCGTTTTGACTCATACGTTTAGCTTCGGTATTAGTGGAATCAATTTGCTTATAGATGTAGGGGATGATATCTAGCTTGGATTTTTTAAATAGATAAGCTAACCACTTTGGATGGAGCGTATCTTGAGGTCTTGCTACTTTATAACCTTTACTTTGAGCTCGATCAATTAAGAAACCGTCTTTTTCAAGTTCATTTAAGGCTTTCCACACTGCTGTTCTGCTAACCGAAAGTTGACTGGCTAAATCTTGTCCAGAATGAAAGCTAGAAGATGAATTAAGCAGGGTGAGTAATAGTTCGTCTTTTA
Source organism: Atopobacter sp. AH10 (assembly GCF_003664595.1). Classification (GTDB taxonomy): domain Bacteria; phylum Bacillota; class Bacilli; order Lactobacillales; family Aerococcaceae; genus Atopobacter. Next base: position 21,825 of record NZ_QXPZ01000054.1, read on the forward strand.
ACATAAGGTCCTCCTTGTTCATTATGTTAACCCAAACGACAGAATAAGTTAACAATACATTGAGTCTTTTAAGTGTTTTTTTATAATTAAGGAATTTAGCGCAAGCTTTAAGTATAGAAAAATCTCAAATAGCTAAGAAAAACCCCCAGTTCATTTTTGAGCTGGGGATATATGCGGTAAGACTTGAATGAGTATCTTATAGACTAGAGGATAGAAAAGGAAGCTAGCTTTTTTCTTTAGCGTCTAAGAGTTCTTTCACGAAAATAGTTGCTGCGAGCAAATCAGCAGATCCACCAGGGGAAATATGATGGTCGATAAGTTGCCGGTCAAATTGCTTTAACAAAGAGTAGAAATCTTTAGTATCGTCAAATTCTAAAATCAGCCGGCTGTTCTTTTGAACCATGCTTAAGCCCATTTGCCCCGCACGGTGAAGCACATTGGAGTCTTCCAAATGACACATTAAATAGAGTAAAGTTCGTAGCCAAGCTTCATCTTCACTTATAGAGGTATTTTGGCTTATTTTTCTATAATAGGGTAGGGCCAAGAGAAAAATACTTGGGTAGCCTGCTAGAGCTTCCCCACGTGGACCTAAACTCCCATAAGTTTGCAAGAGTTGGCTGCCGTGGCTTTGAGCGGGTAGATTTTTTAATTCTTCGATTTCTCTAGGCAAAGTATCTTGAACGAGTTCTTGGATCGTTTTAGGCCACATACCAAGCAATTCTTCAGAACCGGCTCTTGGATAGCTGTCGATCATTAAACGCCAACTGATGAGTAGCAGTCCAAAAGTGAAGATAGCCCCTTTGTGAGTGTTGACGCCTTCTGTAATGGCTGACATTTTCTCTTCACCTTTTAAACCGATCAGACGCGCCTTAGCAAATAGTCTGGTGTAAAAAAGGCAAGTATCTTCATCGTCTAGACGTTGCTCTTTTTTTGGAAGATGGTAGAATTCCTCCATAGTTTCACCTAAGCATAAAGCACTTCTTAGAAATGTATTTAAGCACATGTCCTGATGAGCGCCTTGGTTAAGGCTGTCCACTAAACCTGGCTTGGGGCTAAGGCTTGCTTCCTTCATCAAGGCATATTGAGCGATTTGCCAAATAGGTAGTGCTAGCTCTTTATTCTGCATGGCCAGTATGTTCCTGCTCAAGACTGGAGAGGCGATTTAAGATAAACTCTTTAGAATCCAAAAGGTGTTTGTCTAAAAGGGTGCACATGGTTAAAATATCCTTATTTTTTAAGGCTTGGTAAATATGTAAGTGATCTCGAAAGGCACGGAGACGACGCTTGTCATCTGAGACAGAAATATCTCGGAATCTAGTCAGATATTCTTTCAATCGCTTGATGGTATCCGTTAAGCGAGGCATATCCGCTATAGCCAAGACTTTTTCATTGAAACGGGCGAAGTAATCGTTGATTTGTTCCAGATGATGTTCGTTAATTAATTCTTGTGTTTCTTCCATTAACTTATCGAGTTCTTGTATATCTTCCCTTGTCATTTTCATCAAAGCATTGGTAAAGGCTAATTTCTCTAAAGCGCGACGAATTTCGTAGATCTCTTCAGCGTCCTTCAATGTGATTTTTTTGACAATCGTCCCATATTTGGGGATATTTTCTACTAATCCTTCATGTTGAAGTAATTCCAAGGCGTAACGAATAGGTGTCCGACTGATATTTAAACGTTTCGCATACTCTTTTTCGTTGATACGTTGACCAACAGGAATCCTACCAAGAATAATTGCCCTTCTAAGCCCTTTATAGACGATTTCTTTCAGTGGAAGATTCGAAAGGTAGTCTTTGCTATCGATCAATTCAACAAAGAATTCATCTGTTAGTTCCATAGTTTGCCCCTTTCTTTGTGTTTTGAGTGTTCTTTAAACAAAAGGCATTTGAATGCACTTGTCGTGCATGTCATAATGATATTGTATCATAAATCACAAAAAAGGAGAATGACAATGGAGTTGAAACATTCAGCTATCGCCGGGACTCTAGAATCAAGCGACTGTCAAGTTATCCTTGAACCAGGGACGAATGGGATTGAATTGACTATCCAAGGTGACGTTATCGCCCAATATGGACGACAAATCAAGGCTTCTGTTTTAGAAACATTGGAAAAATTAGAGGTCAAAGATGCAGTAGTCTCTCTACAAGACCAAGGAGCTCTTGACTGCACGATTAGATCTCGTGTACAAACTGCGGTTTTACGGGCAAGTGATCAAAAAGAAAACTTACCATGGGGGGTGCAAATTTAATGCAAGATCAACGTTTACGCCGTACCATGATGTTTTTAAATGCACAACGTTCTTCCTTGATCAAAGATGCTTATGTTTATGGGGCTGATTCAGTCATGTTTGACTTGGAAGATGCTGTGGCTCAAAAAGAGAAAGATTCAGCTCGTGTCCAATTGTATAACACTTTAAAGTCAATTGATTATCGTGGAGTTGAACGGTGGGTACGTATCAATGCGACAGACTCTGAATGGTTCAAAGAAGATATTCGAGCGTCTGTAGCAGGCGGTTGTGAAGGGATTCGTATTCCAATGACTGAAACTGCTGAACAAGTGCAATTGGTTGACCAATTAGTAACTGAGGCAGAAAAAGAATTTGGTAAAGAAGTAGGCTCTACTTTATTAATGGCAGCTCTAGAATCTCCATTAGCTATCATTAATTGCTATGAAATTTGTAAGGCTAGCGATCGAATGATGGGTGTGGCTCTTTCTGCTGGTGATTTTCGGAGAACGATGCATGCTCAAAGTACAGAAACGGGAGAAGAACTTGCAGCAGCTCGTGGGCAAATCGTTATTGCGGCTCGTGCAGCTGGTGTGATGTGTTTTGACACTGTATATACGGATATCGATAATTTGGAAGGGTTACGAAAAGAAACAGAATTAATTCGCAATATGGGCTTTGATGGTAAATCCGTTATTTCTCCTAAACAAATTGCGACTATTCATGATGTCTTTACTCCAAGCGACAAACAAATTCGGCATGCAGAACATATTGTTGAAGCTATCGAAGAGAACAAGTCTAAGGGGATTGGTGTCTTGGTTGTAGATGGTCAAATGGTTGACGTGGCCCATGTAGAAGGAGCTTATCGGACACTGACGATGGCCAAGGCTGCCGGGAAATATAAGGGGGATCTGGTATGAAGAATGCAGTAAATCGAGAAATCCCATCTGAAATTTTAAAAGACGGACTAGAAGCTTTTAAAGGAGCTTTTTATAGGGAAGGTTACCGTTATAAAAAGGCTGCGCCTACTATTCGGGCGGCTGTTCGTCCGAGTGAAAGCAAATTAGTTGACTCCATTGAAGAAGTGATTAAAAAAGTTGGCTTGAAAGATGGAGACAGCATCTCCTTCCACCATCATTTCCGTAATGGAGATTTTGTGTGCGCCATGGTTATGGCAGCCATCCATAAATTAGGGATTAAAGACCTAACAGTTATTGCTTCAAGTCTGGGTAAAGCGCAAGCATCCTTAGTTCCAATGATTGAAGATGGAACTATCACTGGTATTTCTACTTCTGGTGTACGTGATGAAATAGGTAAGGCGATTTCTTCAGGTAAATTGAAGAATCCAGCTTTCATTCGGACCCATGGTGGCCGTGTTCGGGCGGTTGAAACAGGTGATGTGCATATCGATGTAGCATTTATTGGTGCGCCAACAGCAGACCAATTTGGTAACGCACGTGGTAAGGGTGGAAAGAGTGACTGTGGTGTCCTTTCATACGCTGATGTGGATGCGAAATACGCAGACCAAGTTGTAGTAATCACTGATACTTTGGTAGACTTCCCGAACTATCCTGCTTCAGTAAAGGCTATTGATGTAGATTATGTTGTAAAAGTTGACCAAGTAGGGGACTCTAAGAAGATTGCAGGTAATGCTATTCGTATGACAAAAGATCCTCGCGAATTAATGATCGCTGAAAATGCAGCGAAGGTTGTTGCTAACACTCCTTGGTTCAAAGACGGTTTCCAATTCCAAACAGGGGCTGGAGGATCTTCTCTTGCGGTTACTCGTTTCTTGAAACCATATATGGATGCAGCTCATGTTAAAATTGGTTGCGCGCTTGGCGGTATAACTAAGCCAATGGTTGATCTTTTAAAAGAAGGCTATATTAAGGCTATTGCTGATACTCAAGATTTTGATGTCCCATCAGTTGAATCTGTACACGACACACCAGGTCATTTTGAGATCTCTGCTAGTGAATATGCCAACCCGTTAAATAAGGGGGCGTATGTCAATAGCCTTGATTATGTGATTTTAGGGGCTTTGGAAATTGATACTGACTTCAACATTAATGTGGTGGTTGGGTCTGATGGTATTATCCAAGGGGCTCCTGGTGGACATCCAGATACTGCAGCTGGGGCAAATTGCACGATCATCGTCTCTCCGCTCGTTCGTGGTCGTTTAGCTACTGTTCGAGATCAAGTAACTTCTGTAACAACTCCAGGTGAAACTGTTGATGTTCTCGTTACTGATTACGGTGTTGCAGTTAATCCAAAACGTCAAGATATTATTGACGCATTAAAAGATACTGATATTCCATTGAAAACTATTGAAGAATTGAAGGAAATTGCTTACTCTATTGTTGGCGAACCTGATCCAATTCCATTTGAAGACAAGGTTGTTGCCTTGATTGAATACCGTGATGGAACTATCATCGACGTGGTGAAACAAGTTCCTGAACGCATCGATTTTTAATTTGGCTATTCCGTTGATCCTCCCGAGATCAACGTAGCAATATAGGATCACAGACTTAGCAGCTCATATCTAACTTGTTAACCTTCATTATTGCCTATATGAAAGAACTACGATTGAGTTTCTGTGTTTCTATAAAAAAGATACCCCCTTTTACTTTTAGTGAGGGGGTATCTTTTTTTGGTGGAGCAGTAAGTTTTTAGCTAAGTTAGACATTCTAGAAGGTGAAATGCATTAACTTACTTGGTAACCTAAATTTCCCCAAAGTTGTCTATCGTTTCTTTTGAGCCTTGGATAAATTTTTTGAGGGATTTAGAATAAAATAAGAGATGCAAACATTTTCTAGGTAAAAGATTCGTCAACTTTTTTGATAAGTCTCATATGAGAGGATCTACCCATTCTTCAAGCTTGAATGAGGTGCAATGCTTACCTTAAATATAAAAAAGTTTAGTTGATGAGTTTATTGCTTTTTTTTAAGTAAATGATAGAGATAAAAATTAGCTAAAAAGCATAGGAAAAACAAATGATAAAAAGTGGGGATCTTTTATTAAGAACGGAAAAAGCCTCTATTATAAGCTTTTTTGAAAGATAAGTAGGATGGCAAAAATGGGAATTAGGACTTAGCTTTTTCTGATCTGGTATTGACCACTAGGAACATATTAGCTATAATGTGAAAAGAACATTTGTTAGATCGACCAATCGTTGAATGGTCCTGCAAGCGTTACTTTAACTACACGGAGGGAGGGAAACATCATGTCAAAAACGATTGTTCGTAAGAATGAGTCGCTTGACGACGCTCTTCGCCGTTTTAAACGTAATGTCTCAAAATCTGGAACTTTAAGAGAAGCGCGTAAACGCGAATATTACGAAAAACCAAGTGTGCGCCGTAAGAAAAAATCTGAAGCAGCACGCAAGCGTAAACATTAATAAATGAAATCCCCTAGATTCCTAGGGGTTTTTTTGTGCAAATAGCTGGTAAACTTGTGATAGTTTACGGAAAGCTTTTTTATTTATTGCAGCTTTAGTCCTAAAGGGTAAGGGACTTAAGCTTGAGAATGTAGTGATAAATAGCGTATAATGTGGAAAGAAAGGGGTAATGACCATGAGTCTCAAAGATACCTTAATGACAGATTTAAAACTAGCGATGAAAGCTAAAGACAAGGACCGTTTAAATGTGATTCGCTTGTTGAAGACAGCAGTTCAAATGGCGGAAATTGATAAGGGTAGTGAATTAGACCACTCGGATGAATTAACAATTCTGTCCAGAGAATTAAAACAAAGAAAGGAATCCTTGGCAGAATTTGAAAAAGCTGCTCGTGAGGATTTGATTGCATCTATCAAAAAAGAAATTGAAATTGTTGAATCTTATATGCCTAAGCAATTGTCAGAGGACGAGATTGAAAGTAAATTAAAAGAATTGATGGAGCAATTAAATGCTCATAGTAAAAAGGATTTTGGACGCTTAATGGGTGCGTCTACAAAGGCAATGAAGGGACAAGCTGATGGGAATAAAATCCAACTTGTCTTGAAGAGATTGTTAGAAGAATAACAGCTAGATTTAAAATAGAAATGAGGTTAGGGATTGCAAGAAGCAGAAAACGTTAAGCTTGAATTTCATCACCCGGAACTTTTACCAGCGTTGTTTGGGGTAGGGGATAAACATATCCAGCTGATTGAAGAGGCTCTTTCGGTTGATTTATTGATTCGGGACACGATCCTCTCAATTCAAGGAGACCATGAGCAGGCTATTCTGGCTCGTCATGTACTTAGAGCTTTGGAAGAAGTTTTGTTGAGTGGGCATCCCTTGACGCCTACTGACGTGTTAACAGCTTTGAATATGGCTCAACATGGGACGATAGAACTTTTTATTAGCCTATATAGAACAGAAATAGGCCGGACGGTTGATGGAAAAGCTATTCGTCCTAAGTCGATTAATCAAGAACGCTATGTTAAAGCTATTCAAAAAAAGGATTTGGTCATTGGTGAAGGGCCGGCAGGGACAGGGAAGACTTTTTTGGCGGTAGTTCTTGCTGTTACTTATCTCAAAAAAGGTTTGGTCAAGAAGATTATCCTTACCCGTCCTGCAGTTGAAGCAGGGGAAAATCTAGGTTTTTTGCCGGGAGATCTAAAAGAAAAAGTCGATCCTTATTTAAGACCTTTATATGATGCACTTTATGCCGTATACGGTGTGGATCATACGGAGCGTTTGTTAGAAAGAGGGATTATTGAAGTAGCGCCTCTAGCCTACATGAGAGGACGTACCTTGAATGATGCTTTCATTATTTTGGATGAAGCCCAAAATACTACTCCTTCGCAAATGAGAATGTTCCTGACTCGGCTTGGTTTTGGATCAAAGATGGTTGTCAATGGAGATACAACACAAATTGACCTGCCTAAAGGGATTAAAAGTGGGTTAATCGATGCGAAGGAAAAACTACACTCCCTATCACATGTATCTATTGTTGAACTAGAAGCTGTCGATGTGGTTAGACATCCGCTAGTAGCTGAAATTATAAAGGCTTATGCCCAAGGAGAAAAAGATGAACACTGATTTTTTTGATGAAACAAATGAGTTAGATTCCTCTCTAAAAGAGCTTATTTTAGGGGTGTTGGAATTAGCAGCCAAGCATCTAAAATTAAAAGCTAATGCAGAATGTTCGGTGACTATTGTTTCGGCAGAACGTATTCATGAAATTAACCGAGATTATCGCCACATTGATCGGGTAACAGATGTTATTTCTTTCGCTTTAGATGATACTTTGGAAGAAGAAGGGCCTATTATTGTGGACGATTCCATTACAGACTATCCCCATCATTATGGCGACATTATCATTTGCTTAGAAAGGGCTAAGGAGCAAGCTGAAGCTTATGGACACTCCATAGAAAGAGAATTAGGCTTTTTAGCTTGCCATGGTTTCCTTCACTTGATGGGCTATGACCATCAAACAGAGGAAGAAGAAAAGGTAATGTTTGGCCTTCAAAGAGTGATTTTGGATGAATATGGACTCAAAAAATAAGACCAAGCCCTCCCAGTATAAGAATTCTTCGTATATCGAAGCGGTTAGTCATGCTTTAGATGGCATAAAAGTTTTATTGAAAGAGGAAGCTAATCTTCGCTTTCATTTTATCGTGGCTATTCTAGTGGTTCTTTTAGGTTTTTATGTCCATTTATCGAGAATGGATTGGCTTTTTCTTGTCCTCGCACTAATTTTAGTGATTGTCATGGAGTGTCTGAACTCTATGGTCGAACGTTTAACCGACCTAGTGGTTAATGATTGTTATCATCCTTTAGCCAAAGTGGTTAAAGATGTAGCTGCTGGGGTAGTTCTTTTGACTTGTATCGGGGTGGCAGTCATAGGCGTTTTACTGTTCACCCCTTATATTTTTAAGTAAATAAAGAAAGGAAGATGCCATATCGGAGCTTTTCATTCAGGATTTGTTTCTATTGTTGGGCGACCTAATGTTGGGAAATCAACATTAATGAATCAATTTTTAGGCCAAAAAGTAGCCATTATGTCCGATGTCGCTCAAACAACCCGTAATAAGGTTCATGGAGTTTATACCGACAAGGATCACCAAGTAGTTTTTATAGATACACCTGGGATTCATAAACCTAAACATCAATTAGGAGAATTCATGGTTCAATCAGCCTATAGTTCCCTTAATGAAGTCGATTTAGTATGCTTTTTAAGTATTGTGACTCAAAAGTTAGGGCCGGGAGATCAATTTATTTTAGAGAAGTTAAAGGGACTGAAAACACCAGTTTATCTTGTGGTAAATAAGATAGATCAAGTTACGCCTGAAGAACTTTTAGACCATGTCAATAGCTATAAAGATCTTTTCCCTTTCAAAGAAATTGTTCCAGTATCTGCTCTTAATGGCAACAATGTGGACCATCTCCTGGACTTGATTAAAAATGAAATGCCGGCCGGTCCGCAATATTATCCGAAGAATCAAGTGACGGATCACCCAGAATATTTTATTGTAAGTGAGTTTATTCGGGAGAAAATTATTGCCCATACCCGTGAAGAGGTCCCTCATTCGGTAGCGGTTCAAGTAGAGTCCATGCAAAAGAATGAACAAGGTATCGTCGATGTTCATGCGACCATTTACATCGAAAGATCTAGTCAAAAGGGGATTATCATCGGGAAGAATGGTCAAATGCTTAAGCGTATTGGCACAGAGGCTAGAGAGGATATTGAGCGCTTATTAGCTAGTCGTGTTTTCTTGAATCTTTGGGTGAAAGTGAAAGCCAAATGGCGGGATAGTCAGAGTTTCTTAGATGAATTTGGCTATGCTAAAGGAGATTATGAGTAGGTGACTCAATTTAACCAATCTTTTCATGGTCTTGTGCTATCTGTCAATCCACACAAAGAAAAAGATGCTTTAGTGAAGATCTTGACAAAAGAATATGGGAAACGCACTTTTTTTGTCCGTCGTTTAAAACAGGCAAACCATCCCTTATCGTCTAGTTTGCAGCTTGGCGTGTATTCCAGCTTTTTGGGGGATATAAATCAAAAGGGCTTAAGTTTTTTAAGGGACGCTAGTGTGAAAGAAAATTTTAGTGGAGCTCGTTTCGATCCTAATCGCTCAGCTTATCTCACTTATTTTTTAAATCTTGTGGATGCTTCAGACTTAGATGGTCAATCAAGTCCGAAAACTTTCGAGCGCTTACTGGCTTGCCTAGAGCAACTCGAGAAAGGACAAGTTGGAAAAGTTTTGCAAGTAGCTTTGGAATGGCAGATGTTAGAAACTTTTGGCTTGGGTTTTTCTTTTAAAAGGTCAGCTGTTAGTGGCCTTGTATTGAATGGCGATGATTTAACTTTTTCCTTATCTCCCTTAGGCTTTTCCTTCTATAATGAGCTATCAGCAGGCAGTTGTTTATTATCTAAACCGGCTGCAAGGTTATCTTGGCTATTAGGGCAAGCCCCTATTCATCGCTTAAGGAAAGTGGAGGTAGAGGACATCCTTTTAGACGAAGGATTAAAAGTTTTGGGGATTATTTACAGTGAATATGCAGGGTTAAATCTTAAAAGCAGACGCTATTTAAAGAAAATGGACGATTGGCTCAAGAAAGATTTTTCTGTATGGGCAAATAGAGGAGAAAAGCAGGAGTAAGACTATTTTGATGATAAATGGGAGGGAAAATGCTTGGATAAAGCTTGCATTTTCCCTTTAACTTACCTAAAATAATGGGTAGAAACAACTTTAAGCGAGTCGGGATGGTGGAAGCCGATAGTTGGTATTTGGCGCAAGAAAATATGATGTGAATAATGAGAGCTGTCATTGACAGAAATAGGGTGGAACCGCGAGAAATCGTCCCTGTGTCGTATAGACCATGACGATTGTTTGCAGTTCTTTTTCTTTTCTTTAGAGTTTTTATTGAGTCATTGAATGTGGGAGGTTATGATGAACGAAGCGGTTATTATTCCAGTTGATCAATTCAAAAAAGGTGAATTACAAGTTGTTTGCCTGAGTCCAGTAGAAGTTACCGTAGTTTTGAAAGATAAGAGTCAAGAGACTTTTAGAACAGAAGCTAAAACAAGCCACTATAGCTTGAAGCATTCCTTAGAAGAAATTGAACAGGTAGAAGTTAAGACTATAGAAGGTTTACAATACGAATTTTTACCCGCTATCAAGGCGTTGTAGGAGGAAATAGAATGAATCAGCCAAAAACATTTCAAGAAGTCATTCAAAAATTACAGGCTTTCTGGGGCAAACAAGGGTGTTTACTCCTTAACAGTTATGATGTAGAAAAAGGTGCGGGAACGATGAGTCCATATACTTTTTTAAGAGCTATTGGGCCAGAACCTTGGGCAGCTTGCTATGTTGAACCGAGTCGTCGTCCGGCAGATGGTCGATATGGGGAAAATCCTAACCGTTTATTTCAACACCACCAATTCCAAGTAGTGATTAAGCCTAATCCAAGTAATATTCAAGAACTTTATTTAAAAAGTTTGGAAGAAATAGGTATTAGTACCAAGGAACATGATATCCGCTTTGTGGAAGACAATTGGGAAAATCCTTCCATGGGTTGTGCCGGTGTGGGATGGGAAGTTTGGCTAGATGGGATGGAAGTTACCCAGTTTACTTATTTCCAACAAGTAGGTGGATTAGCTTGCCAACCGGTTACTAGTGAGTTGACTTATGGTTTAGAACGTTTATGTTCCTATATTCAATCTGTTGATAGTGTATATGATATTGAATGGACCAAGGGTGTTAAATATGGAGATATTTTCTTCCAACCTGAAAAAGAACATTCAACCTATGCATTTGAAAAGAGCAATATTGACTATTTAAGACGTTGGTTTGATGAATATGAGGCAGAAGCACTAAAATTAATTGAACTTGGTATCGTTCATCCAGCCTATGATTATGTTTTAAAATGTTCTCATAGTTTTAACCTTCTAGATGCTCGTGGCGTCGTTTCTGTGTCAGAAAGAGCCCTTTATTTAAAACGAGTTCGTTCTATGGCAAGAGCTATCGCTAAGGCCTTTGTGAAAGAGAGAGAGGCGCTAGGATATCCTTTATTAAAAGGAAAAGAAGCAAGTGAAAGCCTTAAGGAGGAAGACTAATGCATCAATTTTTACTTGAATGTGGTTTAGAAGAAATGCCATCATCGGTTATCGTGCCAGCAATGGAGCAATTGGATCAATTGGTTCGGCAAACATTAGATGATGAAGGGGTTCAATTTGAAAGTATTGAGCATTTTTCAACCCCAAGACGTTTAGCTATTCGGATTAATGGTTTACCTGATCGCCAAAAGGATAAAGTAGTCAAACATAAAGGACCAAGTTACCGGATTGCCTACCAAGAAGGACAGGGATGGACTAAAGCTGCCCAAGGTTTTGTTAGGGGTAAGGGGGCTAGTCTAGAGGATATCATTGTTGAAAAAGTTGGCGATGAGGACTATATTTTTGTCGAAGAAAAAATCGAAGGGAAGTCTATAGAAAGTATTGTCTCTCATTTTGCCGAACTTATAGAAAAGATTAAATACCCTGTTTCAATGCATTGGGGCACACATACTTATGAATATATAAGGCCAGTTCACTGGTTAGTAGCCCTTTTAGATGATCAAGTCATCCCTATGCAAGTGTTTGATATTCAGTCTGATCGTAAAACAAGAGGGCATCGTTTCTTCGGGCATGAGGTATCTTTAAATCACTCCAAAGATTATGAAGAGCTTCTAAGAGATCAACATGTGATTGCTGATAGAGCAGAACGCCAGTTGATGATTCGACAACAATTAAGTCAATTGACTGAAGAAAAGGGTATGCGTCTAGAGGAAGATCAAGAGCTATTAGATGAAGTGACTGATCTTGTTGAATATCCTCAAGCTATTATGGGGGATTTTTCTGACAAATATTTGCGTATCCCTGATGAAGTTTTAATCACAACGATGAAAGATCACCAACGTTTCTTTGCGGTTAGGGATCAAAAAGGAGCCTTGTTGCCACACTTTGTGACTTTCGCCAATGGTAGTAAAGTATCCATTGATTTAGTTCGAAAGGGAAATGAAAAAGTGCTGGTGGCTCGTCTTGAAGATGCTCTCTTTTTCTATCAAGAAGATATGAATAAATCCATTGATTTCTTTAATCAAGGACTTGAAAAATTATTGGTGCACCGTTTAATCGGGACGATGGCCGAAAAACAAGTTAGGGTTAGCTCGCTTGTAGAAAGTTTCTCCAAGCAAGTCAACTTGTCAGGGGAAGAACAAGATAAACTAAAACGAGCGGCAAGTATTTATAAATTTGATTTGATTAGCCAAACTGTACAAGAATTACCTGAACTACAAGGTAAAATAGGGGGAGACTTAGCGCTTTATTTTGGGGAAGACCCTCTAGTTGCTCTTTCTATTAGAGAGCAATATCTGCCTACAGGGGCATCCAGTCAATTACCAAGTCATGCTGTTTCGGCCGCTTTAGCCTTTCTAGATAAATTGGATAGTATTATTACTTTCTTTAAAGCAGGCTTAAAACCTTCTAGTTCTAATGATCCATACGGCTTGCGTCGCCAAGCTAATGGGATGGTAGATATCTTGATTGATCAAAGATGGTCTATCGATTGGAATGAGTTGTTTTTAAATATGGCAGAACTTTATCATTTAAGCGATGAAGAAGTTGAAGAAGTGTTCCATTTCTTGCTCGACCGCTTGGCTTATAAGTTGGGAGATCAAGGGGTTCGTGATGATGTCATCGCTGCCGTTAAGGAAGCTCATCCAACAGATTTTGTTCGGATGTATGAAGCGGCTCATGCCCTTCAAAACGATTTTATTAAAGAAGAATTTAAAGTGATAGTAGAAAATCTCAGTCGTGTTAGTCGCCTTTTGAAAAAAACAGAAGAGGAAGGTAAAAAGATAGGAGAGGTGAATCCAAGTCTCTTTGAGAGCAAGAGCGAAGCTTCCTTAAACAAGTATTTGCTAGAGTTTAAGGCGAGTGACCTTTCTAGTGATTATAGAAGCTTGTGGACTTTGGCACCAATAATCCAATCCTTCTTCGAAGAAAATATGATTATGGTAGATAATCAAGAGGTTCAAGCGAATCGTTTAGGACTTCTTAAAAACTGCCGTCAGCTGATTAAACGAATTGGTGATTTTTCTCTATTACAAGTCAAAAGATAAGGAGAAAAGCATGTCATTTTTTTACGATCGTGCAAAAGTCTTTGTGAGAGGCGGTAAAGGCGGAGATGGAATGGTTGCTTTCCGCCGAGAAAAATATGTTCCTGATGGTGGTCCAGCAGGTGGTGATGGTGGACGTGGTGGCGATGTTGTTTTCCGTGTAGATGATGGCTTACGTACACTGTTAGATTTTCGCTTTAATCCCCATTTTTATGCTGATGCAGGTGAGAATGGTAAGTCTAAGAGCATGTATGGACGTGGAGCGGATGACCTTGTGGTTAGAGTGCCAGCCGGAACGATAGTTAAACGTGAAGAAACCGGAGAAGTGATAGCGGATTTAACTGAACATGGGCAATCAGTTGTTGTCGCAAAGGGCGGTCGTGGCGGACGTGGTAACAAGCGTTTTGCCACTCACGCTAACCCAGCACCAGCCATTGCAGAAAATGGAGAGCCTGGGGAAGAATGGACACTAATTTTGGAATTAAAACTGATTGCGGATGTTGGGTTAGTTGGCTTCCCTTCTGTTGGGAAGTCTACCCTCTTATCCGTTGTATCAGCGGCTAAGCCAAAGATTGCAGACTATCCATTCACTACCTTAACGCCACAATTGGGGATGGTTGAAGTGGCCCCCGGGGAATCATTTGTTATGGCAGACCTGCCTGGCTTGATTGAAGGGGCTTCAGAAGGGGTAGGATTAGGGATGCAATTCCTTCGTCATGTCGAACGTTGCCTTTTATTAGTACATGTGCTCGATATGAGTGGGCAATCATCTAGGGATCCTTTTCATGATTACCAAGTTATCTTAAAAGAGTTAGGGAAATATCATGAGAAGCTTTTGAAACGCCCGATGATTATTTTAGCGAATAAGATGGAAACGCCAGAAGCTCCTGAAACGTTGAAAGTGTTTAAGGATAAATTTAAAGATTGCTATGGCTATGAAGCTGAAGTATTTGAAGCATCTACCTATAAGAAGCAGGGGATTAAGGCTTTCATAGAAGCTGTATACAAATCGTTAAAAGAAGCCGAATTTGTGCCACTGGAAGAAGAGAAAGTAAATGAAGCGCGCTTGTATCAAATAGAGGATGACTTACCATTTACTATTCATCGTGAAAGTGATGGATCGTTTGTCCTTTCCGGTCAAAAAATCGAAAAATTGTATGCCATGACTAACTTTAATCATGATGAAAGCATCCGACGTTTTTCACGTCAGTTACGTGGAATGGGTGTTGATGACGCCTTACGTGAAAAAGGAGCGAGAAACGGAGATCTTGTGCATTTAGTAGACTTTACCTTCGAATTTTTGGACTAGGAGGGATCGTCTATGCAAGATAACAAAAATAAAAGATGGTTATCTTTGGATGGGATTCGAGGCTTAGCTATTTTGAGCATTATTGCCTATCATGTCTCGCCTCATCGTTTTTCAGCAGGATTTTTAGGGGTAGATGCCTTTTTATTCCTTTCTGGATATTTGACTTTACTGGGGTTGAAAAAGCAAGAAGCCCAATCAAAAGGCTTAGCTTTTGGTAAATTAGTGAAGAAGAGGGTGAGAAAAGTATGGCGACCAATGGCTATTTTGTTTATTGGTATACTGGCCTATCTTTTCCTTTTCATTCCCGATTTTCTCTTTAATAGTCGCGCCAATGTCGTAACGTCTCTCTTATTTGTGAGCAATTTCTACCAAATCCATCATGGGGTGAGCTATTTCTCCCAATTTTTAACGCCGAATGTCTTCACTCATCTTTGGTATCTGGCTCTGTATATGCAATTGACCTTAATATTTCCCTTACTTGTTCATTTGCTTTATCAATTAGTGAAAGATAGATCGTATCATCGATGGATCTACTTGGCTTTGGCTATTCTTTCTGCCTTATTAATGGGCATTAAATTTCATCCAGGAGCAGATCCAACCCGTGTTTATTATGGGGCAGATACAAGGGCATTTTCCTTTCTATTGGGGGCTTTTTTAGCCGAAATATGGGACTATAATTCAGAATTAGATGAGCGTTTAAAGGCTAAAAGTAAATTTTTCCCATTCATTTCCCTTGTTACAGCGCTAGCTATTTTGTATTTGTCGATCAATTTGACGGATGCTTCGGCTGTTACCTATCGATTTGGTATGTGGTTTTTCGATTTGCTGTTGATGGGCTTTGTCTTAAGTTTAAGTCAAGATAATCAACTAACGAATCGACTATTAAGGACAAGACCTTTACAATATTTTGCGAGTAGGAGTTTATATCTTTATCTGTGGTATTACCCGATTTTGCTTATTTATGAAAAGAAAATGGGTGCTCTAGAATGGCCAGCATTTTGTCATATAATTTGTCAATCCTTATTTATTGTTGCTTTAGCCGAACTCGCCTATCGTATAGATCAGCGGAAAGTAATGGTGATTTTTAGCAAACGCTTTTGGAAGAAAGTTTATCAATTAGTGAATAAATCTTTCAAGCATGGTCATTTTTACGCTGCGGAAACTTTAGCTGTTTTACTTATTTTGTTCATTCCATCTCTTGCTTTAGCAGGGTTCTTAACTGCGAAATCAGGTCAAGATCCTCGAGCTTTAGCTTTTGAACAAGAATTAAAAGAACAAAAGAAAGATTTAGATAAGTTAAAGCAAGATACATCTAGGAGAGCAGTAAGCAATAAAGTCAAGTCAAAAGCGAAGCAGGATGCCTTTGAAGACTCTGGAAAATCTAAGGATCAAGCACGAACGAGTAAATCATCTAAGAAATCCCATAAGGATCAGTCGACCCCTATTAATCACGTGAAGGGTTTAAGTCGTCATGAACAATTAGTGACTAGTCAATTAGATATTACCTTTTATGGGGATTCAGTATTGCTCGCTAGCCAAGAACCTCTCTTGACTATATTCCCAAAAGCAACAATTAATGGGAAAGTTGGGCGCCAGCTCTATCAAAGTATTGATGATGTGAAGTGGTTGGCTGACCAACAGAAATTAGGCGATGTCGTAGTTTTTCTTTTGGGAACTAATGGAGGATTTTCAGATGATCAGCTAGATCAACTGATCAAAAATGTGGGTAAGCGCCCCGTCTTTTTAGTCAATGTTAGCGAGGATCGTTCTTGGGAAAGCGAGGTCAATCATTCCCTTTATAAAGCTAGCAAGCGCTATAAAAATGTTTATTTAGTCAACTGGAAGAAGATAGCGACTGAGCATCCAGAATACTTCAGAGAAGATTTAGTTCATCCTACTGAAGAAGGGTCTAAAAAATTAGCTATAGAAATTGCTAAACAGATTACTCAAGTCCTAGATAAAAAAGATCAGGGTCACAAAAAGAATAAAGACAAAAAAACGACTAAGAAAAGTAACACATCAAGTAAAAAATCGAGCAAAAAGAAAAGTTCTCTATCGATTAAACCAGCGAATTAGTCGATTAGGAAAAGCTGATCGACAAAAGGACTCATTAGGGAGCTGTTGCCTCTTTAGTGAGTCCATTTGTCTGTTTTAGGGGAATAAAGGAGGGTTTATGGAATTAGAATTTTTAGGTACTGGTGCTGGGGTGCCGTCTAAGCAAAGAAATGTGACCAGCATTGCACTAAAACTCTTAGACGAAAGAAATGAAGTTTGGCTATTTGATTGCGGTGAAGCAACGCAACATCAAATTCTTCACACGACGCTTAAGCCAAGAAAAATAAGTAAAATATTTATCTCCCATCTACATGGGGATCATATTTTTGGCTTGCCTGGATTTTTATCTTCTAGGTCACATCAAGGAGGTGATGAGCCTATTGATTTATATGGGCCAAAAGGACTTAAAGAATATGTTGAAACTAGTTTGAAGTTATCTCAAACGAAAATAGGCTATGCCTTATATTTTCACGAGATTGAGGAAGACGGGCTAATTATGGAAGATGAGAGTTTTAGAGTGCTCGTTAAAAAATTAGCACATTCGGTTCCCTCTTATGGTTATCGCATTGAAGAGAAAGATCAATTGGGGCACTTGGATGCTCAAAAATTGATGGAAGATGGCTTGCCAGCAGGACCACTTTTTGGCCAATTAAAAACAAAAGGGCAAGTAGAGTATGCTGGAAAAACATATAATAGGGAAGATTATCTTAGTCCAGATATCAAAGGACGAATCATTACCATCATTATGGATACCAGATCTTGTCCGTCAGAGAAAATATTGGCTCAGGGAGCTGATATGTTAATTCACGAGGCTACTTTCGGGCTCGATGATACTAAACTTGCTTATCGTTATTTCCATTCTTCCATTCAAGATGTGGCTAGTCTAGCTAAAGAGGTAGGAGTAAAGAATCTATGTTTAACGCATATTAGTTCTAGATATGTTGGCCCTCTCCTCAAAGAATTTATCAAAGAAGCAAAAGCCGCTTTCCCATCTGTGCGAGTTGTTAAAGATTTAGAAATCCTTCCAGTAGAAAGGCGGGAGATTGATGGGTAATAAGTTAAGCGGAAAACGAATTATGATTACAGGAGCTAGTTCAGGTATAGGGAAGGAAATAGCCTTTTTATGCGCCAAAGAGGGGGCTCATTTAATCTTACTTGGCCGAAATCATGAAAGATTAGTGGAGGTCGCTCTAAAGTGTGGAAAAGACTGTGATCTTTTGGAGTCGGACTTGCTTAAGGAAGAAGACGTTAAAAAGATTGCTAAGAAAATAGCTGAAGAAAAGAGATTGGATGTTTTGATTAACTGTGCTGGATTTGGACGAATGGAAGCTTTCGATCAACTTTCAGCAGGAGAAATGGTAGACATGTTTCAGGTGAATGTCTTATCGACCATTTTTTTGACGCAAAAAGCTGTAGAAAAAATGAAGAAACAAGGGTATGGACATGTGATGACGATCGCTTCTCAAGCAGGTAAGATTCCAACACCTAAGTCTTCTATATATTCAGCGACAAAAAGCGCCCTCATTGCCTATCATGATGCCTTACGCTTAGAACTGTATAGGACCCCTATACATATCACAACGGTAAATCCTGGTCCAGTAGATACACCTTTCTTTGATCTAGCAGATAAGTCTGGGATGTATCTAAAACGAATCAAACATTTTGTTCTAAAGCCCGATCAATTGGCTCAAAAAATGCTTAAAGCGATTGGTAGCTCTAAAAGAGAAATCAACCAACCTTTTCTAATGGAATTAGCAGGACGATTCTATCGCCTATTTCCTAAATTGGGAGATTTTATTGTTGTGCATCTTTTTTCGTTTAAATAAGGAGGTAGAGTATGAAGTGGCTGTTGCCAACTCCTTTAAGTGAGGAAGAAAGACAATTTATTGAAAAAACCGCGAAGGAATTGGATATAGATTCAGAACTAATTGCTCTACTCTATAGGAGAGGAATTCGAAAAGAAGAGGAGATGGAGACTTTTTTACATCCATCGTTTAAAGACTACCATGATCCTTTTTTATTACATGACATGGGCAGGGCTATTGAACGCTTGCGGGAAGCTTTAAATAAGGACGAGCCAATTTTGATTTATGGAGACTATGACGCTGATGGCATGACAGCAACTAGTATTGCCTTGGAAGGGTTAGAATCTATTGGAGCGAATGTTCACTACTACCTTCCCAACCGTTTTACAGATGGTTATGGGCCAAACAAAGAAGTGTACAAATATTATATCGATCAAGGTATTCAACTTATTTTAACGGTCGACAATGGCGTGTCCGGTCACGAAGCGATTGCCTATGCGCAGGAACGTGGGGTAGATGTGATTGTCACTGACCACCATGATCTACCGGATGAATTACCCAATGCCTATGCGATTGTCCATCCTAGACACCCTGGCGCACAATATCCTTTTGGAGATTTATGCGGAGCTGGTGTAGCCTTAAAATTAGTTCATGCCTTAACGGGTGAATTCCCAAGTGATCTGGTTGATTTAGCGGCTATTGGGACGATAGCTGACTTAGTGAGTTTAACGGATGAAAATCGATTTATTGTAAAATCTGGTTTAGCCATGATGAATGAGGGGCATCGCTTAGGACTCCAAATTTTGCTTCAGCAATTGCCTCGCCCTCTTGAAGGGCCAATGACTGAACAAACTGTAGCTTTTACAATAGCTCCCCGTCTCAATGCATTAGGACGCCTGAAAGATCCTAATCCTGCTGTTGAATTGTTGACGACTTTTGATGAGGAGAGAGCCAGTGAATTAGCTCAAGAACTGGAGAAAGTCAATCAAGAACGGATGGATTTAGTTAATGAAGCTAGTCAACGTGCCATGGAAATGGTCGGCCAGAACCCTAAAGAAAAAATTCTTGTCGTCTATCAAGCTGATTTTCATCAAGGCATTTTAGGGATAGTTGCCAGTCGTTTGTTGGAACATTATCAACGTCCTGTTATTGTTTTAGGAGACGATAGCAAGGGAGGGAAAATAAAGGGATCTGGTCGTTCTACGCCTTCTATCCATCTTTTCCATCTCCTTCAAAAAGTATCAGATAGTTTGCTCGTTTTTGGTGGACATGCTCAGGCTGCAGGGATGACTCTTGAAAAAAATAAGCTGGAAGAGTTTATCACAGCCTTAGAGGATCAAATGTCAGACCGCTTATTAGAGGAAGCTAGTCAAGAAGTTGATATGCTACTTAGCCCAGATCGCCTGACTGAAGATTTCTATAAGAACTTAAACCGGTTAGCACCTTTTGGATCGCATTTTCCGCTACCCTTACTAGGATTGATGAAAACGAGTATTCATGATGTTAAAGCAATCGGTTCTCAAAAAGAACATTTAAAAGGGAAAGTAGGACCGCTAGCTTTTATTGCTTTTCGATTCGGTAATCAAGAAAAACTTTTGCAAGAATCCGAGGGGCTAAATGTCTTTGGTCATCTTGGACTAAATTATTGGCAAGGGAAAGCTCAAGTCCAACTGCAGGTAAAAGGCTTTGAAAGGATTGGTAAGCGCTGGGTTGATCAACGCAAATCCAAGATTGAATCCTCTTGGCTACATTTAGAGAATACCCTATATGTGATTGAAACAACTCGGATAAAAAATTGGTTACAGCCAAAACTTGGGAATGGGTCATTTGTGACAAGCTATAATGAATTAGATCAAGTAGAAGGTCAATTTGAAAGAGTTGTGTTATTGGAATGTCCACTGGTATCTTTTGAGCATAGAAAGTTATCTTTTTCAATGGCTGATGAAATTTGGCTGATTGCATTTCGCTTTTATCATTACCTCGAAAGAGCTATACCAAGCAAAGAAAAGTTTGCATCCGTTTATCGGCAATTAAAGCCAGGTCAACCACAAGCTATTCAGGATCTGTTAGATAGCGAGCAATTGGAAATGGATGAAGACAAGCTCCGTTTCGTCTTGAAGGTGTTTTCTGAATTAAATTTTGTTATACTAGAAAAGGATCAAGTGACTAGGGCGCTACACCCTAAAGCCATCGACCTAAATCAATCAGAGCTTCTTCAAAAACGTATAGAAGCTGCAAAGGTTGAGCGATTTTTTGCCTATCAACCGCTGAAAACAATTGTATCAACTATTAGCATTAAGAATGAGGATGAGTGAGTATGGATTTCTATCAATATGTGGCTTCGATTCCAGATTATCCAGAAAAAGGAATTATTTTTCGGGATATTACACCATTAATGGCGGATGGGGAAGCTTATCGTAAGGCCACACAAGCAATTGTGGACTATGCTAAAAATAAAGATGTAGAAATGATTGTCGGCCCAGAAGCAAGGGGCTTTATTGTGGGTTGCCCTGTTGCTTATGAATTAGGTGTGGGATTTGCCCCTGCTCGTAAGAAGGGCAAGCTTCCTCGTGAAACTGTCGAAGTAAGTTATGACCTTGAATATGGGCAAGCTTCCTTGAATTTACATAAAGATGCTATCAAAAAGGGACAACGAGTTTTAATTTGTGACGACCTTCTAGCGACGGGAGGAACTATTCAAGCGACAATCGATTTAGTTGAAAGCTTGGGTGGTATCGTTGTCGGCACAGCTTTCTTGATTGAGTTAAAGGATCTCAAGGGGCGTGACCGGATCAAGGGTTATGACATTTTCACCTTAATGGAATATTAGGTCAAAAAAAGAGCCTACGTTGTTTTACGTGGGCTCTTTAACTTTTCTGCAATAGGGTATGGTAGGGTGAAAGAGAAATGGACTATCAGTCTTAGTAGACTCGAGGGCGATAAAGACCGACAACTTTTCCTAAAATTGTCACATGATCTAAAATAATAGGATCTAAAGCGTCATTTTCAGGTTGTAAACGAAAATAACCATCTTCTTTAAAGAAACGTTTGCAAGTGGCTTCATCATTTTCTGTCATAGCGATAACAATATCTCCATTATTAGCGGATGAAGTTTGTTTTACAATCACTTGATCCCCATCTAAAATCCCTGCTTGGATCATGGAAGTTCCTTGGATGGTTAACATAAAAAGTTGGTCATCTTTTGATTGCCATTCACTTGGTTTAGGGAAGTAATCCACGATATTTTGGGTGGCTAAAATAGGTTCCCCTGCTGTTACAGTACCGACTAGGGGAATTTGATCCGATTGAAGGCCAAGTGCTTCGTAGGCTTCAGGCAAAAGTTCGATAGCCCGAGGTTTACTTTTATCTCGAACAATATAGCCATAGTCAGCTAAGCGCGTTAAATGTCCATGAACGGTAGAGGCAGACGATAAACCCACAGCTTCACCGATTTCTCGAACAGTAGGTGGGTACATGCTATCTTGTAAATAGTCGTAAATGAAGTGGAGGATTTCGCGTTGACGATCAGTAAGTTTCTTCATAATAGCCTCACTTTCTAAGTCTCGATCGTATTAGGAATGATTCTATGACTATTATAACTAATAAGCGAAAAGAAAGCAAACAAGTGTTCGATGAAAAGCTATTATTTCCTTATTGTTTTCACAGACTAATATGCTAAACTAAAAGTATTGAAGTTTTGGGGAGGGAACTATGCTAGCAAAGGAAAAACTGGAACGTCTCTCGCAATTGGCTCAGTTGAAAAAAGAGGGCAAATTGACCAAAGAAGAAGAAATCGAGCAGGCAGAACTTCGAAAAGAGTATCTCAGCAAATTCCGTCAATCGATGAGAAATCATATCGAGGGGATTAAGGTTGTCGATAAAGAGGGTCGAGATATTACACCTAAAAAGTTAAAGGCTGTTCAAAAAGAAAAAGGTATTCATCAACGTCATCTGGAGGGAAAATAATGTTTGATCAAACTGATTATTTAGCAGTCAATACCGTAAGAGCATTAAGTATGGATATGATTCAAAAGGCGAATTCTGGCCACCCTGGCTTACCTTTAGGGGCTGCCCCAATGGCCTACACGCTCTGGTCCAAATATTTGAGCGTAGCACCTAAGCATCCAGAATGGGTCAATCGTGATCGCTTTGTTTTATCCGCTGGGCATGGCTCTGCACTTCTCTATAGTTTGTTGCACTTATCTGGATTTAATCTTTCCATTGATGATTTGAAAAACTTCCGTCAATATCAATCTTTAACGCCAGGTCACCCAGAAGTACACCATACAGAAGGTGTAGAAGCTACGACAGGTCCTCTTGGACAAGGTTTAGCAAATGCAGTCGGAATGGCAATGGCAGAAGCTCATATAGGTCAACTGTATAACCGTAAGGATTTTCCAATTATGGATCATTTTACCTATGCCCTTTGTGGCGATGGAGATCTAATGGAGGGGGTTGCCTCTGAAGCGCTTTCTCTAGCAGGACACTTGAAATTGGGTAAATTGATCGTTCTTTATGATTCAAACGATATCAGTTTAGATGGCCCTCTAGATAAGGCATTTAGCGAAGATATGGGGCAAAAGGTTACAGCACTGGGTTGGCAATACCTACGTGTAGAAGATGGAAACAGTTTAGATGAAATTGCTAATGCGATAGAAGAAGGGCAAGCTGATTTGACCCGCCCTACATTGATTGAAGTGAAAACAGTCATTGGCTATGGAGCTCCTTTAGCTGGAACCAATAAAGTGCATGGGGCGCCTTTAGGAGAAGAAGGCGTAGCAGCAACCAGAGAAGCTCTTTCCTATCATTATGATCCATTTGTTGTACCAGAAGAAGTAGCTCATCGTTTTGAAAAATTAATGGTTCATACTGGGGAAGAGGAATACTTAGCTTGGAAGGACTTGTTCGCCCAATATGCAAAAGTTTATCCAGAAGAAGCAAAAGCTTTTGAACTAGCGTTTGCTGGTAAGCTACCAGAAGACCTCAGTGACCATATGCCAAGTTATGACTTAACTGATCCTGCAAAAGCTAGTCGGGTAACTTCTAAAGAAGCTATTCAAGCTCTAAGTCAACAAGTGTCCAGCCTGTGGGGAGGATCAGCTGACTTGTCTTCTTCCAACAATTCTATGATTACAGATGGAGGGGACTTTGACTCCGAGCATTACGATGGCCGTAATATTTGGTATGGCGTTCGTGAATTTGCAATGGGGGCAGCTTTAAATGGTATTTTACTTCACGGAGGTAGCCGGTCCTTTGTTAGCACATTCTTTGTCTTCTCTGATTATTTGAAACCAGCTATTAGGGTAGCTGCATTAAGCCAATTACCAGCTATTTATGTCTTTACTCACGATTCCATTGCAGTGGGTGAAGACGGACCAACTCATGAACCAATCGAGCAATTGGCAGGTTTCCGTGCAATGCCAAATCTGGATACGATTCGTCCAGCTGATGGAAATGAAGTAGCTGCAGCTTGGTTAGCGGCTATTGAAGCGGAAGATCACCCGACCGTTCTAGCTCTTTCTCGTCAAGCATTGCCAGTCCTAGAAGGAAGCAAAGACTTAGCTAAAGAAGGACTTAAACAAGGGGCATATGTTCTTTCTCCTAGCGAAAAAGATCTAGCAGATGGTATTTTAATCGCAACAGGGTCTGAAGTTCATCTAGCTCTTGAAGCTAAGAAGCTTCTTAAAGAAAAAGGGGTAGATGTGTCTGTTGTGTCTATGCCTAGTCAATACCGATTCAAGAAGGCATCTAAAGCATATCAAGAAAGCGTATTGCCTTCTGCTGTTCGCCATAGATTAGCTATTGAAATGGGATCTTCTCTATCTTGGGGTGAGTTTGTAGGCTTAGATGGCGATGTTTTAGCTATTGACCGTTTCGGCAGTTCTGGGTCAGGTTCTACTGTGGTGGAAGCTTATGGCTTTACAGCAGAAAATATTGCTAAACGCTTCTTAGCCTTGAAAGATTAGTCAGCTCTTTTAATATGGAATAAAATTTTGTATAATATTAGTGAGTAGAAGGAATTGAGGGATTTTTATGTCTAATGGAATGTGTGTTTTCTTAGTAATTGTTGCATTGATGGTTGGGGCTGTTTTAGGCTTCTTTGGAGCGCGTCGTTATATGATCAAATATTTCCAAGAACATCCACCAATTGATGAAAATATGTTGCGGACGATCATGATTCAAATGGGTCAAAAGCCTTCAGAGCGGAAGATTCGTCAAATGGCTAATGCCATTAAATTGCAATCTAAGGCCCAAGGGAAGAAATAGTCGGACTCAATTGAATGAATTCTATCTGTGGCTGATTCATGCGCAAGCGAATCAGCCTTCTTTTTTCATCTGGGTGATAGCGCTTAAAGAAAAAAGACAGGCTTTGTTTGCCTGTCTACTGGTCAATTTTAAAATTCCTTGATCTTTTAACGGATTCTTTTGCAATATTACTGAATCAGATGATGGTTTTCGTCAATTTTAGAATACACATCGTCTAGGTGTTTTGCAAAGTTTGCTTGGTCTTCTTTTGATTTAACATAGAAAGGTTTATCGAAAATAACGGTCATTGGTCGTCTGAGTAAAAAATCTTTTAGACTTAATGGCCCATTATAAACGGTTGGAAGGATTGGGCATTTCGATAGTCTAGCAATGCTAGCGGTTCCTCCCTTAATGTCTGAAGCATGACGTGTCCCTGATGGAAAGATGATGAGGGTAGCCTGATCTTCTTTTAATCGTTGGACGGGTATTTTAATAGCTGATGGACCAGGTTTGGCTCGGTTAACTGGGAAAGCTCCCATATTTCTGAGAATAAAGCCCAAGGGTTTAAAGTTAAATAATTCAACTTTTGCCATAGCAGTAATTCTTTTGGGATCAGCTGCTATAGCTACCGCAACCGGATCAAGCCAGGAATGATGGGGAGCTGCAATAATGTAGCCTGCAGATGATGGAATATTTTCTTTTCCAACAACTTTAATGCGACCATTTAATGATAAGACGAGACATTTAAGAATAAATAAGACCACTCGAAAGAACATGTTTAACCTCCATTCTTTACTGAGTAGTCTAGAGGAAAAATGAAGATGAATCAAGTCCTAGGACAAGATTTGTTAAGGAATGGCAGAGGAGGAAGCGATAGTGAAGTGGAATGTATCATCGAAGACCATCGAAGAAGCAAAGCAATTGATAGATGAAGGTCGTTTGCATCATTTACAACCTTTTCATGATGAAGCGGCTTTTCGCTTTCAATGTGTGGATGATCGGCCTTATCAAGTCATTCTAGATGGAACGGGTAAGGAAAAAGATTTCTGCCCATGTGAGGAGTTTAAAGAAAAAGGCTATTGCTGCCATACAGTAGCAGGGGAATTGGTCTTGAGAGATTTAATAGGCACCCGTCTCTGGACAAAAGGATTGGACGAATTAGCTGTTTTTGGTCATAGTCGGTTTAGTCGCCCTCAAACCGAACTGATTCTTCTTCATCAAAATCGTTATGATCATCGGGGGGAAACTGAGGTAAAAAAGGGGAAACTTAGCTTTCTTTTGCATAGCGAGACTGTTCGTTATCAACAAAAAGATGTCTTAGTTTTTTTGATCCATTTATCTTTTTGCCCGAAAAATTATCAACTTTTAGACTGGCTTGATGCGCTTGAAAAAGGTAGAACTGTTAAGGAAGAAGATCGTTTAGCAGAGGATGAAAAAGAGGCTCTTTTAGGTCTGTATCGCTTAATTAAGCATGATGATTTAACAAAAGAAATCGTTTATCAAACGCGTTGGACACAAGATTTAGCCCTGCCATTTATGTCTCTTCAAGAGATATTAGACTGGAAAGAACAGTTTGAGAAAAGGGTTCTTATCAAGTCGGATATTCATTTTCAAAAGGCGACAAATAGCAAATTATTTCATGTCGATATAGGGGAAGAAATTGTCTTAACAGTCAAAAGAACTTTTCGCTTTTCTTTTGAATATGCTGGCTATTTTACGGATGACAAGCATTTTAATCTTCTTTCCAGAGAGCTAGCTTCCTTTTTAGAAGGTTTAGCCAAGTTTTGGCAACTTTTAGATAGAGGGCAAGGCTATTGCTTTCAAAAGGGGAGTCATCGTTCGATTGGGGAAAGTCAAAGTTCTATGGTACAAGCGACCTTTCCTATCTTAGAAAAGCTCGTGGATAAAGAACTGCCTCGATTAAATGACGATCTAGCGATCAATTTGTCTGCAACACGAGAAGATGAATGCATTAAGATAGATGTTTTGTTTGAATATGGGGATGAGATATCTATTCCTATTATCGTTGAAGAGAATCCCTTAAGTTTTTCTATATGGAGAAATCCTGAAGAGAAAACATTTTTTGAACGTTGCCTCAGTTTGGGAGCTGTTTGGAAAAATCAAGCTTTTTATTTTTCAGTCAAAACACAAGCTGATCGCTGGAAATTTATGGTGGATTTTAGAATGAACTTAGCCACTCAATTGTGAAAAAAAAAGACGCCATGTAAATT
>NZ_QXPZ01000055.1 GCF_003664595.1 Atopobacter sp. AH10
CTAAATTTTTCACAAAGGGAGAGCTGTGGCTTTGAAGCAGAATAATCCTACTAGATCATATTGTGATGATTTTATATGGGGTTGCCGGTATGATACTCGCGAATAGCGAGATGGGCTATAAGTCTCTTAGTTTATTCCTAAGAGACTGCCCAGTGCTCATCATGCCGGCAGGGGTCCCCATGTCAAATCATCACGTATCAAGCGGCATTTCGTTCCCTCTCGAAGGCTTTCACCAACAGATCGTGAGCCGTGTTAAAGTGGAGTGATTTGCGCGGATAATCATTCATCCATCGTTGAATACGCTTTAGTTGACGATCACTAACAGAGTCCATTCGCGTGCCTTTAGGAATGAAACGGCGAATGAGGCGATGCTGATTCTCGCTTGATCCACGTTCCCATGAACTATAAGGATGGCAATAATAAACTGCCAGATACTCTTTGAAGGCATCTTCTAAATGTGTAAATTCTTTGCCGTTGTCTGTTGTAATGGATTTAAAGAGATACTTAGCGTCTTCTCCAGCGTTTTCAAGTAATTGATTTACAGCTTCTTGGACAGCACAAGACGTTTTAGCTGGTATACGTATTAAATACTCAAAGCGTGTTTGGCGTTCAACAAGTGTTAGCAAAACGTCATCTGTTGCATCTTTAGCCCCAATAACTGTATCTATTTCCCAATGGCCAAATTCTTCTCTTGTTTCAATAGATTTTGGCCTTTCTTCAATAGATGTACCTAAGGAAGACCGTTTCCTAATCCGAGAGCGTCGACCAGATGGCTTACGTGAAGTTTTCTCTAAGAGATTGATATTTTTAGTTCTCGTAATGCCATGATTAATCCATTCATAAAGAGTTGTGACGCAAGGTAAATCGCACTCAGAAAAGAGCTCTTCTTTCTTAGCATAGCCAATCACTGCTTCTGGACTCCAATGATCTTTTTGCATGCGCTCGTCAGCCCAATCTAGAAAATCCGCTAATTGATGCCACTTAGGAGGTCGCCCACAA
>NZ_QXPZ01000056.1 GCF_003664595.1 Atopobacter sp. AH10
ATCAACGGAAACATGAAGTAACGATACAAGGTCATAAAGAACTTGTATGCTGGGGTGTTGCCCCTTATTTTCAATATTAGTTAAGTAACGTGGGTCAATTTCAATCAATGCTCCCACTTGTTCACGAGTTAAACCTCGTTTCAATCGAGCTTCTTTAATGGCTAAACCAAAGGCTCTAAAATCATATTTATCTTCTTTTTTACGCATAGTAGACCACCTCTATACATTTTACTGTTCCTATTGAATTAGAAACAGGTATAGAAAAACATGTTATATAGTTTATAGGTTCATATTTAATAAAAAGCACTACTAAACGCCAATAAAAAAACCGTTATATGGTAGTGCTATTTATGCTGTTAAAATATTGTATCTTACTTCCAAATGGCGGTTTGTTGGAGGTCAAAGTCGCCATGAAGTATATCACATACAATCAAGTTCCCCACATTGAGTATTTATCAAAAAAAGTCGTCTATCTGCAATAGATAAGTACGTCCACCAATGTGGTTTTATAAATCATATAGATAGAATAACAGAAGCATGTAAACAGAGAAATAAATCTGTTTATATGCTTTTTTGGCTATTCAGAACTTTTTTACAAAGTTTATTTATCAGTAATGCAACAAATCCCCCTTTCACATTGGGACTAAGAGTGAAAGGAGATAAACGAGCAAGGCTCACTTCCTTTCCTAGACAGAAAGGGGGTGAGAAACATGAAACCATCTTCTTTTCAGACCACAATAGAAAATCAGTTTGACTATATCTGTAAACGTGCTATGGAAGACGAGCGAAAGAATTATATGCTTTATCTTTCAAGGATTGCAAAGCGTGAGGTGTCCTTTTCGGATGTTGGCGATTATCTTGTTAGCCAGTTTGCGACAACAGATAACTATTCAACTGACTTTCAGATTTTTACACTCAATGGGTTATCAGTAGGCGTTGAAAATGATTTGTTGAGTGAAGCATTACGTGAGTTGCCAGACAAGAAACGTGAAATTCTACTGCTGTTTTACTTTATGGACATGAGCGATTCAGAAATTGCAGACCTGTTGAAATTGAACCGTTCTACTGTCTATCGGCATAGAACCAGTGGACTAGCCTTAATTAAAAAGTTTATGGAGGAATTTGAAGAATGAAAACACAATATCCTATGATTCCCTTTCCTCTCATTGTAAAGGCAACAGATGGCGATACCGAAGCGATTAACCAGATTCTACATCATTACAGAGGGTACATAACGAAGCGTTCCCTACGACTTATGAAAGATGAATATGGCAATCAAAGTATGGTCGTTGATGAAGTCTTACGTGGAAGAATGGAAACCAGACTGATTACAAAGATTTTGTCATTTGAAATTAAGTAATATCCTCTCTCCTTTCGTGGAAGCGTGCTAAACCATTCCACGCTTCCCGAACAGGGAGGTTTGTTATTCCACCAAAGCATATTGAGCTTTCAATGTGTTTTGATAGGCTAACGAGCCATTGTTCTTTGAAAACTGAATAAAAGTAATCGAA
The DNA here is from genome assembly GCF_003664595.1 of Atopobacter sp. AH10. Taxonomy (GTDB): domain Bacteria; phylum Bacillota; class Bacilli; order Lactobacillales; family Aerococcaceae; genus Atopobacter. Next base: position 1,512 of record NZ_QXPZ01000056.1, read on the forward strand.
TACGTTTCGATAAGAAAAGAGCCAACGGAACTAACCGCCATGACCTATCTTATAAAGATAGCGAGCGATTCATGTTAGTGATCCGAGAAGCAATCTTTAGCAGGATTGCCTGCAACGACATTCTTATCGTGATAATGATACTCCCATACAGTCAATAGTCCGAGCGTGATAAAACCGTCGCAGGCAATGAGTATGGCTACATGAGAACCATGCAGGGGTGGAACTCCCGTGAGCTTTGCTAAAGCTGTTCGATTGCTGGTAAAACAACTTTTATGAAATCCAAATAAGTGATTTGGAAAGGAGGATTTTATGAAGCAGACTGACATTCCTATTTGGGAACGTTATACCCTAACCATTGAAGAAGCGTCAAAATATTTTCGTATTGGCGAAAACAAGCTACGACGCTTGGCAGAGGAAAATAAAAATGCAAATTGGCTGATTATGAATGGCAATCGTATTCAGATTAAACGAAAACAATTTGAAAAAATTATAGATACATTGGACGCAATCTAGCGTCGCCAAAGGGTCTTGTATATGATAAAATAGTATTAAGTCGTATCAAGGCTCTTTCCATAAAGGAAAGGAGCAAATGCCATGTCAGAAAAAAGACGTGACAATAAAGGTCGAATCTTAAAGACTGGAGAGAGCCAACGAAAAGACGGAAGATACTTATACAAATATATAGATTCATTTGGAGAACCGCAATTTGTTTACTCGTGGAAACTTGTGGCTACAGACCGAGTACCAGCAGGAAAGCGTGATTGTATCTCACTTAGAGAGAAAATCGCAGAGTTACAGAAAGACATTCATGATGGTATTGATGTTGTAGGAAAGAAAATGACACTCTGCCAGCTTTACGCAAAACAGAACGCTCAAAGACCAAAGGTTAGAAAAAACACTGAAACTGGACGCAAATATCTTATGGATATTTTGAAGAAAGACAAGTTAGGTGTAAGAAGTATTGACAGTATTAAGCCATCAGACGCTAAAGAATGGGCTATTAGAATGAGTGAAAATGGTTATGCTTATCAAACCATCAATAACTACAAACGTTCTTTAAAGGCTTCATTCTATATTGCTATACAAGATGATTGTGTTCGGAAGAATCCATTTGACTTTCAACTGAAAGCAGTTCTTGATGATGATACTGTCCCTAAGACCGTACTAACAGAAGAACAGGAAGAAAAACTGTTAGCCTTTGCAAAAGCTGATAAAACCTACAGCAAAAATTATGATGAAATTCTGATACTCTTAAAAACAGGTCTTCGTATTTCAGAGTTTGGTGGTTTGACACTTCCAGATTTAGATTTTGAGAATCGTCTTGTCAATATAGACCATCAGCTATTGAGAGATACTGAAATTGGGTACTACATTGAAACACCAAAGACCAAAAGTGGCGAACGTCAAGTTCCTATGGTTGAAGAAGCCTATCAAGCATTTAAGCGAGTGTTAGCGAATCGAAAGAATGATAAGCGTGTTGAGATTGATGGATATAGTGATTTCCTCTTTCTTAATAGAAAGAACTATCCAAAAGTGGCAAGTGATTACAACGGCATGATGAAAGGTCTTGTTAAGAAATACAATAAGTATAACGAGGATAAATTGCCACACATCACTCCACATAGTTTGCGACATACATTCTGTACCAACTATGCAAATGCAGGAATGAATCCAAAGGCATTACAGTACATTATGGGACATGCTAATATAGCCATGACGCTGAACTATTACGCACATGCAACATTCGATTCTGCAATGGCAGAAATGAAACGCTTGAATAAAGAGAAGCAACAGGAGCGTCTTGTTGCTTAGTAGTACAAATGAATTTACTACTTATTTACCACTTCTGACAGCTAAGACATGAGGAAATATGCAAAGAAACGTGAAGTATCTTCCTACAGTAAAAATACTCGAAAGCACATAGAATAAGGCTTTACGAGCATTTAAGAAAATATAAAAAGATAATTAGAAATTTATACTTTGTTTAATTTAAACTTATTCTCTTACTTAAAGAGATCCTACTAGATGACTAGCAAACATTGCTATAGGAAGTAATAAGATAAAAAGGACATTTAATGCCATAAAAAACCTATCTTTTTCCCTTACCCCAAGTATTAAACCTATTAGTCCAATAATTGGACAGACAAGCATGTGAGAATAAGCAATAAATACGCATCTCATAATTTATTATATCATTTTTTATAAAAGAAAAAACAGCCCACAAAAAGCTGTTTAAATCCTCTAATTGAACAAGTTATGATACTAGAACTGTAAACATTACATAGGAAGTAATAAGAGTGTTGGTAATTTAACACTATAAATAACTTGTTTTTTTCTTTCCTCTATTATTCCATGCTATTCTCCTGTAAATATCCCCACATATAGAGCAGTAGACAATACTTGAAAGGGCGTATTTACTGGAATAGATTCTTCTTTTCCCTTTGCCACTTACCATATTAGCTCGTCTATCCATTTCTTCTTAGACTTGCATGAAGATTTCTTTTGGTATGATCGCTTCGTGGCTATTTTCTATATAATATTGAGGTTCTTGATCCTCAATTTATTCTTTAATTATAATTAAGATATTTATCTAAATAGAAAAATGGCTTTTAGGATTTCTTCTAAAACCCCAAAACCATTAATTTCAACACTTTCCTAAATTGCAATATCAAATTGAACTAGTTCTCCTAAGTTATCTATAAGCCCTAAATTATTTAATTCTTCTATGAACACCTCTAGAGGTGTTCGGTAATTTAAGATTTTTCTTGGTAAATTATTCATCCAATTCATTATCTTTATATAGTGGTCTTCACAATAGTTTAATAGTGATTTTCCTTTTGGCAAAAATCTTCTTATTAGACTATTGTGCTTTTCGTTACTGCCTCTTTCTTGGGGATTATTAGGATGGCAATAATATATATCTTCTACATATTTTCTTTCAAGATCTGTTAAATTTGCAAATTCTAGACCATTATCGCTTGTTATACTTTTAAATATAGATGCAGGATTTTTTAACTTTTTAAGTAAGTTTTCTAGACTTTCATTAACTAGCTTGGATTTTTTTGATTCTATTTTTAGTATTATTTCCATTCTAGTTTTTCTTTCTGTTATTGTTATTAAAGAAGGTTCTTTTTTATTTCTCTTTGGGATTACTGTGTCTATTTCCCAATTTCCAAATGTATTTCTACTTTCTATTTCTATTGGTCTTTCTTCTATGCTCTTGCCTAATTGTATTCTGTTTCTTCTTACTCTCTTTTTAGTAGTTTTTCTTCTTACTTTTAATGGTAAGTCTATAGGTTTTATTTCTATAAGCCCAATATCTACATAATTGTATAATGTTCTTGTGCAAAGAGTTTTGTTAGGGAAAAGATTGTGTTTTTTTGCATATCCGCAACAAGCATCTAATGACCATTTTTCATTTATAAATTTTTCATAAACAAATTCAAGGAAATGCCCACATTCTAATGCTTTATATGATTTTTTAGAGTTTTTTCTATTTTTCTCATATACAGCCTTTCCCGTATCAGGATAATAGACTTGTACTATTTTTTCATTTTTAATTTGAGAAACTGTTCCCCTCTTTAATTCATTCCTAATTGTATTTGAAGCTCGCCCAAGTTCTTTTGCTATTTTATATGCAGAATAACCTTTATTATGCAAAAGTTCGATTTGTCCTCTTTCAAAATCGCTTAAATGTTTATTTTTTCTTGAAATTGTTGTAGTATTATTATATTCCATAGTTATCATCCTTTGGTTTTGTTTTGTGGTGAATCAATTATACCAAATGTGATAGCTATGGAATTTTTTTAGTTCAATTTCATTTTACAATTAACCGATATTTATAGTATCTGCTTTTTCCTTATTTTCACTTGACTTATCATTTCTCATAGTATTTTTGTCCTCCTTCTCATTTTCTTTACCAGATAAAGTGTTATTCCTATCTTCTATTGCACTTTCTAAATTAGGTGCTTCAATCTCATTTTCGTCTATATAATCATAAAATTTTTCATCAACTAAACCCATAATCTTATCATTCATATAGTTATCATAGGCAGTATCAAGGGTATCTTCGTTTTGTATTCCCGTTTCCAATGATATAAGCCCTTTTACAAAATCCCTATGATTATATTCCTCTAAAAAAGATAATGTTTCTTTCATCTTATCCAAGTTATTATTTCGCATACTGGCTATTGTATTTATGTCATTTGAATATCGTCCATTGTCCCACTCAAACTTGCCTGATTTATCATTAAAATCAATTCCGCTTACTATTACAAATTGATTCTCTGAAAATAACACTGCTTTCTTATCTTCTACATCCAAAACAACTGTATTATCTGAAAGTGATGTTTTTATAATATCGCCTTTTTCTAATCTCATATTCTTTTCCTCCAATTCTTTTTCCAATTTTGTTTCTTCTAATGTATTTGGTAAACTAAAAATCAGCCAAGTGGCAATTAAAAATCCAGCCGCTTGACCAAC
>NZ_QXPZ01000057.1 GCF_003664595.1 Atopobacter sp. AH10
GCCACAGCTCTCCCTTTGTGAAAAATTTAGGGGGTGGCTAACTTGTACTTGAAATTTACGATCCAAAAATAAATCGCTATCCACTATCTTTAGTGAAAACATTCTTTTATCTGCCATTTGTTTCTACCTTTCTTCAATAAAAAAAGACGATAGATTTCTACTTCTACCGCCTTGCATATTGCTATAATTTTTTCATAATTATATATTAAATTTTTAAGTCTTTATTATTTAACATCTTACTAAACATATCATGGTACATATCTTTAGAAGATTCTTCTATCTTTGTAATGCTTGATACCTTATTTCCGGCATCCTTTGATGAAGCTCCGCAAAGATAAAAGGCTTCATTTTCCGTTCCATAGTCAATAGCAATATACCTATCGTGATACTTTTTACCGGCTATCTTCAGATTCAGGTCTATATTAGGATAGTCTTTTCTAAAATCATCTAGGATATTTTTTGTAAGCATATCTTTGTTTTTAACATTATCACTAAAGACTATGATTTGGGTATTATCTCTTACAGCCCTTAAAAGTTCCAATGTTTTAAGCCCTATATAGTTATCTATTACATAAATGCTTTTCTTTGCTGACTTATATATTTTTGTATAGGCAACATCAGCTTCTATCTTATCTCCGTTCATCAAAAGGAAGTGTTTATATGTTTCCGGGTCTATAAAATGATCCATAACCTTTTTCAAATCTTCTTTTGTGGCTAAGGTATTCACCTTGCTATCGAGTCTTGCTATATCATTTGTATTTTGGTTTGTTTGAATTGCTATTTGAACAAATTCCTTTGAACCAATAAAATCCTGATTTTCAATGATGAAGTCTTTCATCTGCTTAAATGTTCTAATAAGTGCTTTTGATTGTGTTATAGCAAGTTCACCTTTCAGCACAGTCATAAGCATGTAAATACCTTGTTCTGTAAACACATAAGGCAATGCCCTACTTTTAGGACTAACATTTGCGGTCAAAAAATTTGATCGCAAATCTTCCAACTCAGTTTTATCTAATCTAAACATAAAATCAGCGTCAAATTTTTCTATGTTATTTCTTACCTGTTGATTAAATGCTCTTGTGCTGTAACCGTATATTTCTGCTAAATCAGCGTCAAGCATAACTCTCTGTCCACGAATAAGATAGATTTTTTCTTTTATAGTTTTATCATCTACAATTACTATTTGATTATTCCGTCCAAATAGAGCCACTAAATTGAAATTAGTGAGAGCCACCGTTCCACAAGAACAGAGCCACCATTCCACAAGAATTGAGCCACCTTTTTTTATAAAATTTATTTGTAGGTTTTGTTCACCTACTAAAACCAATTTTATAGAAAGAGGTGGTTTGTTTTATGGAAACATACAAACAAATTCTTCGGTATGAACAGGCAGGTATTTCTCAAAGAGAAATCGCAAAGATTCTGGCAATCTCGCGAAATACTGTTTCAAACCTAAATTCCCCCAAAATTTGTCCACCATTTAATTTTTCACAAGCTCATTTATATAATCGT
>NZ_QXPZ01000058.1 GCF_003664595.1 Atopobacter sp. AH10
TTTTGACAATCGTTTGAAAATGAAGAGACCTTCTTGATAAATATCATAAGCCTTCTTTAAGGTGTCAGAATAGATAAATAGTTGGTGAAGGACTTGAGATTGATTGAATAAGCCTTCAAATAATGGATAATTTTAATATTCGCTTTGCTTTAGTTCGAAACGATTTTTGATCAGTAATTTCCAATAACGTTTAATCGGTCTATAGCCTTTCTTATCTCCTTAATTTCCTTGTTTAGGTGCACGTAGTGCCGTTTTATAGCCATTTGTTTCTAAAAGACGTATGGTAGCGATACTTGTGACATGTTCAATCATATTCTCTCCACCACAAGAAGAGCATTTAGTTTCGTTGAAAGGAGCATATCCCCAATAAAATTAATTGATGCCCGAACTTGTCTTTTGTAATGGTCTTAAACCTTGTAG
>NZ_QXPZ01000006.1 GCF_003664595.1 Atopobacter sp. AH10
GAAATTTACATGGCGTCTTTTTTTTTCACAATTGAGTGGCTAAGTTCATTCTAAAATCCACCAGAAATTTTCTCTTTTTTCAAATTATTCAATAAACAAAGAAATAGTAGAGGAAGGATTAGATACAATTGTTAGATATATCCTCGATAAAGAAGTCGTTTCTGAGAGAGATGGAACAGTAAATTGGTTGAGTTTAACTGTAGGAGACTTTGATGACTTGGAATTAGAGCCTATGAATTATTCTATTTATAATGGAATATCAGGATTAGCATTGAGTCTTATAGAATGTTACGATCTTTTAAAAGATGAACATTTAAGAATTCAAGTAAAAGAAACGATTGTAAGAATATATAATACTCTCAAAATTTCTTATAATTCTTATGGAGAAAATTATTCCTTGTTTTTAGGGAAGTTAGGAATGCTTTTAACCATGCGAAGCATAGAAAACTTTTTAAATATAACTCATACATTAAAATTTACAAAAGAGGTCAAAGAAATATGTAATTTGCTATGTCAACATAATTGTACAGATTTATTAGATGGGATAGCTGGAGCAGTAGATTACATATTTTGTAATCCCGAATTAATTAAAGAAACGAAACCGGAATTACTTCAAATGAAGGATATTCTATTGAATACCGTTCGACACAATGATGAAGGAAGCACATTCTGGGATAAATCGGATAGACCAAATGTTAGTTTAGCTCATGGAAATCTAGGCATTGAAATAGCTCTTTTAGAATTATATGCCATATTTAGAGACTCTAGAATAAAGAAAGTATTTTCGAAAGCTATCGCTTTTGATATCTCGAGAAAGTTAAATCAAGGATGGCTGGATATTAGAAATAATTCACATAGTGCTAATTGGTGTCACGGCTCAACGGGTGTTTTGATTTCTAGATTGAAATTTTTACGTATACATCAACAAAGTAATTGTCTATCTGAAAGTGAATGTAATACTTTCATTGAAGATATCAAACATGCAGTTTATGATATAAAAAATATTGGTATCGATATGACTAATTTTACGTTGTGCCATGGAACAAGCGGAAATCTATTGGCACTTTCTTACTATATCAGAGAAGATGTTTCAATTGATTTGAATAATGATATAAATCAAGCGTTTTTGTTAAATAAGTTTTGTAAGTTAAATAGTTTTGGCTTGGAGTTGGGATGGATGTGTGGACATGGAACTAATTATGAATCGTTAGGGCTGTTTACAGGTATAGCTGGAATTATTATGGCTAATAGTAAGTATATAAAATCAGCTACGATATCAAATAGTAATTTGATTGGTATATAACATAATAAAGGAAAAGGGTAGCAATGAAAATTATTTTACAAAATAATGAAGAAGATTGCTTGTTGGCATGTTATGCAATGCTATTGAACGATCTGGGATACAAAGTCCCTTTGTATGAAATCTATGATAAAGATTCGTTACCTGCTGATGGATTAAATTTAGAATATTTATTATCGTTAAATAATAGGTTTCATACAACTATTAAAGCATACCGTGCTTCCTTTGAAGGGGTGTATAGATTTTATCAAGAAAATAAAAGAAGACTAATTCTACATTGGAATTATGATCACTTTGTTGTGCTTGAAAAAATTAACCTTAATCAAGTTACAATAGTTGATCCTGCTATTGGGCGTCTGAGATATAGCAATGAAGAGTTTTTAAAACATTATTCGGGAACGATGGTTGATGTAAATAAAGCTAAAGATTTTCAAATAATCAAATATAAATCAATTTTTTGGAAGTATTTCAAAAAAACTTTAAGATTGAAGTCGATTAGCTTATTTCTTATGTCATTACTCTTAATCCAAGTCAGTATATTATTGTTTTCGGTAGTTCTACGACAGATTTTAACGAAGAGTCACGAAGTTGTCTCAAACATACTAGTATTAAGTACAGTCGTCATTTTTCAACTATTAGGTTACTATATAAAAAATGGGGCGCTAGATAAGTATAATTGTGATTTCGATAAATATTATAGCAACATGATGTTTCAAAATTTATTGGAGAAGCCGTTGCTTTATTTTAGAAATCAGCTAAGCGGAGGGGTGTCCGAAAAAGTTAATATCAAGTCAACGCTTAGGGATAATGTAACTTTGAAAATTATCCCATCGTGTATAAGTTTGATTTCTGTGGTTATTATTTTCCTATATTTAATGATGATTTCAGTACGGCTGACTTTTGTTTTGATTACAATGATAGTTGTCTATGGTATAGTATCTGTCATGGTTTATCAGAGACAAAATGAGTATAATCAAACATATTTACAATATTTAATTGATTTTAATTCGGAACTGCAGATAGATTTAGACGATATTGATTATATTAAAATTATGAGGAAGGAGAAAAAGACCCTTGAGTCTTGGAAGCATCATAATAAACAACTTACCTCCAAGTATGCTCAAATTCTTAAATTAGAAAATTTTTCTCTGTCTATTGGAATTATTTTTAAGTATATTAGTTTGTCTATGATAATCATTATCGCAACATACTATAAGGACTATATACAAATTTCTCTTGCTGATTTGTTGGTGTATCAAACAAGTATCTCTTTATTGATATCATCAATTGAACAAGTTAAAAGTGCAGTTTTTGAAATTAATCGATTAGATGTCTATGCAGATAGACAAGGAGATTTATTAAAAAAGACTGATCCTATTGTTACCCCAAGTAAGAAAAGTGATGAGTATTTAATAAGAGCAAAGCACTTAAATTTTTCATATGGTACACGATTAATATATAATAATCTGAATTTGACAATAAATAAAGGGGAAAAATTGGCTATTCTAGGTAAGTCAGGTAGTGGTAAGTCTACACTTCTTTTACTACTTGCCGGTGTGTTGAGATACGAAGGAGAATTAAATTATGGAGTAGAAAAAATTGAAGATTCTTTGAGTGTGGTTCTTCAGAATATGACTCTTAGAAAAGGTAGTGTTTTAGAAAATTTGGAGTGGAAGTCTGAAGATGCAGAATTGCTCACGCAAGTATTGGACGATACAACTGCTTCTGAAGTTATTGAACAGCTACCAAATAAAATTTATTCAAAATTACTGAAACAAGGAAAAAATCTCTCAGGAGGACAAATTCAAAAGATACTTATAGCTAAATCCCTTTTGAAAAAAGATGCAATTATTTTATGGGATGAAGCATTTAGTAATTTAGATGAACAAAGTAAAAATAAGATTTACCAAAATGTCCTACAAAATGATAAGTATTATGATAAGACAATGTTAATAGTGAGTCATCATCTTGATATCGTTAATTATGTCAACGGAGTAATTTTTATAGATAGTGAAACTGGAGAAGTTATAAAAGATAAGCATGAACACCTTATGAAAACAAATATTAATTATCGAAATTTCATCAAATCAAAGGTATAAACTTTTAATTTGATGAAATAAATGGAATTTTCTCTGGAGAGAGTGTAGTGGAGGAACTATATACATGGAAAACATAATTGAATTACATAACCTAACAAAGGTTTATAACGACGTAACAACAGTAAAATTAGAAAAAATTACAGTTAAAAGTGGTGAAATATATGGCTTTCTAGGGCCAAATGGAGCAGGAAAAACTACGATAATGAAAATGATTTTATCATTGATTGAACCAACTACGGGAAAAATCCTAGTAAATGGGAGAGATGTAAAGAAAAATAAAGATTACCTTAGTCAAGTTGGTTCAATGATTGAAGAACCATCTTATTATCCCAATTTAACTGGTTACGAAAATCTATTAGTATTTCAAAAAATGATTGGTTTTAGTGAAGGTAATATTTGGCCAACTTTAGAATTAGTAGGACTAACTGAAGAAAAAAATAGAAAGAAATTGGTTAGGGATTATTCTTTGGGGATGAAACAAAGACTTGCATTAGCGTTTGCGTTAGTTAAAGAACCAAAAATTTTACTTTTAGATGAACCAACAAATGGTCTCGATCCATCCGGCATTCATGAAATTCGTGAATTAATTGTTAGATTGGCAAAAGTAAAAGGGCTAACAGTATTTATTTCCAGTCACATCCTAACAGAAATAGAACATATAGCTGATAGGGTAGGAATTATAAACAAAGGCCATCTTGTTTATGAGGGAAAAATAGAGAGTATAAAATCTAGTAATTGGATAGAAATAGGTGGAAATTTCTATCAAAATAATATTGGCGGATTTTAGAAAGAACTTAGCCGCTCAATTGTGAAAAAAAGACGCCATGTAAATTTAATGTTAACATTGTAGCTGTACGACAAACAATGAAAGGATGAATTTACATGACGCAAACCGATAGTAGCACATCTCTATCGAATAGGAAATATTTAACCTATTAGGATCTGTGTAAAATAGAAGCTTATCGTGAAGAAAAATTATCCTTTTCCCTAGTAGTTTAACAAATAATATTAGAACTTCTATCAGCTAAAGCTTCAACAGATGGCAAAATACTCCTAGACAAAGTAACAGCTAACAATGATAGAGATGCTTCGGTTGCTTAAAGCTGAAATGCAGTCTATCGAAACAATGCCTCAGCTTGTGAAATGGATTGATGAAGAGAAATTCAAATTATCGCAGTAATTTATGCGAAGCGTGATCAAATAGCAGCGCTTAAAGGCCTTTAAATGCTGACCAAAGAATTACAAGCGTTGATCAGTAACTCAGATGAGTAGTAATAAGTCATCCTTCCTGAACTCCCAAGCTATGTAGAGATTGTTACTCTCAAAGTGAAATCGCTCCCCCTAAAGTTAGACCAATTAATCTAACTTTAGGGGGATTTGTAAAGTAGTTTATAGTTTTTCAATGCAGTCTTGAGATAAATCCTAAGACAGAGCAAATTGTATCAGTAGAAAAACAAGAGAGACATCGAACGGCACATCAAAATGGGGAGTGCATGGTTCTGTGTCTCTCTTTTTCTCCGGCCGACTATGTTTGCAGAAATTACTCATGCCAATTATTCGTTCCTCCTTTATGATAAATCTAGAATAAGAAAACAAAATTAAAGGAGGAAGCATCATGAATGTCATCACTGTTAAGGATCTATCTAAGAATTTCAATAACAAGGCTCTCTTCAACAACTTTTCACTTTCAATTGAACAAAATACCGTCCATGCTATTGTAGGACCAAATGGGTCTGGGAAGACCTCACTGCTACGTATTTTGACAGGTCTCTATCAGCCAGACCAAGGAGAAGTTCAAGTGAAAACTGACCACGCCATGCTATTAGAAAATGACTACCTCTATGAGGATAAGAGTGGACTGGAAAACCTAAAGTTGTTTGGTCTTTATTTTGGTTACCAACCCCATGGTTACGAAGATTGTGCAGAACTTTTAGAGATTAAAAATGATTTAGACCGTAAGGTCTCGACTTACTCTAAGGGTATGAAGCGGAAACTCTCCTTATTAATCATTGTGATGATGCAAAGAGGAATCATTTTTCTCGATGAAGTAACGTCTGGCGTGGATCCGATTTCTAGACGACAAATTCGCCAATTAATTGCCTTACTCAAAAGAAATGGGAAAACAATTGTCATCACATCTCATGACCTGGATGAAATTGAAAAGGTCGCCGATGTCGTCACAATGATAAAGCAAGGACAGATTCTTTTTACCAAGCGGATGGAAGAGATTAACGGTGAGAGCCTAGAAGATTTATTTATTGAGGAGGGATTAAAATGAGCCGTAAAGAAGGACTCTATAAAGCAAGTCAATATTATATACTCCATAGTCGGGATTATCGTGGAAATACGATATTAGCACTCATTTTCTGTATTTTGTTCAATGGAGTTATCTATGCCTTTGATGTATTTCCAGGAGATCAACGAAATGACATCCTAGTTTTATTGCAATGGATGCTGATGTTGGGAATTAGCCTGCTCTTTGGGAATTCGATGATTGTCGACTTAACGGTGAAGGATAAGTTGAGTCTGCGCTTGGAGTTTATCCTAGCATCAGGCCTACAAGTCAAAGATTTGGTTTTAGCCTACAGTTGGCAGATGTGTTATTTTTCAATGATTATCCCTTTTTTGCTTTTAATGACTATAGGTTTCTTATCTATATATGAGTTCAGCTTTCTTTATACATTTGGACTTTTCTTATCAACATTTGCCTTGGTTTATGTGGTGATATTATACTTTAATCTATTGGCTCTGGAACAAAAAAACTTAAAATTTTTCAAGTACCTACTGTTTGCGTCGTTGAATCTTTTGATCTTTTTACTCGGATCATATTCCAAAGCGTTTTTAATCTTCTTGAATGCCCATCGGATCGCCTTACCGATAATGATTCTTGCTGTTAACGGATGTCTAGTCTTGGTTTTTGCAGTGTTAGCTTATCTTAAGTTCAGCAAATTGACCAATGAATCCGTCATTAGACAGGAGGGGACTTGGTCATGAAGCTCATCCAGAGCCAAATCAATTCCTTGCTGGATCGGAATGCTTTTGTCTTAGCCGGTTTCGCCTTCTTAGGTGTATGGCTGTCAAGCAGTATTCAGGCTCCACCTCATGATCCGATGGCAATGTTAATGAAGATCGAAGGTCTTATTCTTTTATTCATGGTCATCGTGACAGAACTATCTAAGTCATTAATTATACGAGACAAGCAAAGTAAACGAACGGAATTTATGCTAGCCAATGGCGTGGACCAACAGACGTTAGTTAAACAATATGTCTCAACTCTATTTCTGACCAGCTTCTTATTACTTATTCCTGCTTTAGGCGTTTATGTTTTTAGTGCGTTAATTCAAAATAATCTAACAATGATATTGTGGTTTGGAGCTTCATTTCTGATACTAGCGCCATTGGCTTGTCTTTGGGTCACTTATTATATTCTGTACACCGAAGACCTTAATCGATTGAATGGGATTCAGATGAAGGCAATTGCCTTTATCCTATTTTTGATGATCGTATCATTTATTATCTATCACTCTATTCCTATGATAGAATTATATTTAGGAATTAAGGTGATTATGATGGGCATAGCCACTCTAATACTAAATCATCTGACAACAACTGAACGAATTGTAAGGAGCTACTATTAAGCCTATGTATAAAAAATTATCTGCCATTAGCTTAATTCATACCTCGATCATCATTTATTGGGCCTTTCTCTATCGGCAAGCTCTCTTGTTCTCTGAAGGTGTGGGATTGAATCTATTATCCATGCTTATATTTGGCACGCTTTATATTTATTTCTACGGCTGCTTATCGGGTCGACAGGCTTTTAGTCATAAGGATCTGTTCTGTTTAATAGGATCTTTCTTACCTTTGGCTGTCCTGCTTAGACAAGATGTACCTTATCCGACCATTTGGCTTGTTACGAGTCTGGGGGTAACTGTAAGTCAATATCTAAGAAGAGAAAGACTTCGAACCTTCAGCCTCTTGCCTCTATCTAAAAAGGCCACCCAGATCTTTACCTCCCTCTTTGTTTTGTTTTTGATGCTGATTATTTATTTATTGAATTTAGAAGTGGCTTTGGTTCAACTTTTTATCCATTTAATTTTTTGGGTGTGTGAGCAGTGGCTCATCTTCTATCTCAAGGAGAAGGAAAATACCTATGAAAAGCTCTATCAAATTTACTACTTGTCAGACTATTTGGCTCAAGATCGCAATGAATTTGCACGCCTCATCCATGATGAAGTGATTCAAGATATTTATGCGGCGAAGAATTTGTTGGCGATAAAGTCACCAGATATTACCTATACCAAAGAGGTGTTAACCCAATTAGAAGCAAAAGCGCGTGATATCATGAATTTCTACCAAAACCATCTCTTCGAAAACATGAAGTTAGAAGATAACTTGCTGACGATCTTTCAATCAATTCGAGTTCTTTACCCTCAGAAAAAATTAGATATTCAATATCAAATTGAAGACACGCTCTCACAATCAATGGATCAAGCAACCGTTCGATTAGTGTGTATTTTGACTAAAGAATTAATTAATAATATCTATAAGCATTCTCAAGGAACTTATTTGTCCTACCAAATTCAACAAGTGGGACAGGATATATTGATTGAATTGGAAAGTGATGGAGCAGATGATCAAGATATTGAAGAAATTCAAGCATCGAAGCGTGGTGTCCTGTTGATGAAAATGCTTGTGAACACACAAAGTGGCGAGCTTAACTACCAATTGAATGCCGATGTTTTAACCACAAAGATTCTACTGAAAGGAGGTCCTCATGAAGCTATTAATTCTTGATGATCACCAATTATTTGGTCAGAGCTTAAAGCGATTGTTAGAAGACCAGACAGAGATCGATCAATGCGATTATGTCAGTGACCCTGAACAGTTCTATAAATTCCTAGCTAGCAAAGAATACGATCTCCTCTTGATAGATATTAATCTTAAGGCCGATCTAACTGGTTTTGATGTGGTCCGTCAACTCAGGGAGAATCAGTGTGAATTACCCGCTGTCATCTTAACAGCTTATGATTTAGCGAATTATCGAACCACCGCCTATGAACTAGGCGTTAAGGATTTTATCAATAAGTCCGTTGAAATTGATGAATTAGTCATGCGTCTTAAAGCAGCCAAAGATGGAATGAATGCACCTCAACCAGAGAAAATTCTTGATCCACTAACTCCTCGGGAGATTGAATTATTACAAAAGCTCGTCCAGGGTCAAAGCAAGAAAGATCTAGCCAAGGAATTGTATATTAGCGAACGAACTTTATATAATCATTTAACTAATATTTATAGTAAGTTGGATGCCAGCAATTTAATTGAAGCCTATAATAAGGCGATGGAACTGGGCTACATTAATCCAGTGATGTAATTTCTCAAAGGAGGGATTAATTATGAAAAATACAGGCAAATGTCCAAAATGTGGGGGATCTGATCTATGTACCCGGAACATCCAGAGCTTGGGGCGCCGGGAATAATATTATGACAGGCGCAACAATCTTCTCGGCTGTGAATGTGAGTCGTTACGTTTGTGCAACATGCGGGTATATTGAAGAATGGGTGTATTTGGAAGATATTGCTAAGATTAAGAAGGCGTACGAGCTTCCATAAATAACATAAATAATAGGAAGGTTCTGAATAAGATGATTCGACAAATAATTGATGTCATTCTTTTAATTGTTTTAGTCTATTTTTTGCTTCCTATATCCTATTTCTCATAAGATCTGTGCTTTACGGAAAGGATAAAGTATATGGAACCAAGAATCCGACATTGAGAGATAAGATAAGAGGGATATTTTTCTTGTAGAAAGAATGATGAAATAGAAAATAGAGATGCCCTTGGTGTTTTCATGATTTGTATCTTAGGAGCACTTGCCATATTGTGTGTTCCATATTTATTTAATTTTGATTTTTTAATGAAAGTTTCAAGTTATTGGTAGGAAGACGCTTATAATGTCAACAAAAGAGTGCAATCAACCTATCTATTTCAATCCATAGCCTAACATCGACACATGTGGAGTGCGTCGTATTGCTTGAGTCTGTTCGAACGTAGTGAGTTACAGACTCAGCTCCGTAGCGTGAGCGTAGGTGATTTTATAGGAGAGTTCGAACGCAGTGAGCTACTCTCCTAAATGCGTTAGCTGAAAAAGTTAAGTGATAAATCGCATAAGGACGGGGTTCATAGGCATGTACTGAATTTCTAGGGACCTCGTTTTTGGCTTGGAAAGTAGAAATTTTGATCTAGGAGATGATTTACTGAGGGAAAATAGTGGTTGGAATGTGGGAACAGGTCGATTGGTGTGATACGGTGGAAAAATAGTAAGCGAAAGCGATTAGCAGACATCAAAACCTTCCTCAAGGGGCGGCATATTAAGCTAGAGGAGTATGATGAGAGCTTAGTCAACCGGTTGGTGGATGAGGTGAGAGTTAAAGAAGATAGCTTTGAGGTGAAACTGAAAACAAGCCGAATAATAGTTGTTGAAAAATAAGAGAGACCTCGAACGATGCATCAGAATGGGGATTGCATGGTTCTGTGTCTCTCTTTTTATGATGTGCAGAAATAGTCTCTTTTGAATTTATTTGGTGTAAATTTACCGCTGGTTTTTTCTTATATGATAAATTGAACAAAAAAATAAATCATTTATGCAATTCGAGGACAAATGGGTATTAATCCTTTAGTAAGCTTTCTTTCAGGCCGAAGTTGCTCTATGATTCCATTATTTATTAATAAAAATCTTGACACAGAAAACCCAAATCCGTATACTGTGTATATAGTATATACACAAAGTGTGAAGGAAAGAAGTTAAATGATTAATATTAATCTTTCGAAATTTTCTAAAGTCCCATTGTACGAACAGATAATAAAAGAAATGAAGCGTAACATTATATCTGGTGAATTAAAGGAAAAGGAACGTTTGCCATCTATTAGACAGTTGGCTAAAGATTTAGAAGTCAGTGTTATTACTGTTAAAAAAGCATACGAAAATTTAGAACAAGAAAAATTTCTGATGTCCATCCCAAGTCAAGGAACGTATGTAGCCGATTTGGATATTGATTTGATTGAAAGAAAAATTCTAGCAGAAATAGATGCGGGTATCGAACAAGTTATTATAAAAGCAAAAAGTATAGGCCTAAGTTCTGAAGAAATAGTTCAACGGTTCAGTGAAAAAGTGGAGGAATAAAAAATGCAATATGCGATAAAAATGAAAGATGTTACCAAAACACTTGGTGACTTTAAAATTGATTTAAAGAATTTACGGATACCAAAAGGCTATATTACGGGATTTATAGGACCCAATGGAGCTGGGAAATCAACAACCATTAAATTGATAATGGATTTGATTAAGGCGGATACAGGACAAATAGATCTTTTAGGCTATGATCATGAAAATGAAGGAAAAGCCGCACGTGAGCGAATAGGTTTTGTTTATGCTGAAAATATTTATTATGAAAATTTGAATGTTTGTTCTATTGGTAACTTAGTTAACGGTTTTTATCCTAAATGGGATAAAGATAAATTCGACTCTCTCTGTCGTGATTTTAAGCTGCCTTTGCAGAAAAAAGTAAAAGATTTATCTACAGGTATGAAGGTTAAACTTTCATTAGCCGTTGCTTTAAGCCATAATGCGGATCTGATCATCTTGGATGAGCCAACATCTGGATTAGATCCAGTCGTAAGGTTGGAGATTCTAGACTTACTGTATGATATTATCCAAGATCAAGAAAAGACGATATTATTCTCCACCCATATCCTAGCCGATTTGGAAAAAATTGCGGATTATATTATCTTTATTAATGATGGAAGATTATTAATTCAGGATTCTAAAAATTATTTGCTTGAAAATTACAATCTCATCAAGGGTCCACTTCAATTGCTGGATTCAGAGATGCGAGACTTATTAATAGGTTATACAGAGAGAGAATCTGGCTTTGCTGGTTTGTGCGAAGATGCAAAAAGTTTTCAAGAAATTTATGGTGATAAGGTTCTAATTGAACCAGCGTCATTGGAAGATATTATGATTTATCACTTGAAGGGAGATAATTAAATGCGAGCATTACTAGTTAAAGATTGGATAGTAAGTCGAAAACTATTAATTTTATCATTGATTATTCTTATCTTAGTCTCCTTTGTAGTGAGTAATGATCAATTACCTTTAATTTTAGGCTTACTGCTGTCCATGTTTAATATGCGAAATATCGATGGTCTGGAAGACAAAAATGAATATCACGCCCTCATTCAAAGTATGCCAGTGAGCCGCTTTGAAGTAGTAGTAAGTAAAACTATTTTTCATTTCTTACAAGTTGGTGTTAACTTATCGATTATAATATTGTTAAACAGCATACTTCCAAGTTTAAAAGGCAATAGTATAAAAGAAGTTTTCTTAACTGTAGTCATGGCTATCCTGTTAATTTTAGGTTATCAATTGTTGTACATTATTTTTGGCCCTGTATTCATGAGTTATGTTACTATCATAATTTTTCTAGTATTAATAACGTTTGGGTGGACATTAGCAAATAGCCCATTTATTCAAGGAGCATTAAGGTGGCTATCATCAATAAAACCAGCCACTCTAATCCTATCTTCTGCTTTAATAGTTCTAGTGGTATCTGCTTTATTATTGTTCTTGACTGTGAAAGTTTATGAGAGGAAAGATCTGTAATATATTTAATTGGAATCATATGTATTCTTCAGAGTGGTTTGGAGTGACTAGATAAAGTCCATATAAAGGAAAGTTCACCAAAGTCAACTTGCCTCGCCTGTTGGATGATCTAAAGGCAAGTAGACGACTGTCTCCTGTTTGACCTCTTCTCTTAATTCAGCCACTAAAGAGCGAATGATCCTAGGTGAAGCCTTTAAGAGCAAATCGCCTTGTTCGTGGAGTTCAAGGAGTCGGTCATAGACTCTTTGAGCGGTATGTCTTTGCTTCCTGGGGGCTTTAAAATCGTCTAGGAGCCATTGCTTAACAAGTGCTCGATAGGGATCTGTTTTGCGACTTCGCTTCTGTTTAATTGGGACATCAGGGCTAAAATCTTCCTGATTGACATATTTACTAATTGTGTCGCGATCGAAACCAGTCTCCCTAGCAATGCTTCTGATACTTTTCCCTTCCATGTCGTGCTTCAATCGTATATCATAAATTTGGTTCACTGTTAACACCTCTAATTCCATCCTTTCAGTGGTCGTATACTAAAAGGATATCGTATTATGGGCGGCAGTGGACTCTTTTGTTGGTCGAGTGGCTGGATTTTTAATTGCCACTTGGCTGATTTTTAGTTTACCAAATACAGATAAACCGCATGAGGACAGGGTTATCGCTGTTAGATGAATGTCTGGCGACCTCCTGTTTTGAATTTAGAAAATGGTGGTTAAGAGAAGATTTCTGGTGGCAAAATAAAAGTTCGGATGAGGGACAGGTCGGTGGCTGCGAAACAGTGGTCAAATGAGAATGGACAAGCTGCAACAGTTTAATCGAATTAAACTTTAATTTAAGGGCAGTTTACTTTACCGTTTTGCGATAGAGAGGGAATTTTTAATGATTGACTTGCGTGCGATTACAGAAGAAAATTTTAGCGAGTGTATTGCATTGACACCACCGTGTATTAATGAAGATCATGTAGACAGTGTGTTATATTCATTGGCTGAGGCTTGGTTATATTATGAATATATTGAACCTTATGCGGTATATTCTGATAATAATTTAATTGGATTCGTTTCTTTGTACACGGGAGAAAGAAATTACCAGATTATCAATTTTTATATTGATGAAAAGCATCGTTGCAAAGGAATCGGCAGCAAAGTAGTAACTATGTGTCTCAAGTATCTAAAATATAAATATGGAGCGGATCGAGTGTCTGCTCCAGTTGCACTCAGTAATAATGGTGCAAGAAGTTTTTGGAGAAAAATGGGTTTTGTTGATTCTTCCAATATTGAGGATGGCTATATTTATGTGCGGCGCATCTACTGATTTAGATACTCTATAGTAGGGAAGTTATCTGAATAATAATTATAATGTCAGTAAAAGAGCACAAGTACCCTATCTATTTCAATCTATAGCTCAAAGACGACACATGTTGAATCAATCGTTTTGATGATAAGGAGCGATGCTACCATGCCATCAATTACGAAAGATTAATTCACTTATTAGTCAAGTGGCATGAATATAGTGATAATTAATGGAGTGAAGATAGATGTCTGCTATTTTATTTATGAACTTTATTTTTCTATTTGTAATTGGATTCAATCTCTATAGAAGAAAAAAGAACTTAATCCAAGCCGAAATGCCTAAAACAGCATGGTATGGAGGAGCCTTATTATTCTTGCTAGGGCTGATGACTTGGTTCTGTAAGGATCAGTCAGTTCTGGGCTTAGTCACAGTCTTTCTTGCGGTAGGGACTTTTCTGTCTACTTTTTTAGCAATGGGTATTAATCACAAGGGAGTGAATTGCTTTATGGGAACCAATTGGTTCATTCAATTCATCCCCTATCAGAAAGTCAAGGGTATGAAGTTAATCTATACAGAAGGTCAGATCCAACTTCAGGTGGAAGCTTATGGGGATTTTGTCACACTATCCTTTGATACGAGTAAGAAAGAGCTTTTTAATAATCTACTCTTAAATAATTGCAAGGAATCTAAGTTATCACGCACTTATCTAAATGTTAGATAGGATCTATCTTCATTGGGTGATATTGCAATAACGGTCCATTCTAGCACCGTGGCTTTTCTGTTGATGAAGTTGATGTAACGATTGCAGAGGAATACGGTATATGATCGATTGTTATCAGCTTAGGTATTCAGTAGATGCATTTGGCGATTTAGGCGAAATCTATTCATATACCGCAAATGAACTTTTTGTTTCTGAAGTAGCTGCCGACCATTTTGGCAGTCTATGAGAGCAGTTATGAATGCCTTTCGTAAGTCATTACAATTTTTGCCCATGTAAAAAGCACCCTCTAAATGAGGATGCCTGTCTTTATAATAAAGATTCCCATTTTCTAGAAGCGTGTAAAATACGATGGATAAAAACCTTAGTCTCTAATTCAGAGATCGTGTAAAAAATTAAATATTTTTTATAGCGTGTCAGACTGTAACCCTTACTGGCAAAGTAATCATCATGGATCAATTGAAATTTTTGAGGTATATAACATAAAGTACCCATCTCATGTTCAAATACTTCTAAAAAGCTGAGAGCAGTCGTAGGGGAGAGCAAATCTTGATTAAGGTAACGATTAATTGCCTCTAAGTCTTTTTGAGCGGATTGAGTCGCTTCAATTGTATAGTTAACCATGACGGAGTTCCTGCTTGAGATTATTTATTACTTCTTGAAGTGGTTTCGTACGATTTTCTTTCAGATCTTCTTCGCTTTCTTTGAGAAGGCTGTATAGTTCCTGTTTACCTACCAATTGTTCATAAGACTCAATACTCATGACAGCTAAGTCACCCCGTCCATTTTTGGTGATGAAAACAGGATCATTTGTCTCATTACAAAAGTTTGAGATAGCGGTGTAGTTGTTCCTTAAATCGGTACTGGATTGAATACGTGGCATAATATCACCCCTTCTAAATATATAGTGCCTTTAGTTCTTTAGGAAATCAATGAGGGATCTTATCACGTATGTGCCAACTTTTAAATGTTTTATAAGCAAGTCTACCGGTAGTACAATATACTATAAGGGGGAGGGTTAAGAGAGCTTTCTCAATCAGACTTAGTGATCAAGAAAAAAGCATCGTTGAAAGTTACGCAGAAATTAAGGTGTTGAAGAGTTTTAGGAGAGACAAACGAGTTAATAGGCTGTTTTTTGTAGGAGCGTTTTCTAGAATAATGATGAAATGACAGAAACTAGCGAGGAATGAACATGAATAAGGGTAAAAACTTTAATCTTTTTCTTATGGATGGAGAAGTTACCGGTCGGATAAAATGCACTCTGGCTAACTGGACGGGTATTGCTTACAAAATCCCTCGTGCGTATTTGGATAGGTGTAAAGGAAGAACTGACTTAAAGCAAAGTGGTGTTTATTTTTTGTTCGGTAAAAATGATAAAGATGAAGATGCAGTTTACATCGGGCAAGCTGGTATTCGAATAAGCTGATTGAAGCAAGGTGTAAAAGGACAAGCGAGGGTTTTGTCGTTTTAGCTGGTAGTCAAATAGAAGAAACTGATGCTGAATCTATACCAGAAGTCATAAAGAAACTTCGAGAAAAATGTTATAAAAACGAGGAGATTGTCAATGGGCAATTGGCAAAAAATTATCTTTTCCAAAGTCCATCGTATGCGGCGTCTTTTGTTCTTGGAATGACTACAAATGGTAGAACTAGCTGGAAAACTAAAGTGGGGATTACGCTCAAAGATCTAGAGGAAGAAGATCATTAAGCATGATGTGTAGGGTTCGATGATCTTGTCTCATCATTCTTTCATCAGTAAGGTCAGTCAGTTAGGGGAATGTCAAAGAAATATAAAGGGGCTTTGTTTATGTGGGAAGATCAATTTAGGGAAGTGATCCTAGACCGGGGCTATGACTATTATCTGTTGGGAAGAGTCAAAACGGTTAAACGATCTGGAGACCATCTGGAAGGACGAGTGGAAGGGGCAGAAAACTTTTATCAGGTAGACCTATTGATGGATGAAGATGAGATAGAGGAGGCAGCGTGTGACTGTCCTTATGCTCTGAAAGGTAACTTTTGTAAACATATGGCAGCCATTCTTTTCTTTGACGATGAAGAAAAATCCATTTGTGATGATGAAGAGTATGAAGTTAATGGGGAAGAAAAATCCATGTCAGATGATGAAGAGTATGAAGCTGACGATGAAGAAGAGGCTATTTTGAAAGAGGAGGATGACTTAAAAGACGGACGAGCCGATAGGGATATAGAGACCATTTTAGCGGAAACTGCCCCAGAGAAATTACGTCAGTTTGTAAAAGAATTACTCCGAGATGATCCCTTAATTCAGAGACGTTTTTTAAAGGAAATGGCGACTAGTAAACTCGCTCACCCTTTGTCCTACTATAAAATAGCTATCCGAAATATTCGCTATGAGCACGAGCTAAATGGCTTTATCGATTATCGTGAGGGAATGCCTTTTGTTCATGATATGGGGGATTTTATGCAACGAGAAGTGGCTATCCTGATTGACCAAAGGGAGTATCGTTTATTGATTGATATTTTGCTGTATGTGATACAAATGCTTGAGACGGTGCATATGGACGGCTCACTGGGAGAATACCAAGATATAGTTTTGCAAGTGGAGGAGCTTTGGGGTGAAATGTTCGAACAGCTACCTTCACCAGATAGAGAGTATGCTTTTCTGGCTTTGCTTAAACTAGATAAGAAAAGAGAGGGTGTGGGTGTTCGAGAGGATTTTATTGACCAACGATTGAGTGAATTTGACACAAAGGAATATGGACAAGCTATTTATGATTTCTATCAAAAACGTTTGGAGCAAAGTTTAGCCAAAGAGGGTGGATATTCCTATCGTGTGGGACGTTACGCATCTTATATCTTCCAAGAATTAACGAGGATGGGTAAGGAGGAAAAAGCTTTAGATTTCGCGGAGAATTATTTGGAATCTAGAGATCTAATTTTCTTGCTGGTGGATTATTTGCTAGAACAAAAAAGAGCTGATGAAGCGATCGAATGGTTAGATAAAGCGGCTAAAGAGACGGCTGATAGAGTGAATAAGATCAGCTTTATGGATAGAAAATTAGCTATTTATTCGGCTAAGGGTGATTCTGAAAAGTATTATGAGATTTTGCTAAAGAAGGCTCGTCAATTTAAACAGGTGTCTTTCGATGAAATGCATTGGTTAAAACAATATGTGACGACAAAGCAGTGGGAGGCATTGCGAATAGAATTATTACCATTGCTTCGTGGAAGAACTGGCTATGCTAGCTTTTTGGCGGAAGAAGGGATGTATGACGAACTGCTGACTTTATCGATCACGGAAGTTAAAGCAACAAAAGCTTGGCCAATCTTGGTGACTAAATATCCAATTCAAGTCCTGCTAGCTATTAAAAAGTATGTGTTGACAGAGATGGTTGAGGCTAATGAAAGGCGTAGATATCGAGAACTAGCTAAGGATTTAGCGAGCATGAAGGAAGTCCCAGAAGGGCAAGTTCATGCTGAACAAATGGTCGAAGAATTGTGCGAAATCTATCCAAGACGTAAAGCAATGATAGAGGAATTGCGACGATGGGTCTTAGAAAAAGGGTAAAGAGAGAGCCTCTAATGGAGCTGGAAAGAAAAATAGTTTTTGGGGAATTGCAGTAAGGGGATGCTTTTATAATAAAGATTCCCATTTTTTTGAAGGATGATAGCTATATTGACTTATTAAAAGCTTGAATAAAAATAATAGGATTTATTTATTAACTCTAAGTGTATCTCGTATAAATATCTGATGCATTAGTAAAAGAAAACAGCGGTAAAAGACTGATGTTGAGCTATATTTATGGGGCTGACACATATTAAATCTACAAAAAATATTTCTGGATTTTAGTAAATCCATTGACAAAAATAGGAAAGATTGATAATATCATTTCAACAAGTTTTACAAGACTTTGAAAGGAGGCGAATAGCGATGATTAACAATTTAGTTAAAAAATCTTGTATGTGTCAACGAATGCAGAGCTCCCGGACATCTCATATGGCTGGGCTTGAGTCGTGCACACAAGATGGCATGGCTGTTCGCCTCAACACCATGCAAGACGAATTCATTTAGAATACGCAATGGTATAGTCATTTGTCCGGGAGCTTTCATAAAAAAGCTTCCGTTTTTTTATTTTAAAAATGGGAGCATGGCAGGATTTTACCTGCAAGTTATGCCTAATGTTAGAAGGAGGAAGGAATGAATGGACTGGACCTTTATAAAGAATTACCTACCCTTATATGAAAGAGCCACTGTTCTGACCTTACAAATTGGTCTCTTAGGAGTGCTAGGAGCGATTGTGTTGGGCTTAGTTTGTACAGTGATTCAACATCATCGATTATTCGGATGGAAATGGATAGTGGGTAGTTACATTGAAGTCAGTCGGAATACTCCTCTTTTGATTCAACTGTTCTTCATGTATTATGGCTTACCTAAATTAGGCCTCCAACTTAATGCTTATACTTGTGGGGCGTTAGGTCTTACATTCTTAGGAGGATCCTATATGGCGGAAGCCTTTCGCAGCGGGATAGAAAGTGTTGGCCAAAAGCAAGAAGAAAGTGCCCTAAGTTTAGGCCTGAGTAAGGGGCAATGTTTCCTATATGTGATTTTACCCCAAGCTATCCGCGTGAGTTTTCCAGCGATTATGGCGAATGTTATTTTTCTTCTTAAAGAAACGAGTGTATTTTCTGCCATTTCTTTAATGGATCTCACCTTTACTGCGAAAGATTTAATAGGCTTATATAGTAAAACTATTGAAAGTTTAGCCTTGCTCGTCTTTTTTTACTTGCTTATTCTCCTACCGGTATCCTTACTGGGAGCACTTATTGAAAGGAGGTTAAGCTATGGACAGTTTAGGGCTTAATGTATTGTTTAAAGGTGATAATTTCTACCGCTTACTTCTTGGTTTGGTCGAAGCCTTAAAGATTGCAGCAATTTCTGTCTTACTGAGTATTTTATTTGGGATTATTTTAGGGCATTTCATGAATAAAAGGCATAAAATAATCTATGCTATTTTACGGATTTATTTGGAAGTTGTTCGCATTATGCCACAGTTGGTTTTGCTTTTCATTGTGTTTTTCGGAAGTACACGGGCTTTTTCTTTAGATATTTCAGCCGAGTTCGCATCAATTTTGGTATTTACCTTTTGGGGGACGGCAGAGATGAGTGACCTGGTTCGATCAGCCATTCAATCTATACCTGTCCAACAATATGAAAGTGCGGAAGTGTTGGGCTTAAGTCCCTTGCAAAGTTACCGTTATGTGATCTTACCTCAAGCGATTAGACGCTTGCTGCCCTTGACCATTAATTTAGTCATGAGAATGATTAAAACGACCAGTTTAGTCTTAATGATCGGGGTGATTGAGCTACTGAAAGTTGGCCAGCAAATTATAGAGGCGAATCGGATGTCTAGCCCGAATGCGGTATTTGGGGTTTATCTGACGATTTTTATTCTCTACTTTTTAGCTTGTTGGCCGATTAGTCTAATGGCCAGATGGTTTGAGAAAAAATGGAGGTGAAGCATGACGGAAATTGCATTATCAATTGAACACTTGCATAAAAGCTATGGCGACAGCACGATCCTAAATGATTTGAATTTGCAAGTAAAAGAAGGGGAAGTTGTCGTCGTTGTTGGCCCCAGTGGTTGTGGGAAAAGTACGCTCTTGCGCTGTATTAATGGCTTAGAACCGATTCAATCTGGAGAAATTCAAGTCAATGGGCAAACGATTCAACAAAGTGGTAAAGATTTACTATTGTTACGACAAAAAATCGGTATGGTGTTTCAACATTACGCTTTGTTCCCTCACTTGACGGTTTTAGAAAATATTTTATTAGCGCCACTAAAGGTGCAAAAAAGGTCTCGTCCTGAAGTAGAAAAAGAAGCCCGAGCTCTATTGGAACGTGTGGGCTTATTGGATAAGGCTGATCGTTATCCTCACCAGTTGTCTGGAGGTCAAAAACAAAGGGTAGCCATTGTACGTGCTTTATGTATGCAACCTGAGATTTTACTATTTGATGAAGTAACAGCGGCATTGGACCCAGAAATGGTTCGAGAAGTTTTAGAAGTTCTCATTGATTTAGCTGACCAAGGCAAAACGATGATTGTTGTCACCCACGAAATGGCATTTGCCAGAGCTGTGGCCGACCGGGTCATTTTTATAGAAGCAGGTGTCATTCGGGAAGAAAATACACCAGAAGCTTTCTTTGAGTCTCCGAAAACGGAACGAGCTAAGCAATTTTTACAATCATTTACCTATCATCGTCATCGTAAAAAATAATGGATGTTAAAAATAAAATATGTAAGGAGTAGACTTATGAAAACTATTAAACGTATTATCAAATTAACCCTTTCCTTTTTAGTATTCGGTGTGTTAACAAGTATTTTAGGCGGGCAAAGCGTGGTTTCTCCTGTAGAAGCTGCAGGGGCTAAAAGTGATATTCATCGGAATTTAGATCAAATTAAGTCTTCTGGGACAATAAAAATTGGGGTATTTTCCGATAAAAGTCCATTTGGTTATGTTGATGAAAACAACAAATACCAAGGCTATGACATTTATTTAGGGAACCAATTGGCGAAAGATTTAGGAGTTAAAGTGAAATATATTTCTACTGAAGCAGCCAATCGGATCGAATATTTAAAAACAGGTAAAGTCGATGTGATTTTAGCTAATTTCACAGTTACGCCTGAACGTCAAAAAGAGGTAGACTTTGCTGAACCTTACATGAAAGTGGCATTAGGGGTTATTTCACCAAAGAAACGTGTGATCAAATCTCTCGACAAATGGGATCCTAAAGATCAATTAATTGTTATTTCTGGGACAACTGCTGAAAACTACTTGGTAAAGAACTATCCAAAAATTCCTCTTCAAAAATATGACTCATATGCTACAGCTAAGAGTGCATTGGAAAATGGTAATGGTGTTGCTTGGGCTAACGACAATACTGAAGTGATCGCTTTTGCTAGATTAAATAAAGACTTTAAAGTGGGTATCCCAAGCTTAGGTAGTGAAGATACTATCGCACCAGCAGTCGCTAAAGGGAATAAAACCGTTTTAGATTGGTTGAACAAAGACATCAAGAAATTAAGTGAAAAGAACTTCTTCCATGAAGCTTACGCAAAAACTCTTACAGATACTTATGGGAAAGAATTTGAAAAAGACCTTGTGATTCAAAAATAAAGATGAGGGAAAAGTGAATTCTCCTGCGTCGTAAGCCTTTATTAAAGGAAGAATGAAGCAAAATTTGACTTGCAGTTCGTCTGCAAGAACAGACCATTATTAAGAAGCTCTATACTTGCCTATGGAATAAATAGGATTATGAAAAAGCCTGTTAACTAAATGAGTTAGCAGGCTTTTTGAGCGTCAAGGTGTTCATAGTTCATTACTAGCTAAATTCCTGTAGAGTAAGCAACTGAGCTATCGGCCATTTATGTTAATCCTCAGAAAATTATCTAGTTAAGCCATAGGGTCTATGCTTTTCTGTGAGTTTTCACATAAATAGAAGAAAAAGAACGTAATTGCAAAATAGTGCACATTTTTTGCTTTCTGTGTTAAAATAGCCCTGTAATCGTTTCCCTTCTATGGATAGAGGGGATGATTAATGTATTGGATTAAGAGAAAGGAGGTGCATCAAATGAAATTTAATATGTTAAAAAGTAAGTTAAGTCTAATGCTTTTTCTAACGATGGCCACGAGTTTAATGACTCCTTCAGTGGCAGATACATCTGAAAAAGTTATAGGAAGGTTATCTCAATCCACACAACAGTTGGATAAGGTTAGTGAACCGGCAGGAGGGACAAAAACTGAACAAGATCAATCCCCTGTATCAAAAACAGAAGCAGAAATGATTACACCAATGAAAGACCCACTTGAATTAGATGAAGCAAGTGGAGCACTATCAAAGTCTGAGCAAGAAGAGGGTTTGGGAGAATCAAAAGCTTCCAAAACACCGGATTCGCTTCCAGCAGAAAAAAGCCATAAGGAAGACGATGGATCGACTGATCGATCAAATTCTCAGGCAGACAGCGGTTCACTACAAGTCAAGAAAGAAAATGAAGAAAGTGAACCAGCGGATGAACCAGAAGGAAGATCCGATCTTTCAAAGAGTGAATCAGCGGATGAACCAGAAGGAAGATCCGAGCTTTCAAAGAGTGAATCAACGGATGAACCAGAAGGAAGAGAAAATGACCCAGCAGTAGAAAGCGAGTCAAGCACTGACAGAAGTTCCAAGTCTGTTAGACTCGATATCTCTGATACAGCTAAAGAAGTTTATAACACTTATTATAAGGCTGATCCTTCCGGTATGAAAAAAGAAGAACAGCGCTATTTCAAGAACGCCTTGGCGCATTTGAAAAAGCTTTTAGATAAGCCGTTAAATTCTGAGCAATATCAAAAAGACTTGGCGCTAGCCGTGCAACGCTTGCAAGCTTTTGAATTGCAAAATGCAGGACAAAAGAAAAAAACGCAAGCGCCTCAAGTTGAGACTTTGAGGAATCTCGTTCAAGCGGTCAACCAAGCGGATAAGCTGGGACGCTTGAACGCCCAAGAAACAGAAGATGCTAACAAGCTCATCTTGGCGGCCCAAAGCTTATTGGAGGAAAAGCAACCGGATTTGAGTCAGTTAAAACAAATGATTGACCAGATGAAAGCTTTACAAGCTAGCATTCCGCGTGCTCGGACCTCTAAGGAAAGTCAGGACTTACTCCCAGCGATTAGCCAGGCCAATCAGTTATTGAGCGAAAAACTCGCTGAAACTTCCAAAGTCCCTGACAAGGTTAAAGACGACTATCAAAAAGTCCGTCAGGCTTTAGAAAACGCGATCAAGCAGGCTGAAACTCTAGCGGATGTCAAAAAACAAGCGCCAAGTGACGAGGTGATTGTGAAAAGTCTAACAACCTTGGGTCAAGCTAAAAAAGCTTACCAAGACTTTATTCAAGCTCATGATTCTCATATGCTCTCTGACTACACGGAAGGCGATCAGGATCAAGAGTTCAATAGCTATGTCAACCAAGGAGGCTTGCCAAGCGAACGTCTAAAAGAGAATCACTATTATGTCACCAACAACACCCCGATTGATCTAACCTTGCAATTGGTATCTAACAAAGCAACTGGGCCAGTGACCTTAGTTGTAGATGTCAGGGGCGAACAAGGGCAAAAAGTTCAAATTAATGGACTGAATGTTCCCGGTCTGACCAATCAAAAGATTGAAAAACGGTCTGACGGCTCGACCCGTGTTAAGCTCTATTATGACAATTTAGGTGCGCGCTTTATGACCAGTCAAATCGTCTTCAACTTGTTGAATGGTGATTTCCATGACCAAGTGACATTGACGGCCAAGCTCTATAGAGGCAATGGCTTTGAAGCGGATTTAACAGAAGTTCTAGCAGAGAAAGAGCTACAATTCACTGTGACCAAATCTGCTTATGATAAGCATCCTGGAGTGGGGCCAAATGCTAACTTTGGCAAGCCAGGATCGGGTGAATACTCCAATCCCTTTGCACCGGGCGAAGATTCTTATGGCCAAGACGCGCCAAACCAAGAAAACCCACTCGATGCAGGTCATGTGGATTCAAATGGCAAGGTGCTTGATGATAAGCATACTAAGACCATTGACTTTATCAATCGCCTGATCAAGGATTCCCAGTTCAAG
Organism: Atopobacter sp. AH10; assembly: GCF_003664595.1. Taxonomy (GTDB): domain Bacteria; phylum Bacillota; class Bacilli; order Lactobacillales; family Aerococcaceae; genus Atopobacter. The sequence goes on from NZ_QXPZ01000006.1 coordinate 23,689, forward strand.
GATAAGCCATTAGTGGCAGGTCCTGCTGATCCTATCCAATTGAATCACATTAGGGTGGAAGTCACGATTCCAGAATCGATGGGCAAGAAAGCCAAACACATTCTGAATAAGGAAGGCATCAACTACCAAGAGAAAGATGGCAAATTGTTCTTAGAATTAGACCTCAAGCAATTGGAAGGGAAGTCCATCTACCAATCGAACGGCCAGCTTTATGTTGGCGGTCAAGCCATTGGGGGCTTTAACAAAGTTACCGACGTACTTTTTACCGACCACCAAGGCAAATTAGTCTATCTCGATAGTGAAGGCAAACGCCATTATGTCGAAGAACAGGACTATCTGGCTTTAGGAGATAGTGATTACCGCATGTTGCCTGGCAACACGACGAGCATCTATGACAAAGAGGGTAAGCTGGTGGCCAAGCTGATCGGCGATTATCTGGTTGATCCTAAAGGAAACCACCTGAAGCTTGAAGATAATCAGTTCAAAATAACGAAAGAAAAAAATCGTTACCGTCTAATAGGTGATAAGCTGATCAGCTTTGATCAAGTTTACCGACCTCTAGATGACAATATGTATGTCACCAAGGACAAAGAGGGTAAAACAGTCCTCGTTCCGAATACCCAAAAGCTAAAGGGCAAGTATTTGCACTCGGATGGTAAGCAATTCTATGGTCGGATTTTGCCTCAGACTGATCAAGGTTATGTGGCCGATCGCGAAGGTAAGATCCTAGATAAAGCCGAATGGAAAACCCTGGCTGTCTTTGATACGACAGGTAAATACTTAGGTCAAGCGACAGCGGATGGTAAAGGCTATGTCTATAAAGACTTCCGCATTGAAAAAATCGGCGAACGTTGGGTCGTTAAAGACAAAGATGGCAAGCCAAGCACTTACCGCTTCGCCTTAGCAGTCGGTGTCGATCAGGATGGTTATGAAATTGACCAAGCCCGTCATCTGACTGGTGACACCATCTTAGTCGATAAGAACAATCGCTTGATCAAGAGCTTTACTCTGACCAAGCAAAAGGATGGCAGCTATGTCTTAACCGAAGTCGTGGATAAAGATCAAAAACCACGGACGATTAAAGTGGAAACAGGTAAAGGCATCCAAATAGGCGATGGCACCATCTATGTTGCTAGTGGCAACCGAATTGTAGCCAAGCCTGAATTGGATTCCAAGAATTATCTTTTAGATGAAGCGGGTCAGCTCATTAAAAAAGCGACTGAAGGATTAAGCGAAATAGCCGGTAAATTCTTCAGTAAGGTCAAAGAACTTTTCGAATTAAAAGAAAAGAAAGCCCAACAAGTGGATGGCAAAGACATGGATCTTTCCGATAAGAAGCGCTTGAAGGGGCAACCTGACCAATGGGTTAAAGATCCAGATGGCAAGATTCTCATCTATGACGCTCAAACAGGTAAAGTCTACGACCAAACGGGTGCGCTTTTACACAGCCGCCAAGGGGGACAATTTATTGTTCAAACCCTTGCAGACGGTAGTAAAAAGATCATCCCAGGAGACAACCTCTACGAACTCTTGCTTAAGACCAAGCTGTCCTTCAAGTTCCCTGGCTTCAAGACCGGGAATGCGGTCCACCATATCTATCAAACCGAGTGGGAAGCGACTTATCATGATCCAGCAACTGGTAAAGATGAGTCTGTCTTTGAAGGCGGGTCCTTCAAGACCTTCCATACTTTCCGTTTGAAATCTTTTGTGATGCCAAATGCTTTCAATAAGCTGCCACCAAAAGAATTAGATGGTCAGACCAAGATGGACTTCGAGCTCTTTAATCTCTTGTACCGTCATGAAGGGGATCGCAAGCGGTCACACTTCTTGATCAAGTACATGACGCAAGAATTGATCAAACGGACTGAAGCCAATCCTTCGATTGAAGATAAAGATCAAGCCATTGGTGAGATCAAGGCGACTTTTAAGACCTTAACAGGGAGAGACTATGATAGCTATATCTTAAAGACTATCGAAGAGAATAAGGCGCGTGATCTCTTAGCCAAATACGAAAAACTAACGGGTAAGGCCTTGACCTTGAACGACCAAGGCGACCTGGATGTGCCACGTGAACTGATCTGGACCTTGAATTTCAATAATCAAAACACAAGGTTCAGCTACCCTGATGAGTATGACAAGCAATTGGTCTTCCATGATTCGCATATGGATAACCGCTTAGTCTACAAGGACTTGATATTTAAGGCACCTCAAAAAGACTTGGACGGCTTTGCGATTCAAGCCTTTAAGGCTGGACGTCGCTTTGAACGGCCAAATCATTACTTTGGTATTGATGAAATCGACCGTATTCTCTTAGGTGTTCATCCTTATATCAAACGGGCTGACTTTATCGGCGTGGAAACGATTAAGGGCGAGGATATTCTAGCGGAATACAAGAAGGTTCTAAATGGCGGAAGCTCTGACTGGTTGTTTATTGATTCAGAGACTGGCCTCGTGCGAGTTCGCTTAATGCATCACTTCTATAAAGATGGCGAATCCCCAGTGATTGAAGAATTCTTGAAGCAATTTGGCAAGTTGAAGAAGATCTTTAATCCTGAAGATAACACGACTGCAAGCATGAAAGCTCTTGAAGAAGCTATGGCTAAGGCTAACATTGCCGGCGCACCTAAACAAAGCCCATGCTTCCACGAAATCGTGATGCACATGAAAGATCGGGTTCAAAAATCCAAACTTTCAGAAGCAGAGGCAGTTAAGCAGCTGAAGAAAGATTTAACAGCTTATCTTGAGTCTGTCATGTTAGGCGACAACAAATTATCGCCATTCAATCGTTTCAACGGCTTCTTCAATGCCTTCCAAATCTTCTTCAAGAAGGGCATCTCTGTTCCTGCGGCTAAATCCAAGCAAGTGCTCGTCACTTCGGTGATCAAGCCAAATGTCGATGTGCCTTATACCGATGAGTATGGCCAATTATTGACCAACCGCGGTATCCTCTTGCAACAAGCACTTCGCAAGCTTTACCAAGCAGGCAAGGAAGAATTCGACGAGACTAAGTTAAAAAAAGCTGGTTTAAGCTTCAAAAAGAAGAAATTAGCGGACTTAAGCGATGCGGAATTGCGTCAGCTTTATGATTATCTCGCTAAACAAGTCCCAGATGATAAAGTCAAAGCTTTAGTAGAGAAAGCAGACCCTGATAAGTCTGTTTATGGCTTCTTAGCTAAGAAGGGGTCTGACCTTGCTTTAGAAGACTTGATGGATTCAAACAAGAAAGCACTTGAAAGCAATGGAAAATTGCTGAATCCAAATTACATCTGGCATGCTACTCAAAAGCAATATGTCCAAGTAGAATCAATTTTAGGTAAGGATTCTGATCGTTCCAAAGCACGGATCAATTTGATTGGCTATTATCTGCACAAAGCGGGCTACAACCGAGCTTTCTTTGGCAATGCGGGTTCAGAATATCTCTTAGGCCGTTCGGAAGAAATCAATCCGTTCAAGCCAGGCTATTCTTGGACCAATGTCTACTGTGGTGTCGGCATCGGTCACTGTATCACCGAAACCGGTGGCGAACCAGGTCAAGAGGGCGATCCTGCTAAAGCTGGCGATCACAACTTCAGTCTGAATAAGACCCAAGTGACCATCACCTATACACCAGAAGCACCAACTTCTGACAACCATAACAAGATAGTCAAGAAGACCTTAACGCCTGGTAGGGTGAAGCCTAATGATCGGGTGGACTTTGAAATGGGTCTAGGCTTGGATATGTTAGACCTGAAGACCAAGGAAGAAAATGGCAAGCTTGAAAAGCTTAATAAAGATTGGAAAGTGGACGACAAGGAACGTCAAAAATATGGCACTAACGGCAAGGGCTACTACCTGCTGAAAGATGGCTATATTTTCGAAGTCTTACCAAAAGAAGTGGAATATGATGATCAATCGCGTGTGAAAGTCATCACCCACTGGCAACATCTACGCTACTTTAATCCAATCACTAATGAGTATGACAATGCCAATGCGAAGCGTTTCGCAGATGAAGCAGCACGTAAAGCCTTCGAAAATGGTGTGAAATACTTCTATGTCAGTGACTTTAGCCTCTACTATGCGTCGCTTGCTGACAATAATCCATTGAAAGCTTTGATGGAAAAGGCAGGCATCCATACCCTTAAGGGCCATGGCTTGATCGTACAATTGCCTGAATTTGAAGTGCCGAACTTCCAAGGCAAGGGGGCAGACCTCTTCACCTTGCAAGTTAAGGGACTGAAAGTGAAGCAAACGGTCTGGGGACAAAAGACCAACAAAGTCAAATTCTCCTCCACCCCATGGATTGGCGGGTCAGAATCTAACTTTACGGTCGGTGAAGGTAAGACTCAAGCCAACAAGTATGTGCGCTGGTATGTACCGTCAGACTATGATAAGAGGTACGGTTATACTGGTTCAGCTAGCGAATGGCATCAAGGGACCGCTAAGCTGGACTTTGGTCAACGTTACGATTATAAGTTGGAATATACCTACCAAACGCTCGATACCGGTCGTTTGGGTGTGGGAACGGACATGCGTAACCTAGTCTTGACCGATAAATTGCCTCAAAAGGGCGGTAACAATGGCCTTACGCCTTATCTAGTCGGTCGAGTTAAAGTGGAAAATGGTGCCGGAGCTCAGTTCTTGATTGAATACAAGCTTGGGGACAAGTGGCTGACTGATCCAGACGATTGGAAGTTAGTCACGGAAATCCGTATCAGCCAAAAACTAGGCATGGGTGGCATTAAGGCTGGCGATACCGTTAGCTTTATTATCCCAATGCAAGTGCCAAGTCTAACCCTCAAAGTAGACGAAAATGGCAAACCTGTCTTTAAAGATGGCAAGCCAGAATACGAAAACTTGGATCGCTTTAATTTCGACAAGCTATTTGCGGAAAACCAATTTGAGAGCAACGATAATAAGACTTCTAACAAGGTCAATATCGAGCTTGATAAGACGACCTTCATGCACTTCTACAAGATTTGGCAGAAGGAAAAACGTAAGCAAGATGGTAGCTTTGAAGTGGAAACGGAGCCGAATAATCAGTATCACGTACCGCTTCAAATCGATATCATCCAAACAGCCAAGAATGAGTTGGACAAGAAGGCTAAAGCGACTGAAAAGACGCATACACGGGTTTACTTGAATTACAACAATCGTTGGAATGGCTCCATTAGCGGCCTACCAACTGAATACAAGGCTTACCAAATCCTTACAGATAAAGATGGCAATGTGACTAAGACCTTAATCAAGCACTTGACTTATACTTACCGTGTGGTTGAAAATGCCAACAGTTTGAACGGCTATGCGCCAGTTGAAAAAGTGCAAAAAGTTGACTTGAAGAATGGTAATTCAGGGCTTGGTACAGGCTATATTTTCCGTAATATTCTGAATTTGACTCAGGTCAAAGCTGAGAAGAAATGGGAAAAGGGTGACAAGGTTCGTCCAGGTAGCTTAAGCCTGCAATTGCTGCAAGATGGTAAGGCTTATGGCAGTCCAAAAGCCCAATCATATCTTCACTATACTTGGTCAGATCTACCAGTTTATCAAATGGATGAAAAGACGGGTCTAGTCAAGCGTGACGATAAAGGAAACTTCATTCGTTATCAATACACGGTCGTTGAGTTAAACAGCGATGGCAGCATAGTAGCTTGGATTGTTCAAGATCCTAAGAAGCCTGCTGAAGGCCAAGAAGGTATCTACCATAACGGCGATCATCAATTTGCCTTGACCTTAAAAGGTAATATGTATGATGGCTTCACTTTAAGCAACAAATACATCGTGCCTGATCGAGAAGTAAAAGCCAAGAAGGCTTGGGTGAACGGTAGCAAAGTTCGTCCAAGTGGTAAGGTCTACTTCAAGCTCTGGCGTAAGATTGGTGAAAAGGGTCAAGCAACTCCTATGGTAGGCTTGAAAGCCATTGGCAATGCTGACCAAGAAGTGACTTGGAAGAAGCTCGACAAGACGGATGATCAAGGTAATGAATATATTTATTTCGTTACTGAAGTAGATCAAAATGGTAAGGAACTCAAGCTTACTGATTTCACTAAGAAAGAGGACGGCTTGACCATTACCAATACTTACCAAATTCCGAAGACTAACGTCACAGCTAACAAGACTTGGATCGGCGGTGAAAAATTCCGTCAAAAAGTCTACTTCAAGCTCTATCGTAAGATAGGTAAAGATGGTCAAGAGGAAGCGGTCGGTGAGCTGAAAGAAGTCGGCACATCGAATGCTTCTGTCACTTGGAATGATCTTGACAAGACGGATGATCAAGGGAATGTCTATAGCTACTTTGTCAAAGAAGTGGACGAAAAAGGCAATGATTTTGTTCCTAAATACTTCAGCAAGTTGGAAAAAGATCTCACCGTAACCAACACCTATGTGTCACCTAAGATCGAGATTGAAGCGACGAAGAAATGGATCGGCGGCCAAGCCGTTCGACCTCAAGTCTACTTCAAGCTTTACCGTAAGGTTGGCGAATCTGGACAAGCCGAAGCAGTGGGTCAAGTAAAAGCAGTCGGTACGGCTGATCAAGAAGTCGTGACTTGGACTGATTTAGACAAGACCGATGCGGATGGTCAAGATTTTATCTATTTTGTCCAAGAAGTGGATCAAGCGGGCAATGAGTTTGTTCCTGAACACTTCAAGAAGGCAGAAGATGGTTTAACCGTGACCAATACTTTTGAAGTACCACGGACAGCCATCGAAGTGCGCAAGATCTGGCAAGGCGGTCCAGACACGCATCCGACTATCACCATCCATTTATTACGCGATGGTCAAGTAGTGGATAGCATTCAATTAGCTAACGGCCAATTGACTTACCGCTGGACAGACTTAGCACTCACCGATCTAAGCGGACGCTCCTATGAGTACACAATTAAAGAAGATGCCGTTAACAACTATCAAAGCAAGATTTCCGGCAATGCCACTGACGGCTTTGAAATTGTCAACGAGTACATTCCTACCACCCCACCGGAAGTTCCAGAGATCCCTGGCAAACCAGAAAAACCAGAAAAACCTGGCAAACCAGAAAAACCTGGCAAACCAGAAAAACCAGAAACTCCAACGCTTCCGCAAACCGGTGAAGGATCGGTAACTGCGCTCTACCTATTAGCAAGCCTCAGCTTTATACTTGCTGCTGGTTTAATCACTAGCAAAGGCTACAAAGAATAGCTTTTTGTAGAGCTTAGTTGAATACTGACTTCTGACTAAAAAAGGTGCTAGCCCTCGTTTGGGTTAGCACCTTTTGTGTGTGTTTTATTTACTGAAAGCGATTCACATCCCGTCTGCTTTTGATATAATAGAATTAAATGAAAGCAATTTCTATTTTGTAGAGGAGAATGGTGAGGATAGCTTGCATAAGAGGATAATTCGTTCATGGCTAGACAGCTTAAGCTGAATGCTTCCTTTTGTTTTGGGAATAAAGCTCCCTAGTAGTTTCTCCTGATTGCAATAAACAAATAATGTATTCTTGAAATTATTTGCCTGTAGAAAAGCTTTTTTATTTGCCAGCATATGAGAATGATTCTCAGTCAATCAATAATAAATCAATAATCAATATAGAAAGGATGTGGATTTTTTGACTCAAAAGAAACAATCTACTCTCAAAAGGTTGATGAAGTATGGACAAGATAAAAAAATCTTTCTCTTTTTAGCCATGCTTTTATCTGCTTTGTCAGGTGTTTTATTACTTTTACCAATGGTTTATATCCATAGAATCATTAAAGAGCTTATTTTAACTGGAAGCCCCAATTTTGACCTTCTAAAGACTAACGCTCTTTATGCCGCTCTCTTACCTATGTTGGGCTTACTGCTCTATGCCCTAGCGACCCTTTCTTCTCATATTTTTGCTTTTGAAGTGGAAGAAAATATTGTGAACAGTTCTATGGAAAAGCTGTTAGAGATGCCACTTGGTTATTTCGAGGATAAAGAAAGTGGTAAGTTAAGAAATATTATCATAACAGGTGCAGGGGAAACGCATAGTATTTTAGCCCACCAATTACCAGATATGGCTTCAGCGATGATTTCGCCTATTGTTATTGTCATTTTTTTATTTCACTTTGATTGGCGTTTAGGTCTGGTTTGCTTACTACCTATTTCTGTAGGGATGGCCTTTATGGCGACAATGATGACAGAACAGGGGAAGGCTGATCGAGAGGCTTACTACGGCAATTTGAATAATCTTTCTGCAGAATCGATCGAGTACGTGCGTGGGATACCTGTCGTTAAGGTATTTGGGCAAAGTGTACTTAGCTTTCGTCAATTATATCAAACAATCATGACCATGAAGTCTAGCGTCTTAAAAATGGCTTTGGGTTGGCAAAATAAGATGGCCTTGTATGAAGCTGTTACTGAAGCTACAGCCTTTTTCTTGGTTCCCGTTGCCATTCTGCTCATCTTGTACGGGGATGACCCGAATAAAATCATCGTTCATACGATTATCTATCTATTAATTGGACCAATTTTTGGGATATTTGTCATGCGTAATGCCACGATCTCGCAATATATGTATTTTGCTAGTCAAGGCTTAGATAAAATAGAGGAAGCTTTAGATTATCCTGAAATGTCGGAAGGAAGCGAAACAGAACTAGCATCGGGTGCTTTAGAGTTTAGAAATGTTTCTTTCTCTTATGCTGAGGAGAAAATTTTAGACCATGTATCCTTTAAGGTTAATAAAGGGGAAACAGTGGCTTTAGTCGGTGCTTCTGGCGGGGGAAAAAGTACGATAGCAAAGTTGGCTGCTCGTTTCTATGATCCTCAAGATGGGAATGTTTTTATCGCTGGTAAGGATATTAAGGATTACACGAAAGCAAGCTTGATGGCAAATATAGCTATGGTCTTTCAAAATGCCAAGCTCTTCAAACAAAGTCTAAGAGCTAATCTTTTAATGGGCAAGACTAATGCTAGTGATGAGGACTTGGAGACCGCTTTGAAAGAGGCGGGAGCAAGTGAGATTATTACCAGTCTCCCTCAAGGCCTTGAAACAATTTATGGTAGCAAGGGTACTTACTTATCAGGTGGGGAAGCGCAACGTCTAGTTCTCGCTCGAGCTTTTTTAAAAAATCCCGACTATCTTATTTTAGACGAAGCGACCGCTTTTGCTGATCCAGAAAATGAAAAGCAAATTATCAAAGCCTTGCATCGCTTGGCGAAAAATAAAACGACCCTTATGATCGCTCATCGTTTATCATCAGTGGTGGATGTGGATCGCATATTAGTGGTTGAAAAGGGACAGATTGTAGAAGCAGGCCGGCATGAAGAATTATTAGCAAAAGAAGGCCTTTATGCCAAGATGTGGAAAGAGTATCAAGAAAGTTGCAAGTGGGAAATAGGAGGGAAAAATGATTAACTATTTCATGAGAAGATACGCCATGAGTGAAAAGGGAGCCAAGAATCTCAAAAAAGCTATTCTCTCCCGTACTTTACTCAATTTAACCAAACTTTGCCCTCCTTTTATAGCTTTTGTCTTTATTGGGCAATATTTAGAAAGCGACTATGGCTTATCATTAAATTTAGCGACCTACATCTCTTGTATTGCCGTGATGTTCGTCCTCATGTTTTTAGTGGCACGGTTTAATTATCGACATCTCTATATCAATGTTTATGAAGAGAGTGCGAATTCACGTATTGAAATGGCTAACCGTTTAAAAAAGTTGCCCCTCTCTTACTTTGACAAGCATTCGGCTTCTGATTTAGCGACGAGCATGATGTCGGATATTGGGACTTATGAGGAAATTTTCTCGCATGCTGTCCCACATATTTATGCTACAGCCTTATCGACTTGCCTGATTTTCTTGATGTTATTCCTGTATAATTGGCGGTTAGCTGTATCGGCGATATGGGTGATTCCAGTTTCCTTGCTCTTCTTTAACCTATCTAAGTTTTTACGGACAAAGGCAAATGATAGCTTTGTGAAAAATAATAGGCAAGTTATTGATGTCATGCAAGAAAATATCGAACAAATACAAGAAATCAAGGCGTATTCTTTTGAAAAAGAAAGAGCCGATCAATTTAGTAATGTTGTTAATTCTAATACGAAGGCCAAGATAAATGCTGAAATGGCTAGTGGGGCAACTCTTTCGATAGCCGTTATGCTATTAAGATTAGGCATTGTGAGTGTGGCTCTTGTTGGAGCTAATTTATTACAAGAGAAACAAGTTGATATGTTTACTTATGTCATTTTCCTCGTGATGACTGCTAGTATTTATTTACCAGTCCAAAATATTCTCAGTTTTATGGGGATGATTGATATGCTGGATAGTGTGGTCAAACGCATAAAGGAAATTAAAACTTTGCCTATACAAGAAGGCTCCCAAAGTTTAGAAGTTCAGAATTATGATATTGAATTCAATCATGTTGTTTTTGGCTACGAGGATTATTCAGTGATTAATGATGTCAGCTTCCTGGCTAAACAGGGAGAGGTGACGGCTTTAATTGGCCCATCTGGAAGTGGGAAAACAACATTGGCTAAGTTAGCGGCTCGCTTCTGGGATATTCAGCAGGGTAAAATTTTACTCGGGGGTGTTGATATTCATCAGGTTGATCCGGAAGTTTTGCTGAAAAATTTCTCTATTGTCTTTCAAGATGTCATCTTGTTTAATACCAGCATCAAGGAAAATATCAAGATAGGGAAAAAAGGAGCGACGGATGAAGAAATTTGGCAAGCGGCTAAGGTCGCTCGCTGCACAGAGTTTATTGAAGAGTTGCCTGAGGGGATAGATACAGTCATTGGGGAAAATGGGCAAAAACTATCTGGTGGTGAACGTCAACGTATTTCTATTGCTAGAGCCATTCTTAAGGATGCACCGATTATCCTTTTAGATGAGGCAACAGCTTCTTTGGATGTGGAAAATGAAAGCTTGATTCAAGCTGCTTTGTCGGATTTAGTCAAGGAAAAGACTGTTCTCATTATTGCTCATCGATTGCGAACGATTAGAAATGCTGACAAGATTATCTTATTGCAAGAGGGTAAGGTGGTCGCTAGTGGCACGGATAAAGAACTGATGGCAAGTTCAGAAGACTATCGTCAAATGCTTGAAGCTAGTTTGTCTTGAGTGATTGAATGACCTGTGACAGTTCGGAACTAGAGCATGTGAGTTCGTTTGCCATCTAGCTCTCTTATAAGATAATAGAAAGAAGCTAAGTCATAAATCCTGCTTAGCTTCTTTTTTACTTTTAAAATATCAAGTCATTAGAAAGTGAATAGGCCTAAAACACCTCATTCTACCCGCATTAGCCTGCAAGTAAATTTAGTGAGTAGCCTGCTTCTTTTACGTAAAAGTTACTTGAAGGAATAAGGGATTTAATATTCAAGTCTATACTGAAGATTTTAATAATGATTATATTAGCCTCACAGATATAGCCAGATACAAAAACAAGGAAGAGCCTAATGTCGTTGTAGCTAATTGGATGAGGAATTATAATACGATTGAATATTTAGGGATATGGGAGCAGTTAAATAATCCAAATTTTAACCCCCTCGAATTCGAGGGGTATTTACAAGAAGCAGCTAGTAATGCTTTTACTTTATCCCCACAAAAGTGGCAAAAAACAACCAACGCTATTGGGATATTTGTTAAAGGATTTGACCAAGGATCAATTGTCGTTTAAGTATGCCAGTGAAGCTGATATGTTAAATGTGGCATTATTTAATATAAGACCTTCTTCGATAAGAGAAAATATTTTATTGTCATGAATATGATTTATAGTAGGTCTTGACATTGTTCTAGAAAAGGTTTAAATTAATCATCAATATAAACATTTCTTGTTTTCATAACAAAACACGTAGAAGAGAAGAGTAGTTATGGAGAAGTCTTAAAGAGAGCCCGCTTGCTGAGAAAGGGTAGACATTCAAAGTAATGAAGATGAGCTCTGAGTGATTGGTTGGTTTACGCTAACCAAACGGATGCAGCCGATACCCTGCCAAGCCTCATGAGGAAGACTCCTCTTGGCGCTGTTGAGGCACTCATAACTTAAATGAGTGTAAATTTGGGTGGTACCACGGAGATTCTTCGTCCCTTTGCAGATTTGCAAGGGGCTTTTTTTTTTTTTTTGTTAGAAAAATGAAATGAATTGGAGGAGGGATAGCATTAAGGGAGAATATACAAGGATCATTGATATAAAAAGCAAAAGAGGTAAGGGAATAGTTTTATTAAGACAAGCTTTAACAGATAAGAACTGTAGGAAAACTCGACAACATATAGGGCTATCCTTTTCGACCTGCAGTAGTTTTTTTATCGAACGCTAGTACCATTATTCATTTCAAATAAGAAAGGAAGTTTTTTTCATGACACAAGCATCTATTGATATTTTAACAGCTAAACGTATTGATTTAACACACGCCATTCACTCCGAAATCCCACATTTTCACGCCTTTGACCCTCTAAAAGAAAAGACGCTCTATACGATTGAAAAAGACGGATTCTTGGCGAAAGAATACACACTCCCAACGGCTTACTCTACCCATATTGATACACCAGGGCATTTTTCAAAAGGCAAACGTCTTTTAGAGAAGATCAGTTTAGAAGAGCTAATCCTTCCTTTATATGTCCTTCATTTGGAGGAAGAAGTCGCTAAAAACCCAGATTTCGGGGTAGATAAAGCGACTATTCTTGCCTATGAAAAAGAGCATGGGGAAATCCCATCTGGCTCATTCGTTGCTTTTTCTAGTGGCTGGTCGGAGAAGTTTTCAGACCCAAAAGCTTACTATAATATTGACGAAAAAGGCATAGCTCATACACCAGGTTGGACGGTGGAGGCATTGGAATTCTTAGCACATGAACGTCAAGTAAAAGCAATCGGCCATGAAACTTTAGACACAGATCCTGGGATTATTTATCATAAAACCCAAGCTTTAGATGGTGAATTTTACTGGTTAGATCAAGACCGCTATCAAGTGGAAGTCTTAAATAATTTAAGGGCTGTTCCAACCAAAGGGGCAGTGATAGTGGTAGCTCCCGCTAAAGTCGTCCAAGCCCCAAGTTTTCCCGCCAGAGTATTTGCGCTTGTTCCAGAAACAGTTCAGTAATTAAGTAAGTAAGATGAAAAATAGTTCCAAGAGGATTAGATCTATTAGCAAAATGATGTGGATAGTTATCCTAGCAATATAGTTAAACCTTTAACAAAGGTTGTTAAACATAGGATAATTTATTGTAAAAAATTAAAGAGATAATGGCGATAAAGGGAGAAGTAAATGAAAAAACAATTTTGCTTAAGGAGCATAATGATAAATATTTTGCTAGTAGGATTGATTGGATATGGCTATTATAATTTAAAATCAAATTCTGTATATTATGCAAAAAAAACACCTCATAAGGAAGGCACCGAGCCAGTACTGATGATGCTAGTTGACAACTTAGCTTGGATATATAAACCAGAAATAAAAGAAATAAAGTATGAAGGTGAGGGAAAATCTACAATAAAAATATATAGTGATAAGAAAAACCAGGCAGGTTTTCTAACGACAGCAAATAAAAACGGGAAAAAAGGATATTTATTTGATAACATAAAAGCAAGGACAATAGTTGAATTTGACAGCGGGTTTAATGCTATAAAAATGTATAATACTTCAGAATCCATACAGGAAATAGATTTTACAAAAAAATGAAGGGGAAGAATATAAAAACACTCTATATAGTATGTTAAAACCGGTGATTGATGTCCAAACAAAACCATTAATAAATTTGCAATGGTTTTTTGACAGAGTTTATCATGACAAATTTAATGAATAAATTTGAATGAGTCACAGGAACGCACAGGAGTCTAGTAATAAGTATCTTTAGCGGCTTTTTATTTCTTGGCATGGGTACATTTGGCATAGTCAGTGGGCATAATGTAATTTAATCAAAAAGGACTAGGATGTGGTGACTACAGCTACCAATTCTAGTCTTTTTTTCATAAGGTTGGACGGTGGAGGCATTGGAATTCTTAGCTCATGAACGTCAAGTAAAAACAATCGGCAATGAAACTTTAGATACAGATTCTGGGATTATTTATCATGAAACCCAAGCTTTAGATGGTGAATTTTACTGGTTAGATCAAGATTGCTATCAAGTGGAAGTCTTAAATAATTTAAGGGCGGTTCCAACCAAAGGGGCAGTGATAGTGGTAGCTCTAGCTAAAGGCGTCCAAGCACCAAGTTTTCCAGCCAGAGTATTTGCGCTTGTTCCAGTAACAGTTCAGTAATTAAGGAGGATGGAAAAATAAACGATAATTGACATCTTTTTTTTTTTTTTTTGCGAGTATAATAATATTTAGTTTTGAAGAGGGGAGGGTTAGTGATGATTAAAAAAGTCACAAAAGTAGCATCAAGTAAAGACACTCCGGTTATTTGTCACTATGACCAAAATTGCTAGTTTATCAACTATAGAGAAGCCTCGTATTGATGATATATTCGATAACCAGGCTTTCTATAATAAGGAGGCTATTCGATGTATTATCAACTGAAACCATTTCTTCGTGTATTATATAATAAAGAAACTAATATTGTTCGAAGCGGAGAAAGTAAATTGTTAAATCAGACGGTTGTTATCAATTTAAGCGACCTTACTTTGCATTGGAATAACTTTAGGAAAAAGGAAGACTGTCCAGTCTGTGGTGATCATTATGATAAATAGAGTATGGAGTAAGCCAAAATATCTATTAATGTCTATTGTACTTGTTTTAGCGTCTCTAGATGGGGTGGTAATTGCCGATTTATTTAAAAATTTAATCGAACTTACCCACCAAGCAAATGAGAAAGCATTTTTGGCCTTAATTGAAAAGATACTCATAGTTTATGCGCTTGTTGGTATATCTAATTATGTGTATAATCTCATGAAATATCGATTTGCTTTTGATGCTAATCTTTTTTTGAAGGAAAAAATCGTTCGGCATTTTTTGGTACAGCCTTTTGATCCTGAAACACAAGCCAATATCAAAAAAGAAACACTGTCTTTTATGTTGAATGACATGAAATTATTAGAAACAAATTATCTTTTCCCATTCTTTGACTTTTATTTGTATATCTCTTATGCAACTACAGCTTTTATCTATAGTCTCTTACTTGATCCGGTATTGGCACTTGTGTTTTTAGCTTTTTCATTAGTTCCCTCTATAGTGCCAATGATCTTTAAAAAGCCATTGGCCAAGAAAACAGATCACTGGACTGATTGCAACCAAGATTATACGGAAAGAATGAATGAAACTGTTGAGGGAGCAGAAGAGATCAAAGAATTTCATCAAGAAGAAGTCTTTCTCAGTCGAATGATGAAAACTATTTTAGGCAGCGAAAAAGCCTTTTTGGATTTGCATAATCTACAATCCTTATCGCTATTTAGTGTGGGCACCATTTCCGTTCTATGTTGTGTATTACCTTTAGCTATTGGAGGGTTTTGGGTCATTCATCAACAGGCTAGTCTGGCTAATTTAGTAGCTGTATTTTTTGCTTCCGATCGCATCATTACACCGCTTAAATTATCGATTAATATTTATAATCAATTTAATTCAGTTAAGACCATAAGAGGTAAACTGGAAAGGATTATAAAAGCTGATGAGCAATTGCCTGAGAAAGAACAAGCAGCTTTACAGGGGATTTTGATTAAAGAAGGCAAGATGGTTCTTAAAGATCAGCTGATTCTCCAAGATATCAATATGGAATTAAAGCCCTATGATAAAGTTTTAGTTGTCGGGGAAAGTGGGGCTGGAAAGAGCGTTTTATTGAATCTTATTCGAGGCAATTTATCGCTTACTGATGGAGAATATAAGCGACAACCAGAAGATGCCAATCTTCTTTTGGGCTATCAAAAGGATTGTGTTTTCAAGGATTCTTTGAATTTTAATATTTTCTTTTCAGATAAAAAGATAGATGAAAAGCTAAAAAATGTCTTTGATATTCAAGATCAATTCCCTCATACTATTGCCTATCAAGGGGAAAATATATCCGGTGGGCAAGCTAAGCGTATCAATCTGGCTAGGCTCGTTAATCATGGGGAAAATTTGTTATTGGATGAACCTTTTCAAGGTTTAAGTAGTAAACAGTCTGAAAGGATAGAAAGTTATTTACTCCATCAGACCCATCTTTTGGTCTTAACGAGTCATATTCTTCATGAAGAAAACTTACCTCTTTATTCCATGTTTATCGTTGTTGAAAATAAGAAAGTTCATATTTATCGGGATTTAGCTACATTTAAACAAAGTAGTTATTATCAGAGAAACCACTTGGCTTGAAAATCTGAGAGATTTGTAGCTTGAGATGAAGAGAGGATGGGACTGGCAAGATTCTAAGGTTAGTAGGAATCTATTTTCTCTAGCTCTACTATATCTTATTAGCTTAAACGGATAGTCAATCGTGTGCGATAACAACTGACTACTATAGGCGAATGGGATATCCTACAATAAAAAGTCGCGGATAGTCAATTGTGTGCGATAACAACTGACTAGTCTAGGTGAATGGGATATCCTACAATAAAAAGTCTAGGGAAAAGGATGGGCTCAACTTGAAATAGGATGTAAAAAGCAAAGTGAGATAAGTTGAAATAGCTATTGACTTTAAATAAATAGGGTGTTAAAATTCTAAACAAATTTAATAAGATATATTAAACCGATGAAGCGGAGATAAAAATAATTATGCCTATACAGAGAGTCTAAGTGGCTGAGATTAGACTAGAAACAGATTATTAAATGGACCGCTGAGGGCGCAGTGAAAAGTTTTTCTGAGTATTCTGCGACGTGTGCATACGTCAGTTGCTAGGGGTATGTTAGTACCCTGATAGAGAGGATGGTAGGATCTCTGAAGGAGATTCGTTTTACCATCAAAACAAGGTGGCACCACGAATATGGCTTATTCGTCCTTGACAGATAGTTTGTCTGTCAGGGACTTTTTTTATGCAGGAATGGTTGGAAATTAAAGGAGGGTAAAAATGAATATTTCGCATACGATTGAAGAAATAAGAAGTATATGTAAAAGGGGGAAT
The DNA here is from genome assembly GCF_003664595.1 of Atopobacter sp. AH10. Taxonomy (GTDB): domain Bacteria; phylum Bacillota; class Bacilli; order Lactobacillales; family Aerococcaceae; genus Atopobacter. The sequence continues at coordinate 40,617 of NZ_QXPZ01000006.1, forward strand.
TTTGATGTCTTCCCCCTATCAATGGAAGTGGTAGGAGATTGCACGACACCGATAAAACTTCTTAAAACGCTAAAAAAGCATTCTAAAAAGGCTTATCTGTTAGAATCTGTTACTAAAAATAATATTTGGGCGAGATATTCCTTCCTTGGTTATCGTCCTAAACTTGAAATTAGTTTAAGAAATAATCTGATGCAGATAGGTGAAAAAACGATTGAAACAAATGATCCTAATGCAGAATTAAGGCGAATACTGCAAGACTATAAAGCCCCAAAACTTGAAGAACTCCCACCATTTACTGGGGGCTTGGTCGGTTATTTTTCCTTCGATTATTACAAGTATGCCGAAAATACCGTCATTAGGGATGTGTCGGATGACTATCAATTCAAGGATTTAGAATTGATGTTGTTTGACAAGGTGATAGCCTTTGATCATTATCGCAATAAAATTATTATAATCATTAATGTATCACTGAAAGACCTTGAGACTTCCTATAATCAAGCGATAGAGGAATTTAAAGAGATCAGAGACTTGTTAGTTAAAAATGAAGAAGTCGTTGATAATGGCCATATTATAGGGCAATGGAAAAGTTTATTTCAGAAAAAAGAATTTTGCCAGATGGTTGAGAAAGCCAAAAAATATATATACGAAGGTGATATTTTCCAAGTTGTCCTATCGAATGTGCTCTATGCAGGTTTCAAGGGTTCTCTTGTAAATGCTTATCGGAAATTAAGAAGTATTAATCCGTCGCCCTATATGTTTTATTTTTGCGGGACGGATATTGAAATTGCCGGAGCCAGTCCAGAAACTTTAGTGAAGTTAGTGGACGATAAACTCTATACTTTCCCATTGGCTGGGACGAGGCCGAGAGGGAAAAATGACAAAGAGGATGAGGCTTTGATAAAAGATTTATTGAGCGATGAGAAAGAAATTGCTGAACATAATATGTTGGTGGATCTTGGACGAAATGATTTAGGGAAGATATGCCAATTTGGCACGGTGAAAGTCGATAAGCTGCATACCATAGAGAAATTTTCACATGTGATGCACATTGGTTCTGTGGTTAGTGGGAGAATTGACGACCAATATGATGGCTTGGATGCCATAAGTGCAGTTTTACCAGCGGGGACTTTGTCAGGTGCTCCTAAAATTCGAGCCTGCCAGATTATATCTGAACTGGAAGGAGACAAAAGAGGCCTCTATGGTGGGGCGATTGGCTATCTGGATTTTTCTGGGAACATGCAAACTTGTATCGGCATACGGATCATTTTCAAAAAGAATGGGACAGTATTTGTGAGAAGTGGTGCTGGAATAGTCTACGATTCCAAGCCAGAAAAAGAATACCAAGAGTGTATTAATAAAGCAAAATCATCAGTTAAAGCATTGGAAGATCTTGAGGAATTTGAAAAATGATATTAATGATAGATAATTACGATTCATTCGCCTATAATTTATACCAATTAATTGGAAAATATGAAAATGATATTAAAGTCATCAGAAATGATGAATTGACACTAGAAGAAGTGGAAAAACTTCATCCAGACAAGATTATTATTTCTCCAGGGCCAGGGAAATGTGAGGACGCTGGAATTATCGTAGATTTGATCAAGACATTAGGATATCAAATACCTATTTTAGGGGTTTGTCTAGGTCACCAAGCTATTTGTCAAGCTTTCGGTGGAGAGATTACCTATGCGAAAAGATTAATGCATGGGAAAGTTTCTACCATCAAAATTGACAAGCAAGCTACTTTATTTAAGGGTTTGCCGAGTGAAATAAAGGTAGCTAGATATCATTCACTAGCTGCAGATAGAAAAAGTCTGCCGAGTGAATTACGGGTGATTGCTTCTGCGGAAGATGGCGAAATCATGGCTGTGGAGCATAATAGCCTCCCTATTTATGGCCTACAATTTCATCCGGAATCTATTATGACGCCTTGTGGGGAAGAGATTATTCAGAATTTTTTAGGAAAGATGCCTGAATAGTTTCGTCGTTATAGGGGGAGAGGAATAGAATAAGCTATTGTAAGTTTTGCCTTATAGCTAGTTACAATCTATGGGTAGGACGAGCAATAGCTTTTTTTACCGTATTTTTTTGACAATTGCTCGGAAAGTTGATGAGCAAGATGACTGACAGTGTAAAATTTCTTGTGTAAGCTCCAAACAACCATAGAAAAAGGGCCTGCCTTTTGTAAGATTGTTGAAATATTGTAGAGTTACAGTAAATATAGCTCATAATATCGCCAATATTAATTTTAATACGCCAAAATCAGAATAATGGCGAAATGATTCTTGTCATTTTTTATTTGCTGGATACATTAAATAATGCTGACAATATTTTACTGCCTTAGATTAATCGAATAGGGCGGCTGATTGAGTGATTATAGCCCTTATGTGCTTAGCGTGATAGAATGACTATAGGCATACCCTGGGATAAGGCTCACTGTTTGGATATATGATGAAAAGGCAACTGGCTATAAGCCCCCCTAGATGGTGGATGAGATATTTTGGACTTGGAATAACAAAAGTTACTGGAATGGACAATAGGAGGTGTGAATAAGTGATGATGGATTGGTGCCTTTGAGTTCGGAATGGCAGCGTAAGCGCTAACTTTTTTTGAAGATGCCAACTGAAAAGCGTGGATGTATAGTAAGAGCTATTCAAATGGGAGGTGTTTTTATGGAATATGTGGCAAATCCGGATCTTGATTTCGATCAGGTGCTCCATCTTTATCAGGCCAATCAATGGACAAACTACACGACTCATCCAGAGATGCTTCGTCAGGCGATCAGTCATTCCCTCTACATTTTAGCTTGCTTTGAAGAGGGGGAGCTTGTTGGCTTAATTCGATTAGTAGGAGACGGCTACTCCATTATTTTTATCCAAGATATTTTGGTGTTACCCGACTATCAAGGCCAAGGGATAGGGACTCGACTAATGAAACAAGCATTAAATGAGTTCAAAGGGGTCTATCAAATTCATCTGCTGACGGATAAGACAGAGAAGACGAAAGCTTTTTATGAAAGTTTAGGCTTTATTGAGGTGGGAGACATGGAATGTAGAGCATACAGCTATTTGCCCCATTAACTGCTGGGCTGGGGATTTAGCGAGAGGGCTAGTCTAGAATATATTTTTTGAAAAATATGATGAGGACAAGTTATCGATTTTTTTGGTAACTTGTCTTCTTTTTGTGTAAGTGATTTCTTTTATAGGGAAAGTTTTTTCAACATAAGCGATAAGGTAAAGTTTACTTTTTTTCTAAAAAATAGATTCCAAATTTGGGGTTGATTAGAAATAAAGAAAATTTACGACTTTCATTAATCTTTTTTATAGAATCTTCATCAATTAGTGGTCGTTGGAGTGTCTAAGTGATAATTTAATAGTATTTAAAACTATGAAATAAAAAATTACTTTTGTAACGAATTGTTTTCTAAAAAAAGTGACAGATGTCATTATTTAAATGGATTCTTCACAATTTAACTGTGCTTAAATGGAATGATAAGACTCTTGTTAATATGTTATTTTTGTTGTTATAATAGGAATCTTTAAGTTCTTAAGCTGTTCTTTTGATCTCTTTTTGAAAAACTAGTAGAAAGCATTTTTATTCATAACAAGGTGAAATGAACATGAAAAAAAATTGCTTTTCGATAAACGTTACTTGATTTTACTGAATATTAATTTATAATAAATAGCCGTATAATATGCTATTTATATACAGAAAATCGTTCGCAAAAATATGAAAAGGGGATTAAAGAATGGTCGGAAAGAACAATATAAAAGAACTTCGAAGAAAAAATTCTAGAAAAGTTACTCGCTACGGGATTAGACGATTGAATGTGGGGGTTGCTTCTGTAGCTGTTGGGGGCTTGCTGTTTTTATCTCAAGCAGCCATTGCTAATGTTCAAGCGGATGAAGAAGGAATCAATTCTTCCAATACGCTCAATATCAATAATGCTGATCAAGGAGCTAATGGGTTAGCCAGCAATGGCGATAAAGAACAAGCTACTGCGACTTCAGAAAAAGAAGTTAAAGAAGAGGATAAAGCTGTTCTTTCAACCGACCCTAAATCTGAAGAAAAAGACGCTTCAGTGAACGAAGAATCTGCTAGTCAACCAACTGAAAAAGAAAACGCTCCTGTAGGGACACCAGCTTTAGAAACAAGAGACTTACGACCAGTTGCTGCTACTACTGCTGGATACTATAGTGGAGCTAATGAGGATCGTAATAATTCTTTTGACAGCTTAGCCAAAAAAATACAGGCTTCTAATGATCCGAAGTCTGTTTTAAGAAATGAATTGAAAGAAGTTTATGGAGATAAGGATGCAGAAGGTATTCTAGCTCTTGTAGATTTCCGGAAGATTGTCAATGGGACTTCTTTACAAGAAGAAGTGATGAAAGCGGGAATTGCTTTTGCCAACAGTCGTCGTTTCTTGGATAAAGTGAGCCTATATGCAACTTTTGAGGCGAATAAGGGGAAAGATGTTTCTGGGAAAATGAATCCAGTGATATCACTAAAGGTGCCAGATCCAAGGAAACCAGTTTATCCTAATTTAGGACAAAGTGTGTATTTAGATTTTACTGTTGATGTACCTGAAGATGTTAAAGAGGGGGATTATTTTGTCATTGATTATGGCAAATTTATCCAACCAGGTGGACTTGAATTTCCGATTAACACAAGTAATTTAATCACCAAAGAAGGGTCTGTTGTTGCAACGCCTACGTATGATGTGGAACGTAACCAAGTGGTTTATAAATTCACCAATTGGGTTAATAGCCGTGGAAATATTAAGGCATATTTGAGGGAAGCTGTCTGGCCAAAGCGTGAAGCAATTAGAGATAATAATAAAGCTTATCCTATCACAGTTACAGTAGCAGGGAAGAAGTATACGCAAAAGATTTCCTATGATTACGGTAATAAAGATAATGGTGTGCATAAACTTTTGCATGGGCAAAGTATTTCTGTTGATCAAAGTAATCCAAATAAATATAGATTAACTCAAGTTTGGCATATCAACCGTGATGGGAAAAAAGTGCCTAATGGTGATCATACGATATTGTTTGAATCTAAAACCGATAATTTAGAGTATATTAAGGTGTACGAAGTTTTAGATAATAGAGCTTTTACAGATAGCGGTAGTTTAGATATCAATCCTGCCTATGTAAAAGAACTGCAACTGAACCCTTACACAGATAAAGAAGGGGTTCGTGTGAACGTTGGCAAATATGTAGCGCAAGGGAAACGTTTTATTGTTAAAACAGTGTCAAATCCTAAAGGAAAAGCTGCTGGTTACTATAATAGTGAGATTTTTCTGTCTCTTCGAAACAAACAAAATGTATCTGAAGCTTATCAAGGTTTATATTTAGGTTATAATTTCAGCGACTCTGTAGTGACTGGAGATAAGGTTCCGGGCTTGTTTGTAGAAAAGCATCGCTACGAAGTAACTGATGAACATGGGCGTTTAATCGGTGTAGACGAGTTAGTGACTAGATCACCGCAAACCGGTCTTAAAACTGAAAAGTATACCACCAAGCGTGAAGATCGTGAACATTACACATTTGTACGTGCTGAAAATCCAAAGAATGAACCGACCTATTCGCCAGAGGGTAATGAAGCTAGTGGCTTCTTTAAGCCTGGTAAGACACAAGAAATTACCTATGTTTATCAACGCAAATTGAAAAACTATGAAATGACTGTTGAAGATTCGTCTTATGAAACTAAGTATCAATTTGACAAAAACGTTAAACCAGGGGAAATCAAGGAAATTCAAAAGGGGCAAGACAAACGAGTTCGTGTGTTATATGAACATGTGAATCCTAAAGATATTCCTAACTTTAATCCAACTGACTTTAAACAAATGCGTGGCCAATTTTGGCGTGAAGTGTCTCGTGAAGTGATCCAAGAAGCCAGACCACAAATTTTCGCCTTTAACCTCAAATCTATTGTGAGAACGGATAAGAACAGTGATGGTGGGGTAACCATTATTTATAGTGACGGTGAAAAAGTCATCATTCCTGGACCAGATAAACCGAAAGAACCATTAAAACCAAATAAACCAATCGTGAAAGTAACACGTGGTGAAGGTAAACATCCTGAAACTGGTAAAACAGTGAAGGGGAGCTGGGTTACGGTTCAAATTTATAACCCTAATACGGATCGCTTTGAAGATAGTGAAACGACAAGAACCTTTATTCCTGATGGCTTAGATGGACAAAAAGGTGACAAGGGTGACCGAGGACCTCAAGGGCCAAAAGGTGACAAGGGTGACCAAGGCCTGAAAGGTGACAAAGGAGACCGTGGTGAAAAAGGTCAAAAAGGCGATAAAGGTGACAAGGGTGACCAAGGTTCGAATGGTAAAGATGGCAAGGATGGGTTGACGCCAGAAGTTACCGTTAAAGATAACAAGAATGGTACACATACTGTTACTGTTCGTATGCCACATCGTGACGAAAAGACAGGCGAGATCACTTATACTGAAACCACAACCATCATCAAAGATGGTAAAGATGGTGACAAGGGTGAAAAAGGTGACAAGGGTGATCGCGGTGAACGTGGTGAAAAAGGTGCCGACGGTCAAAACGGTAAAGACGGTAAAGATGGTAAGGACGGGAAAGACGGTCTAACACCAGAAGTAACCGTGAAAGACAACGGCAACGGCACTCACACTGTAACTGTACGTACCCCACACCGTGATGAAAAGACAGGTGTCGTGACTTATACTGAAACAACTACTGTGATCAAAGATGGTAAAGACGGTAAGTCTCCAGAAGCCAAAGTAGTGAATAACGGTAACGGGACTCACACAGTTACTATCAAGAACCCAGATGGCACCGTTACTGAAACCATCATCAAAGATGGTAAAGATGGTGACAAGGGTGATCGCGGTGAACGTGGTGAAAAAGGTGCCGACGGTCAAAACGGTAAAGACGGTAAAGATGGTAAGGACGGGAAAGACGGTCTAACACCAGAAGTAACCGTGAAAGACAACGGCAACGGCACTCACACTGTAACTGTACGTACCCCACACCGTGATGAAAAGACAGGTGTCGTGACTTACACTGAAACAACTACTGTGATTAAAGATGGAAAAGACGGTAAGTCTCCAGAAGCTAAAGTAGTGAATAACGGTAATGGCACTCACACTGTTACTATCAAGAACCCAGATGGAACTATCACTGAAACTGTCATCAAAGATGGTAAAAATGGTGACAAAGGTGACAAGGGTGAACGTGGTGAGAAAGGTGCCGACGGTCAAAACGGTAAAGACGGTAAAGATGGTAAGGACGGGAAAGACGGTCTAACACCAGAAGTCACCGTGAAAGACAACGGCAATGGCACTCACACCGTAACTGTACGTACCCCACACCGTGATGAAAAGACAGGTGTCGTGACTTATACTGAAACAACTACTGTGATCAAAGATGGTAAAGACGGTAAGTCTCCAGAAGCCAAAGTAGTGAATAACGGTAACGGGACTCACACAGTTACTATCAAGAACCCAGATGGCACCGTTACTGAAACTGTCATCAAAGATGGTAAAAATGGTGACAAGGGTGATCGCGGTGAACGTGGTGAAAAAGGTGCCGACGGTCAAAACGGTAAAGACGGTAAAGATGGTAAGGACGGAAAAGACGGCCTAACACCAGAAGTAACCGTGAAAGACAACGGCAACGGCACTCACACCGTAACTGTACGTACCCCACACCGTGATGAAAAGACAGGTGTCGTGACTTACACTGAAACAACTACTGTGATCAAAGATGGTAAAGACGGTAAGTCTCCAGAAGCTAAAGTAGTGAATAACGGCAACGGAACCCACACTGTTACCATCAAGAATCCAGATGGCACTGTTACTGAAACCATCATCAAAGATGGTAAAAATGGTGACAAAGGTGACAAAGGTGACAAGGGTGATCGCGGTGAAAAAGGTGCCGACGGTCAAAACGGTAAAGACGGTAAAGATGGTAAGGACGGGAAAGACGGTCTAACACCAGAAGTCACCGTGAAAGACAACGGCAACGGCACTCACACTGTAACTGTACGTACCCCACACCGTGATGAAAAGACAGGTGTCGTGACTTACACTGAAACAACTACTGTGATCAAAGATGGTAAAGACGGTAAGTCTCCAGAAGCTAAAGTAGTGAATAACGGCAACGGGACACACACTGTTACCATCAAGAACCCAGATGGCACTGTTACTGAAACTGTCATCAAAGATGGTAAAAATGGTGACAAGGGTGATCGCGGTGAACGTGGTGAAAAAGGTGCCGACGGTCAAAACGGTAAAGACGGTAAAGATGGTAAGGACGGGAAAGACGGTCTAACACCAGAAGTCACCGTGAAAGACAACGGCAATGGAACACACACTGTAACTGTACGTACCCCACATCGTGATGAAAAGACAGGCGTTGTGACTTACACTGAAACAACTACTGTGATCAAAGATGGTAAAGACGGTAAGTCTCCAGAAGCTAAAGTAGTCAACAATGGCAACGGGACACACACTGTTACCATCAAGAACCCAGATGGCACTGTTACTGAAACTGTCATCAAAGATGGTAAAAATGGTGACAAAGGTGACAAGGGTGACAAGGGTGAACGTGGTGAAAAAGGTGCCGACGGTCAAAACGGTAAAGACGGTAAAGATGGTAAGGACGGTAAAGACGGTCTAACACCAGAAGTAACCGTGAAAGACAACGGCAACGGCACTCACACTGTAACTGTACGTACCCCACATCGTGATGAAAAGACAGGTGTCGTGACTTACACTGAAACAACTACTGTGATCAAAGATGGTAAAGACGGTAAGTCTCCAGAAGCTAAAGTAGTGAATAACGGCAACGGAACCCACACTGTTACCATCAAGAATCCAGATGGCACTGTTACTGAAACCATCATCAAAGATGGTAAAAATGGTGACAAGGGTGATCGCGGTGAACGTGGTGAAAAAGGTGCCGACGGTCAAAACGGTAAAGACGGTAAAGATGGTAAGGACGGTAAAGACGGTCTAACACCAGAAGTAACCGTGAAAGACAACGGCAACGGCACTCACACTGTAACTGTACGTACCCCACACCGTGATGAAAAGACAGGTGTCGTGACTTACACTGAAACAACTACTGTGATCAAAGATGGTAAAGACGGTAAGTCTCCAGAAGCTAAAGTAGTGAATAACGGCAACGGGACACACACTGTTACCATCAAGAACCCAGATGGCACTGTTACTGAAACTGTCATCAAAGATGGTAAAGATGGTGACAAGGGTGAAAAAGGTGACAAGGGTGATCGCGGTGAACGTGGTGAAAAAGGTGCCGACGGTCAAAACGGTAAAGATGGTAAGGACGGGAAAGACGGTCTAACACCAGAAGTCACCGTGAAAGACAACGGTAATGGCACTCACACTGTAACTGTACGTACCCCACATCGTGATGAAAAGACAGGCGTTGTGACTTACACTGAAAAAACTACTGTGATCAAAGATGGTAAAGACGGTAAGTCTCCAGAAGCCAAAGTAGTCAACAATGGCAATGGTACACACACTGTCACCATCAAGAACCCAGATGGCACCGTTACTGAAACTGTCATCAAAGATGGCGCTAAGGGTGATAAAGGTGACAAGGGTGAACGTGGTGAGAAAGGTGCCGACGGTCAAAACGGTAAAGACGGTAAAGATGGTAAGGACGGGAAAGACGGCCTAACGCCAGAAGTAACCGTGAAAGACAACGGCAACGGCACTCACACCGTAACTGTACATACCCCACACCGTGATGAAAAGACAGGCCTTGTGACTTACACAGAAACCACAACTGTGATCAAAGATGGTAAAGACGGTAAGTCCCCAGAAGCCAAAGTAGTCAACAATGGCAATGGTACACACACTGTTACCATCAAGAACCCAGATGGCACCGTTACTGAAACAATCATCAAAGATGGTAAAAATGGTGACAAAGGTGACAAGGGTGATCGCGGTGAACGTGGTGAAAAAGGTGCCGACGGTCAAAACGGTAAAGACGGTAAAGATGGTAAGGACGGGAAAGACGGTCTAACACCAGAAGTCACCGTGAAAGACAACGGCAACGGCACTCACACTGTAACTGTACGTACCCCACATCGTGATGAAAAGACAGGTGTCGTGACTTACACTGAAACAACTACTGTGATCAAAGATGGTAAAGACGGTAAGTCTCCAGAAGCTAAAGTAGTGAATAACGGTAACGGGACACACACTGTTACCATCAAGAACCCAGATGGCACTATCACTGAAACTGTCATCAAAGATGGTGACAAGGGTGAAAAAGGTGACAAGGGTGATCGCGGTGAACGTGGTGAAAAAGGTGCCGACGGTCAAAACGGTAAAGATGGTAAAGACGGTAAGGACGGAAAAGACGGTAAAGATGGTAAATCGATTGTCGCTACTGTCGAAAGAGGAGATCATAAGGGTAAAGCAGGCGCATGGCTTGTGATTCGTGATCGTGAAACACTAAAAGAAATTGATCGTGAATTTATTGCGGATGGTGTCGATGGTAAATCAGCAGACATTTCGTCTGAAGAAACCAAAGATGGCTTAAAAGTCACTATTCACCACGCTAATGGGACAACACATACTCATCTGATTAAGCATGGTAAAGATGGTAAGGACGGAAAAGATGGTAAATCCATCACCGCTACTACTGAACCAGGTACATTTAAAGGAAAAACTGGTGTTTGGGTAGTTATTCGTGATAGAGCGACTGGTCAAGAATTAGATCGTGATTTTGTTGCTGATGGAGTGGATGGTAAAGACGGTAAGGATGGTAAAGATGGTAAATCTCCTATTGTCTCAACCGAAAAAGTCTTCGATAAAGACGGCAAAGAAATCGGTGTAAGAATTACCGTGAAACATCCAGATGGAACTGTTGAGAGTCAAGTCATCTATCATGGTCGTGACGGAAAAGACGGTAAAGATGGTGAAGCACCAAAAGTTCGTGTAGAACCTGGTAAGGATGGCCAAGGAAACTTAGGTAGATGGTTGATCATCGAAGATAAGAATGGCAAGGAACTTGTTCGTGAATTTATCCGAGATGGCAAGGATGGAAAGACCCCTACAGCTAAAGTTGAACCAGGTAAGAATGAAAAAGGTGAAAGTGGTCAATGGATTATCATTCATGATGGAGATGGAAATGAAACTTCCCGTGAATTTGTCCGTGATGGAAAAGATGGTAAAGACGGTAAAGATGGATTATCATCTACTATTGAAACGACTCCTGGTAAAAATGCGGATGGAGAAAGTGGCTTATGGGTCATTGTAAAAGATGGCTATGGTAAGGAAATTAGCCGACACTTTGTTCGTGATGGAAAAGATGGAAAAGATGGTAAGGATGGTCGAGGGATCAGTAAGATTTATAATGGAAATGGGAAGTTAGTGGTGGTTTACACCGATAGAACTAAAGTGGTTATTGAACTTCCATGCGCTAATGTTTGCCCAGCTCCAAAACCAGCTACTCCTAATCCTTTCCTTGTATTGAAAGTTAAAGGAAAAGATCGGACACCAAACAATCCGAAACCAGTGACACCAGAAGATCGGACACCAAACAATCCGAAACCAGTGACACCAGAAGACCGGACACCAAACAATCCGAAACCAGTGACACCGGAAGATCGGACACCAAACAATCCAAAACCAGTGACACCGGAAGATCGGACGCCAAATAATCCGAAACCAGTGACACCGGAAGATCGGACACCAAATAATCCAAAACCAGTGACACCGGAAGATCGGACACCAAATAATCCAAAACCAGTGACACCGGAAGATCGGACACCAAACAATCCGAAACCAGTGACACCAGAAGATCGGACACCAAACAATCCAAAACCAGTGACACCGGAAGACCGGACACCAAACAATCCAAAACCAGTGACTCCTGAAAAACGTATTCCAAAGGTAACCAAACCAGAAGTAAAAGTAACTGAGCCAACTCATAGGACAGCAGTTGAACCAACAGTTCCTACTTTGCCACAAACTGGTGAAGCAGGTAGAGAAGTAGTAGGCCTTGTTGCAACAGCTACGATGGTTACAGGATTGGGCGTATCAACTCTTCGTCGTAAAGAAGGATAAGAATTTAGTGAGGCTCTAATTTTATTGAGTCATGTCAAGTCTTTGCTTGATGATACTTAATAGGATCCTCGCCACTAACTATCGATCAGGCATCCTTTCTAGTAGTCTTGTTTTAGGCCTAAACAAAGGATGTCTGCGATAGAAAGGATTAATGAATGAACTCTTGATTTTTTGTACAGATGATGAGAAGTAGCCTTAATATTATTGAGGGGGACTTCAGCTATCTAACTTGCTTTTGAAAGCTTGATGTTTTTGGGAGTGTCATTATTGGCCTTTTAAAAGGGTTGAGTTACAGTGAGTGGGATTTAAGTAATAGCGAGCTTGTACAGACTTAAACTGTTCATTTTAACAAGTCATGAGCTTAAATCATGATTCAAACAAAAAGAGGCTGGGAAACCAGCCTCTTTTTTATTAAGGGGGGACTCGTCTTATTGTAAGCGGGCGACTATTAGTTGCTCATCTTCTATGACGTGGCCGTAAGTGGGCATCTACTAGCTAGCTATCCTTTTTGACTATATTCCTGTAGAGTAAAACTAACTCATACAGAAAGGAAGCCCTAAATAAAAGTATCGATATGGCCAAAGTAAAATCGTTAATGCCCCACATGGTTAAGGCAAGATGTTCTTCTTTTTGACGAATCTACCCATCCTTTTTACTAGAATTTCTTTAAAAATATCGCTACTTTAAGCCAATTGGTACCACTTACAATATAGCATATCGTTCTTACAAAAAAGCCTCGGTCTATCTAAAAATCAGATAGCAGAGGCTTTTTTATTTAGCTAAATGGATGAAGAGCTTTCATCACTAGAGATTATGCAATTATATCAATGTAATTTTACGGTGTCGGATGAATAGCTTAGACAGTTAAAGCTTGCATTTTTAAGGCATTTTATAGATAGGGTCATCTATTACATGTAGCTACAAAGCTAATCTTATTGTGCTCAGCAAGATAGAAATGAGCTAGACTAATAGAGCTACTTTTGACAAAATAGAAAGGAGCTGGCAAATAATAAAGAAGGAAAGTAAATCGTTGATCCAAGGTATTCGAACTAAATGGCTATGAACTTAAGATATCAGCTGTGCGTTCTTTTATAATTAGAAACAGGAGAAGCTACATGGGGAGCTGGAGTACAAGTAATGCCTGGCGTGACTATTGGGGATAACACGGTGATAGCTGGGGGCAGTGTAGTGGTGAAGGACATTCCTGAAAACAGCTTAGTTGCAGGGAATCCTTGTAGACTTATTAGAGAAATAAATGAAGCAGACCGAATGACGGATTGAAATAAGTCGTTCAGATGACTATTTAACAAGAAAAAATTTTGGGGGAAGTTATTGCTGGGGTTAAAGCTAAGGGAAGCTTTTCCCATCATTATAAAAACAGGGTAATAGCATGAAGTTGCATTTCATATTAGGTTGATAACATGAATGATATTTTATATAAGGGAGTGATTTGATCATGAATATTAGAAAAGTAGTCCATTCTGATATCATAGCTCTAGCTCAGTTAATGTTATCTGTCTATAATGCCCCACCGTGGAATGAGGAGTGGACAGAAAAAACAGCCCGACAATCTTTGGAGTCATTGCTAACTTTTCCTCATTTTTATGGGAATGTGATGGAAAAAGACGGGAAAATAGTTGCTGCCATGTTGGGCCATATAAGGATATATGCGACAGAAAAAAGTTATTATATGGATGAATTCTTTGTTTCACCGACTTGTCAAGGGCAGGGCTTTGGAAGTCATTTATATCAAACAACGCTCAAAGAATTAAAGCAAGAGGGAGTTGCTGGCAGCTTTTTTACTAGTTTAAAGAATAGTCCAGCCTATCATTTTTATAAGAAACAGGGAGCAAAGGATTTAGCCGATTCAGTTTGTTTTTACCATCACTTGTATTGAAAAAAGCTATCACCATATTGCTCTAGTAATCGAATCATTTTTATAAAAAGGCAATCCTGGTTGGCTAGAAAAGGGTGGCTAACTTGTACTTGAAATTTACGACTAGAAAGGGGTCTAGCATGATTGAAAAAGAAATATTAGCTTATTGTGGGAAGGCAAAAACTTATTTAGCCCAATCTTTGGCTTATAATTGTTGCAAGCTTTTGGCCAATGTTGTTTTTTCGGCTGTTTTGGCCAATTTTTTGAATTTCTTTCTAAAAGGAGAATGGCTACTTTCTTTTCCATTGTCTGGATTTCTACTCATCTTATCCCTTATTTTGAGACAAGTGAGTTTGAGAAATTCTTGGAAAGCCAATCAAGAGTTAGTGAAGGAATTGAAGATTAAATTACGGCAGTCTTTGTATCGAAAGGTTTTAGAATTAGGAACTTTATATAGGGAAACGATGACGAGTCAAGAAGTTTTACAGAATGGTGTGGAAGGGATTGAAAATTTAGAGAGTTATTTTGGACTCTATCTCGGGCAATTGTATTATTGTATATGTTCCACCCTAATTCTTTTTCTGATTATTCTTCCGATACAAGCTAAAGTAGCCTTAGTATTGCTTACTTTGTCTCCCCTTATTCCTCTGTTCTTAGCCTTTATTTTGAGGATGGTCAAGAATGTTCAGAGAAAATATTGGTCTAAATACGCCGATGTAGGTAATTTATTTTTAGATAGTTTAGAAGGAATGACTACTCTAAAAGTTTTCCAGGCAGATCAAGCGAGAGCTAAAGAAATGGAGGAGCGATTGTCGGGACTCTAGTGTCTTTGAAACAATATCAAGCAGGAGACTTGAATTTGTATGCCTTGCTTTTCATTCTTTTGTTGATTATGGAATTTTTTGTTCCTATGCGTACTTTAAGTTCCTATTTCCATATTGCGATGACAGGGATAGCTTCCGCTGAAAGAATCCTAGACCTGATGAAAAGAAAGACCGATTTTTCATACGGTGAAGCCGATTATCAAAAAGAGAGTGATTTATCAGTAAGGCATCTTTCTTATAGCTATGCGGATGGATTCGAAGCCTTAACAGATCTTACGATGCAATTTCCCTATCAACAACTGACGGCTATTGTTGGCCCTTCAGGTTCTGGGAAGTCTACCTTAGCAGCTTTGCTAGCTGGTCAGTATCAAACTAAAGAAGGACAAGTGTTTTGTGGAAATTTGCCTTTTCAAGAATTAAAGAAAGATGAAATAGCGAAAAATGTGATTCGGATTAGTCATGATGGTCATCTTTTCCAAGATACGCTGAAAAATAATTTACGCCTAGCGAAGGAAGAGGCGACGGAAGAAGAAATGATTCGAGTACTTGAAAAGGTTGGCTTGTTGGACTTTTTTAAAACCAGAGAAGGATTGGAGACGATGATTCTATCGCAAGGAAAGAATTTGTCAGGCGGTCAAGCTCAGCGGGTGTGTTTAGCTCGTGCCTTGTTGTTTGATGCCCAAGTCTATATTTTTGATGAAGCGAGCTCCAATGTGGATAGCACGTCAGAAAAAATTATTTTAGAGCAAATTTATCGTTTATCACAGGAAAAGACAGTGGTTTATATTTCCCATCGATTGGATACAGTTAAGGAAGCCAGCAATATTTATGTTTTAAATCATGGCCACTTGATAGAACATGGCCAGCACGACCAGCTGATGAAGGAAAAGGGGCTATATAAAAAACTTTACCAAGAGCAAACAGCTATCGATCGTTTTTTGACAGATGATCTAACGGAGGAAGAGCTTGATGATCTGGAAGACGTCACCAGTGAGGCAGAGCTTGTTGATTTAGGAGATAGTGCCAGTGAGGCAGAGCTTGATGATCTGGGGGATGGTATCAGTGAGAACGAACTTGACGATTTAGGAGCCCCCACTACAAGGGAAAGAAAAACTGTAGCGAATAGAGCTAGAAAGGATTTGAGAGGGGAGAAAGGCTAATGAAGCAAACGTATACCAATTCCAATATAATGAAAAAACTCATTCATTTAGTTTATCCCTTGTTGCCAGTTATGCTAGTAGCCATATTTTTGGGTACGCTAGGTTTTCTCTTATCTTTTGGCATTAGTATATGGGGAGGATATGCCCTATTATCACTTTTACCTAAAAGTCTTGTGACAAGTCCACTGGCTTTTTATGGACATCATTTTTCCTTCTATGTGAACCTATTAATCGCTTGTGGTATTTTACGTGGGCTTTTCCGTTATGGAGAGCAATTTTGTAACCATTACATTGCTTTTAGGATTTTAGCGCAATTGCGTCATCATGTTTTTCATGCCATGCGAAAGCTGGCTCCGGCCAAATTAGAAAGAGAAAATTCTGGGCAACTGATGAGTTTGATTATGGGGGATATTGAATTGCTGGAGGTTTTTTATGCCCATACTATTTCACCTATAATGATTGCTTTATTGACCAGCTGCTTTTTGGAAGGATATTTCTGGACTATTCATCCTCTTTTAGCTCTAGGGGCTATGTTTTCGCAATTACTTTTAAGCGTATTTTATCCGATGCGTGTGGCTAAAAGGAACAAATTAATTGGTGAACATTTACGAAAAGAAGTGAGTCAGTTGAACGCTTTATTTTTAGACCAACTCAAGGGCTTAAAAGAAGTGATTCAATATGATCAAGGCAGTCACTTTTTAAAAAAAATAGACAAGACGAGCCGAAATTTATTGTTTTGCCAAAAACAACTTAAAAGGCAAGAAATGACGATGAAAACGCATATAGATTCAGTCCTTCTTTTCCTTATTGTGGGCTTTGCTCTTTTGAATGTAACTTTATTTACAAGAGGGCAAATTTCTGCGGGAGCAGCTTTTATGGCTATCTTTTTATATCTTTCCAGTTTTGCCCCATTTTTAGCTTTAGCCAATTTGGGAGTCACTTTATCGCAAACTTTGGCGAGTGGGTCAAGAATTTTGGATATTTTAGAAGATAAACCTCTGATAGAAGAAGTGACACAAGGTCAAGATATTGATTTAGAAAAGCTTGAAGTAGACCATCTGGCTTTTTCTTATGATGGGCAGAAGTTACTAGAGGATATTTCTCTAGTGATCAAATCAGAGGAGAAAGTAGGCATTAAGGGGCCTTCAGGTTGTGGGAAGTCGACACTATTGAAGTTACTGATGAGATTTTTCGACGCTGATCGAGGGAAAATACGTTTAAATGGGCTAAATATTAAAGAAGTGAATAGTCAGTCGATTTATAGGAATATAGACTATATGACTCAGACAACTAGTCTATTTACTGGTAGCATTAGAGATAATCTCCTTATGGCCAACCCTATGGCGACGGATGAAGATTTGTGGGAGGCCTTGAGAAAAGCTTCCATGGATGAAAGGGTGCGCTCTTTAAATCATCAGCTCGATACGAGGGTTTCAGAATTAGCGGATAACTTTTCATCTGGTGAAAAGCAACGGCTTGGATTAGCCCGTATCTTTCTGACGAAGAGTAAACTAGTTCTTTTAGATGAGCCGACCTCTAATTTGGATAGCCATAATGAAGCAGTTATTTTAAAGGCTTTGAAAGAAGAAATGAAAGATCGGAGTATTCTACTGGTTTCACATCGCGCCTCTACTTTAGCTATTTGCGATAGAATTTTTAACATGAAAGATGGTTGTTTAGAAGAGTTGGAAAAAGGGGGAGCTATAAAGAATAGCTGAATGTTTAAGCAAGCGCTACTACTTTATAGATCGGCTATCTTTGAATAAAAAAGCATGATATAATCAACTGATGTCTGTTGAATTTTTAGACGAGAAGGACTTGACGAGTGATAGATCGCCCTAACCCAAGTGAAAGTTCCGAGAAAAATAGGGCAGTAGTTAGGGTTTACTCAAAAACGATTAGGAAGAAAACGAGGAAAGCATAATCGCTTTTATGGAAAGAGAATGGAGTTCGAATAGATGCCTAAGCTTGCATGTTTGTATTTAGTGATTCCTTGCTACAATGAGGAAGAGATGCTTCCGATTAGTTGTGAAAAATTAAAGAAATTGTATGAAAGGCTAGTGGATTCTGGCCAAATTAGTCAAGAGAGCCGGATACTTTTTGTTAACGACGGTTCTAAAGACAAGACTTGGCAGCTTATTCAAGAAGCTCATCAAAAAAATGCTATATTTTCGGGAGTAAATTTGACGCGAAATAGAGGACATCAGAACGCCCTTTTAGCAGGATTAATGCTAGCTAAAGACTATGCTGATGTGACCATCTCTATCGATGCTGACTTGCAAGACGATCTGAATGCCATTGACGATATGTTAAAAGCCTATCAGGCAGGAGCTAATATTGTCTATGGTGTTAGAAATAATCGTGAAGCGGATTCTTTCTTTAAACGAGTGACCGCACAAGCTTACTACAAAGTCCTAAGCTATTTGGGTGGAGATATTATATATAATCACGCTGATTTTCGCTTGATGGATCGTAAGGCTTTAGAGGAATTAAGTCGCTATAAAGAAGTTAATTTATTCTTGAGAGGGCTAGTGCCCATGATTGGACTGAATACTAGTTGTGTTTATTATGAACGACATAAACGTTTGGCCGGAGAAAGTAAGTATCCTCTAAAGAAAATGCTGGCTTTAGCGTTTGAAGGGATCACCTCTTTAAGTATAAGACCCATTAAGTTGATTACTTATATGGGGCTAATGATGTCTTTAGTTAGTTTAATCGCTTTAGTGTATGCACTTGTCCAATATTTTAGAGGGGAAGTTGTTTCTGGTTGGACCAGTATAGTGGCTTCTATTTGGCTATTGGGTGGAATACAGATTAGTGCGATTGGACTTATTGGGGAATATATAGGGAAAATATATCTTGAAAGCAAGCATAGACCGCGTTATGGCATTAAAGAAGTATTAAATCATTTAAGTAAAGGAAGTTATGATGATCAACAAAGATAAACTAGAAAAATTTGAAAAATTTGCGAATCAATTTGTGTTTTATTTACTAGCCTTTTTTACTGGATTGGCGGCCTTTTCTTACCTCTTTGTAAGAGCGGAGGTCTCTTTGATATATAGTGAAGATGGGCGTTTTGTATGGGGGAGCTATAAGGCCTGGATAGGGATGCTTATAGTGGGGACGTGCTTATTAGTATCAGCCAAGTGGTTAAAGAAGATATCGACAGGTAGACTTTGGACCATTTTAGCGCTTGTAACGTTTAGCTTTGGACTCTATGTAATTTGCTTTTCGAAGCCTTTTTTAAAGGCTGATGCTTCATCTGTCTATTGGGGAGCCATGGAGATCAATCATGCGAACTATCAGTCTTTGTTGGGGTATTTAAAAGAGTATCCTCATCAATTAGGACTAGTGACTTTTGAAAGGTTAATACTTTCAGTTGTGCCTTCTATTCGTTTTATTAGAGGGGTATATTTACTGTTGACCATTGGCAGCCATTATTTCCTTTTTAAATTATGCCAATTGTTTTTTGATAGGGAACATCTCTTTATGAAATATTTGACGCTCCTATCCTTTGCTTTTGTTCCTATGCTCTTCTTTATCATGCACGTTTATGGTAGTACGCCAGCAATCTTTTTCTTAACGGCTTCTTTATATGCTTTTGCACGTTATCGCCTGGATAAGCGCATGGCTTTTGGGCTAGCTAGTTCGATCCTACTCGTATTGGCCGCTTTAGTCAGGATGAATTACCAAATAGCAGTCATAGCCATGTTGATTGTCTATCTATTAGAGGCATTAAAGAGATGGTCATGGAAGCCATTTGTCCAAGCTTCCTTACTGCTTGTGATGTTCATTGGAGCTAATAAGGGAGTGGTCGCCTATTACGAATCGATTAGTGGCTATTCCCTTAATCAGGGTATGCCTCCGACTTACCATTTAGCTATGGGGCTTCAAGATGGGCAGCAAAGATTTCCAGGATGGTACAATGGCTATAATGTTTCTACTTATGAAAAGTATAAAAACGATCCTGAACAAATGAAAGCTGTTGGTAAAAGAGATTTGCGAAAAATTATTCACTATCGCTTGTCTCATCCTAGAAGTTCCTTTATCTTTTTTAGTAAAAAATGGTTATCGACTTGGTTAGAACCGACTTTCCAATCGATCTGGTCTGGACCTATTGGATCTCCTGCTTCTGTTACTTTTACTAAAATATTGAATAGTATTTATAATGGTGGGGTTCTTTATAAAGGCCTAGTGATCTTTTTACAGGCTTTGGTATGGATTATATATGGGCTTACCGCCTTTACGGGATGGTCGTATCGAAAGATTAAAAATCCTCTACTCAAAGATATTTTTCTCTTTATCAGCTTATTCTTCATTGGAACCAATATTTTTCATATTGGGTGGGAAGCTAAAGCCCAATACACATTTACTCACGTTTATTTGCTGATCCCAATAGCGGTTCAAGGCTTGTGCCTTCTGATGGATTATGCAGGAAAAAAGGGGTATATAGGGCAAAAGGATAGCCCAGTTGAAAACTAGTCGGGGATTTTCTTAAAGTCTGGCCTTATGCATGAAAGTAAGCTAAAAGGCCAATGGGACAAAAAGATGACGATGAGCTTGAAACTTTGCTTAAAGTCATAGAGAAATTTGACCAGATAAAAGTAAGGATGTTATAGGAATGAAATTGTTACAGCAAATAATCAAATTCGGTATGGTGGGAGTAATGGCTACCCTAATTGATTTTGCTTTGTTAAGCTTTTTGGTGGAAGTTTGTCAGATCAATTATCTTCTAGCGGCAGCTATATCTTTCATTGCATCGACAATTTTCAATTATTTGGCGAGTATGCGCTATGTATTTTCAAGTCGTTTTGGCAAAGAGCAACGGCATCAAGAGGCTAGTCTTTTCCTTGTCTTATCCTTGATCGGCTTAGCCTTGAACCAATTTTTCATGTGGTTTTTTGTTGAAAAATGCGGACTTTTTTATGTCTTAGCTAAAATATTGGCGACAGTATTAGTGATGGCTTGGAATTTTATTTCCAGAAAAATATGGTTGGAAGCTAGATAAAGCGCATGAATAGAGACTTGCTCTCCTTTGTGACAGGTGGTTAAAAAGGGATAGCATTAAATTGAAATGGTGAAAGCCACAGCGATTGTACGAATGAAAAGTACGATAGCTGTGGCTTTTTATCTGCAATGAAGTGGTTTGAGAACACGGTGAACTGTTGATGCAGGCAGTTTGTGGCCAATTCCATTGAAGTTGATTGCCTTGTCTGGAACATGTAGGGGATCAACAGGATGGGCTGTAGGCAGTAAGCGGTAGATAGACTGCTTATGTAATAGAGAAAGTTCAGTTGATTATTAAGCGCTGACGCTAGAAAGTTCAGTTGATTATGGAGCACTAAAGATAGCTAATGGGGTTGATTATGGCGCACGGCACTGTCGATAGCTAGTGAAGTTACTTATGGAACACTGATGATAGGATGTGCAATGATTGGGATCACTTGACTGGGACAAAGTTTTTAGTTTATAGAGGAAAAGGGTAAATTTACTCCCCTATTAGTATAAAGAATAAAATAATGATGTATAAAATAAAAGAGAATAGAACAAATGAAAACAAACATCAGAAAAGGTCAATAGAATTGCTTTATTGTTAGCCTAGTGCATTTTTGATAGTGCTTATATTCACAAAAAAAGTTATAAAAAACAGATTGCTTATGAGAATGAACTGTGATACCATATCTCCTAATAAATTGATTAAGATATTTTTAAGAATTGAAAATTCTTCATTCGATGAAAGAATTACGGCCGGCTTAAAGGTATCAGTCAGTGAAAACAATAACTGGGATGAAACAGTTGTCAAAAACTGAGCGGATCCTAGATGTCAGGAGGTAGACAAACTTGAGTATAAATATAAAAGAGGATCAGGATGTGGTGGTAAAACAAATCAGTTTTAAGACTTTTTGGCGAACGTTAACTTCTATTAAAATGCCTTGGCTAGTATTAATAGGGACTATCGCTATATCAATGCTTAATTCTCGAGTGAGTATTATTTTCCCCGATTATCAACAAAAATACTTTGAAAAAGGTCACTTGACACAACATACGGTTATGGTCGGGATTGGTATTTTGTTGGCTAGTGGGGCAGTTAGTATCGTGTCCTATGCTTTAAAGACCTATGTTTTAAGTGATATTATATGCCGTTATCGTGAAAAAATTTGGGAGAAGTGCGTCAATTTGTCTATCCCAAGTTTAGAAAAGTTGAATCCTAATGAATTAATTTCACGGACAAGTGCAGATACCTCTAATCTAGGGGAATTTCTTTTTACTATCACCATTACAACGATTACAGCTTTATATGCGACTTATACGAAATTGTCTTTGATTTCTTCTTACAATAAAAAGCTAGTCTATTGCCAACTTGTGCTCATTCCTTTTCTATTGATTTTGCGTATTTTGGAGGGACGTATTGATTATAAGATTCAGTACCGTTTGAAATATCGTTTGTCCCGCTTAACGGAGTATTTAGCAGAAATTTTGATCAATGTTCCTTTAATTAAATCCTATGTCAAAGAGAAAGAAAAATTAGATAAGGGCGCCCAAGCTATTGAAAGCTATAATGACGAATTATTTAGAATGGAAAGAGTGTCTTATATCTTTGCCGTATTGGATTATCTTTTACTATTGGCTGCTAGGGTATTTGCTATTTTTTATGGGGTCTATTTGATCCATCGTGGAGAGTTAAAATTAGCGACTTGGATTTCGTATTTCATGATATCTCAAATGCTCTACCGGAATCTTAATCAGATATTGAGTCAGTGGACTTTCTTAAAAGATGCTCAAAGTTCAGTGGCGCGTGTTTCAGAAATTTTAGCTTTAGATGAAGAAGCTGTGGGTAAAAAGCAAGCTCCAGCCGATTTACCTATCCGTGTTTCTGATTTAGAAGTTCAGTTGGGTGGTAGAAATGTCTTAGAAGGAATTAATGTTGAAATTTCTCCTAAGGGTAAAACGGCTATTGTCGGGCCTTCTGGTTCTGGAAAATCTAGCTTTTTGAATAGCTTATTGGGATTTTACCCTATCTCTAAAGGGAAGATTCAATTGGATCAGACCGATATAGGGGATCTTGATTTAGATCGCTATAGGGAATGTTTCGCCTATGTTCCTCAGAAAGTGGAAATATTTAGCGATAGTTTACGCTTTAATTTGACTTATGGTGTTCATCATGAAGTGGACGATCAAGAGTTATTAGATGTCATTCATCAGGTCGATTTAGATGAATTCTTCAATAAGCTATCGGATGGTTTAGATAGTCAAATGGCAGAAGCTGGACGGAATGCATCTGGTGGGGAAAGGCAAAAATTAGCCCTGGCTCGAGCTATCTTGCAATTAAAGGATCCAGAGCGGAAATTACTCTTGTTAGATGAAGCAACATCTCATTTAGATCCAGAAAGTGAAGCAACGATTAATGGAGTTATAGACGATTTGGCTGAGACTTATCCAGTTGTGATGGTGTCGCACCACTTGAAGTCTGTTGTCAATGCTGAATCTATTATTGTTTTAGATAAAGGGAAACTCGTTCAAACAGGTAAGCACCAAGATTTACTTACTAACTGTAACCTTTATGCCAAATTAGTCGCAGAAGAATGGGGGGCGTAAGATCGTGATATTCAAAAAAGACCGACAACAGTATCAGTCCTATCAACGTTTTTGGAAGTTCATTAGAAGTGTCCGTTTACCTTGGTGGCATTTTATATTTGCATCCCTTATTGATGCTTATAGTTCTTTCTTAGTCTCTCTTTTGCCTAATTTGGAGGGGGAAATTGCAGCTGGGAAGATTTTTGATAAAAGCTTAGTGACGCGTTATGCTATTTTTTCAGTGATATTAGGTTTGACGCAATTCTTTTCTGTTTATCCTATCTGGGTGAGATATCAGTTTGATCGTCGCTTGGAAAAGCAAACTTTTAGCAAGTTTTTATCTCTTCCACTTGCGGTATTTGAAAAATTCAGCCCATCACGTTTGATTTCTCGGGTGACAGATGATTCAGGGGAAGCTAGTATGTTCTTAGTCAATTTCACCTATTTATTGACGGATTTATTGACCTGCTTGTTTATGACTTTTGGCATGCTGAGAAAGAGCTTGTTCTTATCGCTCTTAACTCTGCCTTTCTTCCTTTTACAGGCTGTAACCATTGTTTTTGCTAATAAAAGAGCCTATTCACTAGGTTATCTCCTACAAAATCAAATGTCCAAAATGACGGCCTACTTAGCAGAAAGGGCGAACAATCTTCGTTATGTTAAAGCAAGTGGGCAAAGGTCCGAAGAGATCGGTAGAGGACGTGAGGTCTTTCGTCAGTACTTTAAGGCTGCTTTGAAAAAGAATGGCTATAATGTCATTCTAAAGACCAGTGTAGAAATCAGTGCTAGTTTTTTAACGGCGGGTGTTTTAATAGGCGGAGCTTATATGGTGAATCGGCATTCGCTTTCTATGGCTAATTTAATCAGTTTCTACATTTATTCAGCCGTCCTACCTGACTATTTAACGAATCTTTTGATGGATGTTTCTAATATCAAGAGATGTCATGGGAGCCTTGATATTGTTACAGCAATCAACTCTTTGCCAAACGAAGAGTTGGATGAAGGTGAGCTCTTACCTGAAAATCCGACAGACAGTAATTTGGCTACCCAAGGGCTAAGTTTTCAGTATGGGCAAATAGAAGAAGCGCATCATGCCTTGTTTGAGGGAGTTTGGGGACAAGACCAAACGGCTAGCCCACTGCAAGAAGAAAATGAAGGCAAGGTCAAAGATCTTAATATAGAAATTCCTCATGGTAAAATAACTGCTATCGTAGGGGCTTCTGGGTCAGGGAAATCGACTTTGTTAAAATTGATTGCAGGGCTGTACCAACCTTTAGAAGGTCAAATATCCTGGAATGGACAGGATATATCAGCCTATTCATTGGCGGAATGGCGACGGAAAATTGCCTTTGTCTTACAGGATAGTGCCTTGTTTAGCGGAACTATTCGTGAAAATCTCCTATTAGCGGCGAAGAAGCCATGGTCGACCGAGGAATTAATGGATCTTTGCCAACGATTGAATTTAAAAGAATTTATTGACTCCTTGCCTAATGGGCTGGATGAAGGGATTTGGTCTAGTAATCAAAAAATGTCGGGGGGTCAGTTACAACGCCTTGCTTTAGCTCGGGCTATCGTAGCTGAACCAGAGATTCTTATTTTAGACGAGGCTACATCTAATTTAGACCGGCAAAATGCGAATGAAATTGATCAATGTATTCGAGAAGCCTTTAAGGATAAAACGGTTATTGCGGTATCTCACCGAATGATCAATCGATTGAATCCTGATCACATTATCGTCATGAAAGATGGGGAAGTGGAAGACTCAGGTAGTCATGAAGAATTGCTTAAACGGCCAACCACTTACGCCAAGTACTATAATCTAGAACAGAAAGAAGCTGCCTAAAGGATAAATAAAAATGGCTGTAAAAAGTAGAGAAAGTAGCCTGACTAATTATTCTTTGTTGTGTTTTTTAATAAGGCCGTTGAATTGACGGTGAAACGTATAGAGTGCCCTCGGAAGTGGATGCTTAGATCCAACTTTCGGGGGCACTCTAGCTATATTAATCAGTTTGGCTAATTCTTGATGGAATCTATTTGAAATAGTTCCAACAGAATTCAAATGGGCTGGAATGGACTGCGTGTTGCAGCAATGTCTATATAAGTGGCGTAGGCTGAATGACGAGCAATGGAAGCTTATTGCAATAACTTCACTTGATTCATGCGAGGGGCATCCATAGGCAGGCTAGCATCAGATTGCCAGTAACCGTCATCTGAGCTAAAACTGATGGTAAGGTGTTGACCATCGTAATTAGCCATAGTATCAGGCAGTTTAATGAGGGAAACATTGTGAGTAGAATAGCCGGGGCCTCCACCTGAATGCATCTTCAAATCGGTGGCTTGGTCTAAAATAAGGACAACATATTTTTGACCCATATCTGGGAAATTATTAGGATTTTCGTTTTGATAAGCGACCATTTCTTTATGGTTAAAGACTTTTACTGTTCCTGAGACGACTGATTTACCGGCATTGCGTTCCGCTTCTACTAGCTGTTCTTTGGAGTTATCAGTTGCCTTTGCCCCCTCATTGCTCGAATTGGACTTAGTTTTATCTGGCGAGCTAGCAGCTTTTTTTGACGAACGATTTGTTGAGGACAGTAGCTCTTCAAGAGAACTTTTATCTGAAATGTCGACAAAATTCAAGGCCGTGGATTTATAATCGTCTGGTGAAAGGTCAGATATAATACCTTCCCATAAAGTTTCTTTTTTTACTTCCAGCTTATTTTTCTGTGGTACAAGGGTTAGCTTTTCAACACTAGTTTGGCCAGAGCCAGAAGAAAAACTGGTATAAATTAAAGCATGATCTTTTTCACTTTGCGAAACGTCCCCTCTAAAGCCTCCAGCAGGCGCTACACCAACTTGGATGATATCATCGTTAACCAATACTTGACTACAATCGTCGTTAGCAGAAAAAACTTTCAGATAGGACATACCGAATTTGCTTTGTTGAGAGACAAGAAGTTGAGGCGTATCGGATGGAGTCATCCAAGCCAAGGCATAGCTATAATGGACGTCTTCTGGTTTGGCATCTTTATTAAATTCATAGTGATCTAAGTGATCTAAAACATCTTGATATAATTTTGATAGTTTTTTATTTTTGCTAGCTTGATTCTTATCATTCGTTTGAGCAAAGGGGAGAGATTGTGGATTAGAGTTGTTTGGATTGTTATTAGGGCTTGTTTGCTTGCCTTTACTTGTAGCTACGTTATTTTTATCGCTGGATTTCATCTCTTTAGTAGACTTTTGCGTAGGCTCATTGCTTGAGGGAGAGTTTTTGAAAAGTTTAGTCAGATTAAAAGTTTTAGAATGACTAGTAGAGCCTCCTTGTTTGGTGATATTGCTGTTAGCTTCTTTTGGTGAAGTCTGACTAGATTTAGATTTGTTAGACAGGTGTTTGGTTTCTTCATGCTTTGAAGAATTTTCTGACTTGTTCGCTTTAACGGATTTAACTGGAATTTTTTCTGCGGCTTCAGTCTTTTCAGCTGATGACGTTGAGAGGTCACTAGATGAATCTGTTTGGCAAGCGCTTAAGGCTAAGAGGCTAATGAGACTAAGACCGAGTGTTCGATAAACGGATTTTTTTAACATGAAAAGCTCCTCCATTTGCTTAAAGTAGATTGAGTGCCTTGTGATTAGATGATGGGAAATATGTGATAAGAGATAGTAAACACGCAAGGCACAGGTCACTAACAATATAGTTCATAAGAAAGCTGATGTCAATGATGAGCAGTAAAAAAGAGACAAAGCTAGAATAGTAAAAAACGGGCTCTATACTTTTTGATGTTGGTGAAAGAGACAGACTGTAGTCTGTCTATGCCATATAAAGCACAAAAATGACCGATTCTTTCGGATAAGAGTTACCTTCATCCGGGAAAATGCAGCGGGACCGCTGGGAGCCTTGGTCTCCCAGCTAGTCAGTCTCAAACTTGCTGTAAGCCTTTCGGCACAGCAAGTAATTCGCTTGACTTCCTTTTACGCTGCTCCCGATGAAGGACTCTTTCCTTCAGTTCGGTCATACTGAGCTTTTATTCATCAGTGCTCGTTACATTCACCAACAACTAAGTATAGATAGAAAGGCACATCCAAATTCCTCTATACTTAAGTTACGACACTAAAAGGGAGGAATTTAGATATGCCTTGTGACACCAATCATACGCAATCTTTAGAAATAAATCAACTTTTTGGGATAGACCCAAATGAAATTCAATTTCCGTCTATAGGGTTTAAGACCATTACAAAAGACAAGTTCGGGCATCAAGTAATTTTATTGCAGGGATATGCTCCTTTCAACGAAACTAAATGCCCTTCTTGTGGTGGAGAGAATATGATAAAGCATGGGACAAGTGTCGCTACTATCCGTCTTTTAGAAACCAATGGCTATAAAACGGCACTTCGTGCGACTAAACAACGTGTTCTTTGCAAAGGTTGTCAGCATACTGCTCTTCCTTAGCTATCCTTCATTAAAAAAGGCTGTAATATATCAGAAAATATTCGTCGTAAAATTTTGATGGAGCTAACTAAAAACATTTCCATGAAAGACCTTGCTCAACAAGTCAATGTTTCACCTTCAACGGTTGTTAGGGTGCTAGATAAGGATTTACCTACGCCTAGAAAACACAAATCTTATCTCCCTCATCATTTGTCTTTTGATGAATTCAATGCAGCTAATGGTTCACCTAATGAGATGAGTTTTATCTTTAGCGATGCCAAAACTCATCGACCAATGGATATATTACCAGATAGAAAACTACAGTTTCTTACGCATTATTTCCTTCAATATCCAGAATCTGTCAGGCTACAAGTTAAAACAGTGACTATGGATATCTACTCACCTTATATGATTTTAGTGAGCAAAGTGTTTCCAAATGCAAAAATTATCTTAGATAGATTCCATATTATTCAGCATTGTGCAAGAGCCTTTACTAAAGTCAGAATAGAAATAATGAATCAATTAAATAAAGGAAATTCAGAAGATAAGAAAGGCTATAGAAGGATTAAGCGTTATTGGAAATTACTGATCAAAAATCGTTTTGAACTCAAGCAAAGTGAATATAAAAATTATTCATTATTTGAAGGTTTACTCAATCAATCTCAAGTCGTTGAACAGCTATTAAGCTATTCTGATATCTTAAAGAAGGCTTATGATATTTATCAAGAAGGTCTCTTCATTTTCAAACGATTGTCAAAATATCCGTTGGATCATTTACTTTCTTACAAACTCGAAGGAGCTCTTAGACACTTTAACAGGCCTTTAAAGACATTTAATAAGTATAAGGAATTCATTCTCAACGCCTATAGTTACTCTTATAACAACGGTCATTTAGAGGCGTGGAATAATCAAATAAAAACCATCAAGAAGACCGCCTACGGCTTTCGCAATTTCGAGCACTTGAAGAAGAGATGCTTTTTAAAAATGAATCGCTTGTCAGTAGCTGTGTAAAGGTCACACGCACTTCTACTTTATCCAATAAACGCTCTACGACAAGAGTACCTTTAATAGGGATGAGCTTGTTTAGGGAAAAGTAGGATAAATATCATCTTTAATATAAAAACCACTCCCCCGAAGAAGAGTGATTTTCTCTAAAAAATTTACCAACAACAAAATTTGACAAAGTGCCAAAAAACGCTATAGATGAGCCGAGCAAGAGCTTAGAAAATTTCCCCAAGGACTTGTTGAGATAAGAGCCCCTTGAATGGCGCAATAAGAAAAGAGGAAGCATCTCTCATGAAAAAAAGCCCTCTGAAGGTGAATCAGAGGACCTTTTTATTGACGAGTTCGGAGCTAGTAATATAGAGATTTTTGATCACACTCAGAGGAATAGTGTCCTAAAGACGATTGACCAATCTCTTGAAAGAGGATTGGCTATCAACCTGAGTTGCGTAAACCTGTAGCAATCCCGTTAATCGTATTGTGGATTAATTTTTCATAGTCTTCATCCAATTTGTTTTGACGAAGTCGTTTGATTAATTCGACTTGAATGGTGTTGAGGACATTGAAGTAAGGGATACGATAATTGAGGCTCGCTTTAAGAGAAGGATTATTTTCTAGCAGATCTTCGTGCTTGGAAATGGCTAAGACAACTTCTTTCGTTAATTGCCATTCTTTGAGAATGATGTCATAGACTTGACGAACCTCTTCAGTTTGAGCTAATTGAGCATATTGATAAGCAATTTCCATGTTGGATTTGGATAAAACCATGTCGACATTTGACAAGATCGCATGGAAAAATGGCCAATTTTGATATAAGTTTTGGAGAATAGCTAAGTTTCCTTCTTTTGCCTTAATGAAATGGTTGAAGGCTGAACCTACACCGTACCATCCAGGGAACATGACCCGACTTTGAGACCAAGAGAAGACCCAAGGGATAGCTCGTAAACCTGAAATTTCAGTAATGGTTTTGCGAGCGGCAGGACGTGAACCAATATGGAGACTAGATATTTCTTTGATTGGTGTTGCTTCGAAGAAATAGTCATAGAAAGCTGGTGTATCAAAGACGAGTTTTCTATAGATACGATTAGAATCTGCCACAATAGTATCCATAATGTTGGAGAAATCGTGAAGAGATGCTGATTGAGGATTCTTTTGTGGACGCATCCGATCAATGCTAGCAGAAACTAACATTTCTAGGTTATAGTAAGCAACATCTTTATTCCCATACTTGTTTTCGATGATTTCCCCTTGTTCGGTTAAGCGGATTTGATCCTTGATAGAGCCTAGAGGTTGAGAGGTGATCGCTTTGTAGGATGGGCCACCACCACGACCGACCGTACCGCCACGACCATGAATAAAGGTGATTTTAATACCACGGCTGTCCCCTAATTGGGTTAAATCATTTTGAGCCTTGTATAAAGTCCAAACAGAGGAGAGGTAGCCCCCATCCTTATTCGAATCAGAGTAGCCTAACATAATTTCTTGGTAGCCATTATTGCTCGATACCCATTGACGAACCATCTCATTATCCAAATATTGAGCCATGATGGCTTGTGAATTATTTAAGTCTTCGATGGTTTCAAAAAGAGGAACAATTTGTACACGAGCTTTTTGAGGGTCAAGTAGCCCAACTTCTTTTAGCATAATAGCTAATTCAAAGAGGTCAGAAACACTTTCTGTATGAGAAATGATATGTTGCTTGATGACATTTTCGCCTAAAGTATCCTTTAGATATCTGGCCGTTTGGAAGATGGCAAGTTCTTTCTTAAGTAGGGCGGATTTTTCCACTTGAGTAGCAGATAGATAGCGTGGATCTTCGCTTAATTCTTTCAGTAAAACCTTGATTTTTTCCTCTTCAGAAAGAGAAGAATAATCATCAACAATCTTAGCGCTCTTTAGCAATTCAGCCACACAAGCTTCATTAATGCTGGAATCTTGGCGCATGTCGATAGTAGCCAAATAGAAGCCAAAAATATCTAAAGCTTGAAGGAGTTCGTTGAAGTCACCGGTTAATAAGTCTTCATCCCCATTGTCTATTAAAGAGTCTCGAATGACGATTAAGTCTTTCTTGAACTCATCAGCAGAGGAATAACTGCTTAAAGATTGACCAGAGTCACCAGCAAACAAAGGGGAGCTGTTTTTTGGATCTGTATGGGTTAAGACACGCAAACTTTCTTCTAATTTAAGCTGAATATATTTGAGTGCTTTTCGATAAGGTTCTTTCTCTCTGTAAATGGAGTGATCAGGTGAAATCTTAGCTAAAGCCTCTACTTCTTTGCTAACCTTGGTCAAACTGGTTGACAAGGATAAGGAACGATAAAGATTATTTAGCTTTTCAATGTAATAAGACAAAATAACTTCACTTTGGATTTTGGCGGATAATTGGAGGGTTTCAGCGGTGACATATGGGTTGCCATCTCGGTCGCCTCCAATCCACATGCCCATAGTAACTGGTTTAGCTAGATCGAGATTTAGCCCCTTTTCTTTGGCCAAACGTTTGTATTCCATCGTGAATTTAGTAACGGCTGGAATGAGAGAGTTGGGGTAGTAGGCCATAGCGTTGGTGATTTCATTTTTAACCTTGAGTTGTTTTTCGCGAATAATATCGGTTTTGAGGATGATTTTGATAAAACGTCTCAAGTCAGCGTGCCATTTATCACTGTTGACCACTCCGCTTTTCACATCGCGATATTTCCTCAAGAGGTCATGGATTTTACTGGTGAGTTCCAAGACAGTCTTGCGTTGGACTTGTGTTGGGTGGGCAGTTAGAACAGGAACGACGTGAACCTTTTCTAAAATTTCTTGGGCTTCTTCACAGCTGGCAATCCAATCGAGAGTTTGAGATAATTTGCCCAAATAATCAGTATGTTGATTGTTTTGACGATTAATTTCATCAGCCAAGTCAACATCTTCTGAAATATTGATCAATAATGGCAAAATGGAGAAATAACGTGACACGAGTACCATGTCTTCATTACTTAAAGCAGTAACTAATTTTTCCAATTGGGCCGTATCTTTTCGAGTGGAGCACTCGAGCATTTCTTGAATGCGATGAAATACGTCTGGACCGACCATTTGTTGGGTGGTCTCATCCAATATTTTTTTTAAAATACTGATTTCTTCAATGATGGTGGACCTGTTATCAGTATATAGTAAATTTGAAACTGACATGATTCACTTCCTTTTCGAGCGAATGCTCCCTTTATGATAAACTCCTCATCTATCATACTACTTTTTTCAGAAAATGTAAGCTTTTTTTTAAGAAATTGTTGAATTATTAACTAATAAAGGAAAAAGAAGAATAGAAATAATTTATTAAAAAATAGTAAGAGTATCACTTGACTTGTGGTATGATATGGATTGATAACTAATCAATTAAAATTTCATGCCTAATTGTCTGATTTTGATTTTTTAGCTTTCATTGAATAAAAGGAAAAGAGGGTATCCATATGCCAAAAAGCGACAATCTAAATCCATTGATTAATGCGCAAAAGCAATTGAAAGAAGCTTGCGATTTATTGAAAGTAGACAGCAATGTCTATGAACTATTAAAGGAACCACAACGAGTGATCGAAGTTTCTATTCCAGTTAAAATGGATGACGGGAAAATTAAGGTCTTTAAGGGTTTCCGTTCCGTTCATAATACAGCCATTGGGCCAGGTAAGGGTGGCATACGTTTTCACCCAAATGTCTCCTTGGATGAAGTAAAAGCTCTTTCTCTTTGGATGACTTTCAAATGTGGGGTTATTGGCATTCCTTATGGTGGGGGCAAAGGTGGCGTGATCTGTGATCCATCACAATTGTCAGCTCGTGAATTAGAAAGTCTATCAAGAGGTTATATAAGAGGAATTCATAAGTATATTGGCGAAAAACAAGATATCCCAGCTCCAGATGTTAATACAAATGGGCAAATCATGTCTTGGATGGTGGATGAATATATTACCCTATCTGGAGGCCATGCTAACTTAGGTGTGATTACAGGGAAACCAGTAGAATTTGCTGGTTCTTTAGGCCGGAATGAAGCGACAGGTCTAGGGATTGCTATTATAGCGAGCAAAATTGCTAAAGAAAAAGGTATATCTATTGAAGGAGCTAAAATTGGCTTGCAAGGTTATGGGAATGTCGGGTCATTTGCAGCGAAACATTTGGAAAAAATGGGTGCTAAAATTGTTGCGGTTAAAGATATTGATGAAAAAGCTCTATTTGATCCGAATGGGATTAGTTATGACAAGTTGAGCCAATATAAGGAAGCTAACCATAAAATTATGGGCTTTGGTGAAAATACACAAGAAATTTCTGAAGAAGATTTCTGGAAGGGAGAATATGATATTCTGATCCCAGCCGCTTTAGAAAATGCCATTTCGACAGAAATCGCCCAAACTATCCATGCAAAAGTTATCGTAGAAGGTGCAAACGGTCCAACGACTAGTGAAGCTGAGAAAGTCCTTATTGATAGAGGAATCGATGTAGTTCCGGACATTTTAGCTAATTCAGGTGGCGTTTTAGTTTCTTACTTTGAATGGGTTCAAAATGTAGCGGGTTATTATTGGACAGAAGAAGAGGTGCTTGAACGTCAACATCAAAAGATGAGTCAAGCTTTTGATGCAATCAATCAGTTGAAAGAATCCTACCAAGTGACTTATCGTCAAGCAGCCTTCATGAATTCAGTGAAGAAAATTGCCGACGTGATGAAATTAAGAGGTTGGTACTAGTCTAATATAATAGATATAAAGCTAGTGCATATAAAATGAGTTGGGCTAAGGCTACTGACTTATCCACAAGCTACACGGTATAACAAAACAGCACGAAAGGGGAAGGGACGGGTATGTCCTACCAATTTCGTGCTGTTTTTCTCGGCACTTTGTCAAATTTTGTTGTTGGTAAATTTTTTAGAGAAAATCACTCTTCTTCGGGGGA
>NZ_QXPZ01000059.1 GCF_003664595.1 Atopobacter sp. AH10
CAAACACCATAAAATTAGGATTTGTACGACTTAAGCTCGTTATTGGTTGGGGAATTCAGGATTCAACAGTGGCTAACATCAGAAAAAGGGCTCTATACTTTTTGATATTGGTGAAAGAGACAGACTGTAGTCTGTCTCTGCCATATAAAGCACAAAAATGACCGATTCTTTCGGATAAGAGTTACCTTCATCCGGGAAAAT
>NZ_QXPZ01000060.1 GCF_003664595.1 Atopobacter sp. AH10
AAATTTACATGGCGTCTTTTTTTTTCACAATTGAGTGGCTAAGTTCATTCTAAAATCCACCAAGAATTTTTACTTTTATCTTTAAAGCTATTCCAGCAACAAGCTTTTCCTGTCAAGAAAACAATAGATAGATTACTCAAATTTTGACGATTAAAAAATTTGGCCATTAAAAAAAATATGTTAAACTAGAAAAGATGAAAGGAGTGTTATCGATGCCTCAAGTAAAAATAGTCACCGATTCAACGGCTGACCTAAGCTTAGAAGAAATTCGAGACCTAGATATCAAAGAGGTTCCACTAACCATAAATATAGCTAGTGAAAGTTATGTAGATGGTATAGATATCACTAAACAAGAATTCCTCAAGAAAATGGCTAAAAGCCCTGTGTTACCCAAAACCGCTCAACCGAGCTTGGGACGTTTTATTGACGTTCTTGATCCTCTAGTTCAAGCAGGCCACCCTATAGTCCTTATTTTAATTTCTGATCGCCTATCTGGAACTATCCAAGCCGCAGAACAGGCAAAAGCTATGTTAAAGGGGAATATCACTATTATTAACTCGCATTCCATTTCTAGGGGCTTAGCTCGTCAAGTCCTCTGTGCTGGACAATTAGCTAAAGACGGTGCTAGCGTCGATGAAATCGTTAAAGCAGTAAAAGAAGTTCAAGCAGGTCTTCATTTGCGGCTGGATGTACTTGAATTAAAGAATTTAATTAAGGGAGGGCGGATAGGTCAAGTGCAAGGCTTTGCAGCCAACTTGCTCAATATTAAGCTATTCCTTTCTTTAGATGAAAATGGCATTAATATTGTCAGCAAAGTCAGAGGAACTAAAAAACTGCAAAAAGAATTTGAGAATTTAATGGATAAACTAGATGACATTCGAGATGATCTAGTTTGTATCGATTTTTCTCATGCTGGTTTAAACGACTTTAACAAAAGTATCATTGAAGAAGCTCACAGACGCTTCCCTTCAGTTCCTTCAGTGACTTGCTATACCAGTCCTGTAGTCGCTACACATACCGGTCCAGATGCCCTTGCTATAACCATAGTGACGAAGCATCCTCACAAATTGTAAGCTAAATGATTCATTTCCTTATCATAAAGCGCCCACGGTCTCTCTAAAGGCCATGGGCGCTTTCATTATTGCTCAGTAAAACAAGGGGGAACTATTTCTCTAAAAATTGTCTATCAGCTTATTCACTTCGATAAGCTCTAGGTTCCACTGTCCTTCTTTTACAAGATCTCCCGAAGCGATTGCATCTGTCTTAACCCAATAGTGAGGTTAAATGAGAATTGACCCTTATTCTTTCCTCTTTTTCCTGAAAAATGGAATAACTCGATGAACTTCTTTGCAATAATCGTCATATTCTTTTCCGAATTTATCTCTTAGCCACTTTTCTTCCGTTTGTAGCATTAGCCAGGTCAAAAAAAGATAAAAAACAAGGGGTAGAATGAGCAAACACCAGTTTCCAGTTAACAACAAACAGCCGGTTAAGATAAAGAAAAAAGCAGAATAGACAGGATGCCTAACAATTCCATAAACCCCATCAGTGATCAACTGATCTTCTTTTACCTTTTTATTTATTTTTTGAACCACAACTGCCTCTAGCCATAAATATAGTCCTAAGAGGATAGAAAGAAAGCCTAAAGAATAGCAAAAAGCTTTCAACTGCATTAAATCCCCAAAGCTTAAATAATTATACCTCCACAAATAAAGCCCAAGTAAAGTTAGCAGTAAGCAGGTCAAAACATAGACTGGACCTACACCAAACACTGGTAACTTCTCACGTTTATGATCCATTACTTATCCTCGCTTTCATCAAGACTATCTTGAAAAAGGCTAACTGTCTTTAAAACGCACCCCATTTTCTTCCAGCCTTTGAAGGATAACTTTGCCAATCATCGGAACAGCTAAAATTTCTTTTTTGCTGACAGACTTGAAATCCTTTTTCGTCTCAAAACCTGCGAGCAATAAATTATAAACATATTGCGGCTTAATATTCTTAAAGATACCTTTGCCAGCTAATTCTCTTGACCGAAAGGGAATCATTGACCGATGTTTTTGCTGTTCAAAGGCCTTCGGATCTAATTCTTCCAAAAATCCTTTAATCTTCTGATAAAGATAATCTGAGCCAAGATAAAGGTCTGAAAGTTGATCAAAAATCAGAGCTAGGGATTCTTTGCTATTCCTTTGAATATAGTCATCTATTGGAATACTATCGCAAACCATATAGACATCAAACTCCTCTTTGTTAAAGAACTGAGTGATGCTAGGATTGATCTTAAGTAATTGTTTCGTAAGCCTTTTGCCTTCATCTAACCGACCGTCTAAAACACTAACCGTTAAGAGGCATAGGGTCAAATTATCATCAAGCTCACTATACTCACTAGTTCGATACAATTCCCTTGCGCTTTGATAATCAGCTATTAAGACATAACAGATCATCAATAGATATCGCACGCCAAGATTATCGTTAGGATTTAATTTTAGAGACTCTTTTGCTTCTTTAATAGCCTTGCGTAATAGTTTTTGCCCAGCATAATAGAAAATTAACTCATGCTTAAGCCGAAAATATGGGCGATTTTCTATGTGCCCATAGCCCTTTCCAATTACTTTTCTATGCTTTTTAAAATAATCTTTTTCAACTTTCGAAAGCGACTCATATGCCTGATGAAGTGGTTGAGTCTCTAGATAATAGGCCATCGCAAAATCTAAATTGTCTGGATCTAAGCGATAAGCTTTTTCTAAAAACTTCTTCCTCAGTTTGTCATCATGACAATATTGCGCCCTATTATATTGAGCAGACGCTTCGAGTTTATTGTCATTAGCTGCCTTACATTGTTCATCAGCTTCTAGTTCTCCATTGTTCCATTTATTTTTAGCTGCTTCGAGTGCCATTTCTATAGAGCTATACTCTGCTCCATGTTCTTCTAAAAATTCTTGAATTCTTTTGACCATCTGCTCTCTTTCAAAATCCATTGTAACAGCCTCCTTTGTTCTTATTTCAATATATTTTAATATGAGCTTCACTAGCTATAGATAAAAAAGCCATATGAATTTCGTATGCACACTGTAGTTGAACGACAAACAATGACCGAATGAATTCATATGACACAGCTCGATTATACCACAGCTTGGGGGCTAGATAAACTTGACATTTATTGCTTTTAGGGCAAGAAAAGGAAAGCTCATTATACCTTTTCTGTTAAGTTAAACAAAAATATAGAGAAAATCCCTCACCACAATGGGCGAGGGACTCTTTTAACGTTTTGCATCTTCTTGATGAATTTGAGCGATTAGTTGATCGATACGTTGCCCATAATCAACAGACGTATCCCGTTTGAAATGCAATTCTGGTACCTTGTAAATATTCAAACGCTTAGCCAATTCTTTACGAATAAGACCGACCGCTTTTTTGAGACCTTCCTCAGTTTTCGCTCGTTCACTAGCCTTATCACTCAAGGTTGAATAATACAAACTAGCGATTTGCAAATCATTTGTTACCGTCACTTCTGTCAGGGTCACACCTGAAACTCTTGGATCCTTAACTTTATGGGCTAAAATATCGGTAACTTCTCGTAAAACTTCTTGTTGCAGACGTTCCACTCGATAATTCGGCATGATACCCCTCCTTTACTTTACTTAATTTCTACCATTTCATAGGCTTCAATGACATCATCTACTTTAATATCATTGTAGTTTTCAATCATTAAACCACATTCAAATCCTTTAGCCACTTCTTTGGCATCATCTTTAAAGCGTTTCAAGGATGAAATAAGCCCGTCAAATTTAACGATACCGTCTCGAATCAAACGGACTTTGCTAGTTCTCTTAACTAGCCCATCAGTTACATAAGCCCCAGCAATAGTACCTAACTTGGAAACGGTGTAGGTTTCACGAACAATCGCTTGACCAGTCACTTCTTCCTTGTATTCTGGGTCGAGTAAACCTTTCATAGCCGTTTCAATTTCATCAATGACATTGTAAATGATGCTATGAAGTCGAATGTCTACTTCTTCACGTTCAGCTTCCACTTTTGCTTGTGGTGTAGGACGAACATTAAATCCAATAACGATCGCATTACTTGCTTGGGCTAAGGAAATATCACTTTCGTTAATTGCCCCTACTGCAGAATGGACAATCGTCACTTTAACACCAGCTACATCAATTTTTTGTAAGGATGAAGATAAAGCTTCAGCAGAACCTTGAACATCGGCTTTAATAATAACAGAAACTTCCTTCAATTGTCCTTCTTGTAAGGTGCTGAACAAGTTATCTAAAGTAACACGGTTGTGAGATTGACGTTTTTCTTCTTGAGCACGTTTGGCTCTTTCTTCACCTGCTGCACGAGCGGCCTTTTCATCTTCAAAGACTACAAAGCGATCCCCTGCTTGTGGTGCTTCATTTAAACCAGTAATTTCAACTGGAGTAGAAGGTAATGCTGTACGAACACGACGACCTTGGTCATTAACCATTACCCGTACACGACCGAAAGAATTTCCTACAACAATAGGATCTCCAACATGCAAAGTCCCTTCTTGAACAAGTAGGGTTGCGATGGCTCCTTTAGCCTTGTCTAAACGTGCTTCAATACATGTTCCCAAAGCTTTACGATGAGCGTTAGCTTTTAATTCTTGCATTTCAGCCACTAAAACAATCATTTCCAATAATTCATCAATATTTTGGTTGAATTTGGCGGAAATATTCACGAAGATGGTATCCCCACCCCAAGCTTCTGGAATAAGGCCATGTTCAGTCAATTCTTGCATCACATGGTCTGGGTTAGCGTGAGGTTTATCAATTTTGTTAACCGCAACAATAATTGGCACCTTTGCAGCTTTTGCATGGTTAATGGCTTCTACAGTTTGAGGCATTACGCCATCATCTGCCGCAACAACGATAACTGTAATATCAGTGATATCCGCTCCACGTGCCCGCATTGTGGTAAAGGCCGCATGTCCTGGAGTATCCAAGAAAGTGATTGGCTTCCCATTAATTTGAATTTGATAGGCTCCGATATGTTGAGTAATCCCACCTGCTTCTTGCTCAGTAACATGCGTATTTCTTAATTGGTCAAGAAGGGTTGTTTTCCCGTGGTCAACGTGTCCCATAATAGTTACAACTGGCGCACGTTCTTCCAAATTTTTAGGATCTTCTTTATCCGCTACGCTAGCATCTTCAAAATATTGATCAAGGTCTGAAAGATCTTTCTCAACTTTCATCTCCGCTTCTATCCCATAATCAGCCGCTAACAGCTCGATCACTTCATTATCTAAAGGTTGGTTTTGGTTGACCATGACCCCTAGCATCATTAATTTTTTAATAATTTCTGCTGGTTCACGGTGGATCTTCTTGGCAATTTCTGCCACATTCATTCCTTTGGTATAAACTAAAACTTCTGGCAAGGCTTTTTCCTTTCGTTTAGGGGCGCCGGTTGATTGATTGCTCCGCTGTTGGTTAGCTTTGTTCTTTCCGTTCTTACGACGCCGATTTTTCTTTGGCGAACGACCATCTAATTCTTCACTAGAAGAAGCATTTTCATCAAAAGAATGTGGTGAAACTTTATGGTTCTTCTTTTGACGGTGACCTTTTCCTTTGTGGTCTTCTTTATCATAGGCTTCTTCAAGCTTTTCCTTCGCCTTATCTTGAGCATGATGTTTATGATGAGTTTTCTTTTCAGGAAGATCTTTTTTCTTTCCTTCTTTTTTCTTTTCAGTTCTAGTCTCTGTACTAGCTACTTTTTCTTCACGCTTTTTGCTGGCAGAAGAAGATTTTTGGCTAAGAAAATCATCAATGGATTTAATTTGTTGGTCGTCCATGCTCGCCATATGACTAGAAAATTCAATGCCTAGTTGTTTAGCGGCGCTTAGGATGTCTTTACTGGATAAGTGGTGTTCTTTAGCGTATTCATATACACGTTTTTTCGACATATCTTCACCTTCACTTTCTATTGCATAGTCGTATGTCCTTTCGATTTAAGAAAACTTTTGGCAAAACCTTGATCTGTTAAGGCAAGGACTGATCGCTTTTTCCCTAAAGCTTGACTAATTTCTTCGCTTGTTGCTAATTGCATAAAGGCTACATTAGCTTGTTGACATTTAGCTTCAAGATTTCTCCTAGCCGATTCGCTCAAATCTTCTGCAGCAATCACTAAACGAACTTGTCCAGATCTGAGAGCCTTCATCACTCCTTCAGTCCCTGATAGCAATTTGCCTGCCCTTTGAGCTAAGCCCATTAATTGGAGATATTTAACGTATTTGCTCATTTTCAAATAACTCTTTCCGAGCCTTTTGATGATCTAAATAAGCATACAGTTCATCATAAAAGTCCTCTCTAATCTCTACTTCTAATTGTCTTTCGAAAATTCGTTTCTCTTTAGCGACAGCCACTAAAGCAGGATCCAAGGCAATATAGGCGCCTCTGCCATTTAGCTTCCCGCTTGGATCGATCGCAACAGTCTGATCACTTTGACGAACAATTCGGACTAATTCTTTCTTTGGATGTAGGCTATTCGTGACGACACATTTACGCATCGGCACTTTTCGTTTTTGTCCCTTGTTTTTCACCATACTTTTCCTCCCTTCGAGTCACTAAATAGCGGATTCGTTTAATTTATTCTTCTAATAAGGGCTTCAATTGGATTTATTGTGGTTCACTTTCAAAAGCTTCTTCTGACAATTCCTCGCTAGAGACTTGTTCTTGATCCCCTTCGCTTGCAAGCTTATCCTTAATCTCTTCTTGATCCCCTTCGCTTGCAAGAACTTCATCTGAAAGTTTCTCGCTAGCTTGTAATGTTTGATCTTCAGTTACATCTTGTGTGTCCTCTAATAGTTCAGAGGATTCTCCTTCTTCTAGATCAGGGAAAAGAGATGCAGCTTCCGATTCACACTTGATATCAATACGGTAATTAGTTAATTTAGCTGCTAAACGAGCATTTTGACCTCTTTTACCAATAGCTAGAGATAATTGGTTATCAGGAACTATAACAATACATGACTTCTCTTCGTCCGCATCAAAACGAACATCGATAACATTAGCTGGTTTAAGGGCATTGGCAATAAACTCTTTTGGCTCTTTTTCCCATTTAACGATATCCATGTTTTCCCCGTTTAATTCATTAACAATAACTTCAACCCTTTGTCCCCTTGGACCAACACAGGTTCCTACTGGATCAATATTGCTGTCTAAAGACCGTACGGCAACTTTTGAGCGGTCACCAGCTTCTCGAGCGATAGACATTATTTCAACAACACCATCATAAATCTCAGGAACTTCTTGCTCAAAAAGACGTTTTAATAAGTTTTGATGCGTACGACTAACGAATATTTGAGGTCCCTTTGTCGAATTTTCTACCCGAGTAACGTAAACTTTAATCCGTTTGCCATCCGTATATTCTTCTCCTGGCATTTGGTCATGATGACTAATAACCCCTTGGATTTTTCCTAGGTTAACCACTACAAAGCGACTATCAGCCCGTTCCACACTGGCAGTTAGGACTTCATCTTCATATCCGATAAACTCGTTGTAGATCATGCTACGTTCCGCTTCACGAATTCTTTGAATAATCACTTGTTTGGCGGTTTGAGCAGCGATACGTCCAAAGTTCTTAGGCGTCACTTCAAAACGAATTTGGTCTCCTACTTCATAGGCACGATTAATTTCTCTAGCTTGGCTTAGAGAAATTTCTTTGGTGTCATCAAGGGAAGTTTCTACAACTTCCTTAATAGAATAAACGTGAATGTCTCCCTTCTTTTCATCAAAAGAAACTTCCACATTTTGTGATTGCCCATAATGCCGTTTATAAGCGGATATCAAAGCAGCTTCTAGAGCTTCAATAATCACTTCCTTTTTAATGCCTTTTTCTTCTTCAAGGGCTTCAAAAGCTCTTAACATTTCTTTGCTCATGTCTTTTCATCACTCCTTAGAACTTAATGGCTAATCGCGCTTTAGCGATATCTTCATAGGTCAATTTCAACAACTTCTCTTGTGTTTTATCTAAATAAGCAAGGGTCAATTCTTTATCAGATGCTTCTTTAAGCTCTCCTTCAACAAACTTCATTCCTTTTATTTCACGATAGAAAGAAAAGTGAACATATTGACCAACGGATTGTTGAATAGCTTCTTTTGTTTTCAGTGGGCGTTCTGCCCCTGGACTCATGACCTCCAAATAGTAGGCCTGTGGGATAGGGTCAGGTTCGGCTGTATCGAGAACCTCACCTATTTTTTCACTCATATAGGCGCAATCATTTAGGTCTACACCATTTTCTTTGTCTATAGCTAAACGCAAAAACCAGCTCTTGCCTTCTTTCACATATTCGATATCTACGAGTTCAAAGCCTTCCTGAACAAACAAAGCTTCTAATAGTTCGCTCACGCGGTCGACAACTTTACTCATTTACTTCCTCCTTTATAGCCTGACAAGGAAAAGAGTGAGCGCAAACGCTCACTCCATCAGACATCTTACAAAAGTATTATACTGTGCTTCTTTAAAAAAAGCAAATATCTTCAAGTTCCTTTAGAAAATAAAAGGCAATTTAATCCTTAGCGCTCTCTTTCATGATACATTTGCCCCTATAAGGCTACTTAGCTTGTAACTTGGATCCAGTTTACACACTTCAAATTTTAAATTAAAAGAGGCTCATTTGATTTTCCTCTTCCATACCGGAAATAACCCCATTAAGGTCTAAATAGTCCATTAAGGTTTGAGAAAGCTTCCCACGGCTTGCTAAATCTCTTTTTGAAATGAATGGCTTGTCGTTTCGTGCAGTGACAATATTTTGCGCCACGCTGTTTCCTAAACCAGGCACAGCTCTAAATGGTGCAATTAAGCTATCACCATCGATCACCCAATTCATAGCATCAGATTTTTCCAAGTCTACCATCTTAAACTTAAAGCCTCTTTCAACCATTTCATTGGCTATTTCTAAAATGGTGATCAGGTTCTTTTCTTTCCCGGAAGCATCATTTCCTTTTTCCCTTATAGTAGCAATTGCCGCTTTAATAGCCTTCTTGCCCTTTACCATAGCTAGGAGATCAAAATCCATCGCTCGCACACTAAAATAAGCACAATAATAGAGGATTGGATAATGTACCTTGAAATAAGCTACCCGTAAAGCCATTAAAACGTAAGCCGCCGCATGGGCTTTTGGGAACATATATTTGATCTTTAAACAAGATTCAATATACCATTCAGGCACATTATTTTTCCGCATTTCTTCTTGCCATTCATCAGGGATCCCTCTCCCCTTACGAACGTGTTCCATGATCTTAAAGGCAAGACCATCTTCTACCCCCTTATGCAAGAGATAGACCATAATATCATCCCGACAGCCTATACATTCTGCTAGGGGTATCCCTCGTGTACGAATCAATTCTTCAGCGTTACCCAAGTAGACATCTGTCCCATGAGACAAACCGGAAATTTGGACAAGTTCCGCAAAGGTAGTAGGTTTCGTTTGTTCCAACATTCCCCTAACAAAAGCTGTCCCAAACTCTGGAATACCCAATGTTCCTGTCTTACTGTCAATCTGTTCAGGCGTAACTCCTAAAATTTCTGGAGATAGGAATATAGACATCACATCTGGATCATTTGGCGGAATAGTTTGTGGAACGATGCCAGATAGATCTTGTAACATCCGAATCATTGTTGGATCATCATGCCCTAAAATATCCAATTTCAAGACATTGTCATGAATCGAATGGAAATCAAAGTGAGTTGTCTTCCAATGGGCATTTAAATCATCTGCAGGAAACTGAATCGGGGTAAAATCATATACATCCATATTTTCAGGAATAACAATGATACCACCTGGATGTTGGCCAGTCGATCGCTTAACTCCTTCAGCTCCTTGAACCAAACGATCTACTTCTGCTTTACGATAATCTAAGTTAAAATCTCTTTGATAGCCCTTGACATAACCATAAGCCGTCTTGGTTGCCACTGTAGAGATTGTCCCTGCACGATAAACCTTGTCTTCACCAAATAGGACTTTGGTATAATCATGGGCTCTTGGCTGATAATCCCCTGAAAAATTCAAATCGATATCGGGAACCTTATCCCCATAAAAGCCAAGAAATGTTTCAAATGGAATATCATGCCCGTCTCGCACCATATCCGTACCACATTTTGGACAGTCTTTTTCTGGCAAATCAAAGCCTGACCCAACTTCGCCATGGGTAAACCACTCAGAATAACAACACTTCGGACAGCGATAGTGAGGTGCCAAAGGATTTACCTCTGTAATACCAGTCATAGTTGCAACAAAACTTGAACCTACAGACCCCCTTGAACCTACTACATAGCCATCTGCATTGGACTTATGCACTAACTTTTGAGCAATCAGATAAATGACGGCAAAGCCA
The DNA here is from genome assembly GCF_003664595.1 of Atopobacter sp. AH10. Lineage (GTDB taxonomy): Bacteria > Bacillota > Bacilli > Lactobacillales > Aerococcaceae > Atopobacter. Next base: position 10,362 of record NZ_QXPZ01000060.1, read on the forward strand.
TTCCCTATAATCGATTTTAATTCTTTTTCTAGCCGTTTTTCCACAATTTCAGGTAAATCTTCCCCGTACCTTCGACGAGCTTCGTTATAGGAAAGCTGCGTAATCTCTTCCTCTGAGCCTTCAATGTGAGGCGTATAGAGTTTATCCTTGACTGGAATGACTTCATCAAATTCTTGCAGTAATTGATTAGGGGCTTCAATAACAATTTCCTCGGCTAGTTCTTCACCTAAAAATTGAAATTCTTCGAGCATTTCATCAGTTGTTCGAAAATGTGCCTTGGGGTATTGCCCCGGTAAAGTATGGTTGGATTTTAAAGAAGCCATAAGGATTTCTCTATAAATGCTATCTTCCGGATTGAGGTAATGAACATCTCCACTCGCAATCACTTTTTTCCCATGACGATGGCCTAAGTCTACTAATTGACGAATGATCGTTTCTAAGGTTTTTTCATCTTTGATCAATTCTTTTTTGATAAGCGGTTCATAGATACCCTTTGGTTGCACTTCAACGAAATCGTAAAAATCAACCAATTGTTCCGCTGCTTCGTAACCCTTTTGCATCATAGCTTCAAAAAGTTCGCCATTACTACAAGCAGAAGCAACTAAAATATTCTGACGGTATTGTCTTAATAGGCTACGAGGAATACGAGGAACTCGATGGAAATACTCGATACAAGACGCGGATACCAGACGGAAAAGATCTTTTAATCCCGCATTATTTTTAGCATAAAGAGTAACATGGAATGGGCGAGCCTGTTTAAAGGCATTATCTCTTTTTATTCCATCGTTTAAATGACGATGGATAGTAACACCATGTTCTTCTTTAGCTTCTTTTAAGAAGGCCCAACACAGATGAGCTGTAGCGGTCGAGTCAAAAATAGCTCTGTGGTGATGTTCTAAGGCAATATTATAGCGTTTTGACAAGGTATTTAAACGATGAGACCGTAAGTCGGGGTGAAGGAAACGAGATAATTCCAAGGTATCGATAACAGGATTTTTCGCTTCTTCCCACCCTAAACGCTCATAGGCTGCTTTTAGGAAGCCAATATCGAAGGAGGCATTATGAGCAACTAGGATACAACCTTCCGCAAAATCTTTAAAAAGGCGAATGATTTCTTCTTCCTCTGGTGCATCAGCTAACATTTCATCCGTTATACTTGTCAAATCAATTGTTGTTTCACTTAATTCTTGATGAGGGTTAATGAAATGCTCAAATTCTTCAATGATATTCCCTTTATACATCTTAACAGCAGAAAGTTCGATAATTCGATCGTAGACAGCAGACAATCCAGTGGTCTCAACGTCAAAAACGACATAGGTTGCATCACTTAAGACATCATCAGATGGGGAATAGACTATCGGTACCCCATCATCAACCACATTAGCTTCCAATCCATAAATCATCTTTATATTATTGGATTTTGCGGCATTATAAGCTTCAGGGAAAGCTTGAACCCCACCATGGTCGGTTATCGCAATAGCTTCATGACCCCATTTTGCCGCCTGTTTGACATAATCTGTAATGGTATTCGTTGCATCCATTTGACTCATATTAGAGTGTAGGTGAAATTCAATCCGTTTTTTCCCTTCGTGCTTATCCTCTCGTTCTTGGTGCCCAACAGGATAAATGGATTGAGCCATCATGACTAAATCATTGTCAAAACTATCGAATTGAACTCGGCCAAACACCTTGACCCATGCGCCCTTTTTAAAATGTTCGAATTGCTCCCCGTCGCTTTCACGTGATTGGAACATCTTCACTGCAATGGATGAAGAATAATCTGTCATTTTAAAAATCAACATTTTACGACCTGTTTTTAACTCACGTATCTCTGAATCAAAAATATATCCTTCAACCAATACATTAGGCATTTCTTCATCAATTTCGATCATTTGCGTCAAGGGAGCAGATGGAGAAATTGCCCTGCCTAACCCGATTTCACCATTAGAAGCCCCTGACGAATCCTTGCTATAAGAAGTTGATTTAGCGGGGCTTGGCTTATTGACAGCTTGATTTTCTATGGCTTTTAAAGCTCGTTCGATTCTTTCCTTTTCAATTTCTTCTTGTCTCTTTTCAAAAGCTTCCTTTTTAGCTTGATCCGCCACTTCGTCCAGCTGACAAGAAATTTTTATTTTGGGGAAGCCTAAAATCATCAAACTATCTTGAATAAAAGTCAGATATTTACTACTTAATTGTTCTTGTTCTACAGCTGTATGAGCAGATAAGATCAATCGCTTATCCTTGAAAACAGGCACTTGCTTACTCAAGAGATAACGCAAAAGAGGAAGAGAAATCCCTGACCTATCAATGACAAGTTGCCAATAATCATGGATCATTTCTTCTGTTACTTCATCCACTTTACTTTCACTAGCAAGGCAAAGTTCAACTGCAGGCACATGAGAGAATGTGGTTTTTAAATGGCTAATAAAGTGATCATACACTGAATAAGGGAGAATGGTCTTTACTTTTAGATGAAATTCCCAACAGGCCTCTTCTTTATAGACCACTACCTTGTCAACAGATGCATCCTTAAACCAGTCTTGACGAACTTTATCATCTAAGTGAATGTGCTCGGCAAGGTAGCCAAATAATTCCAATCCTTCCAAGATAAGACATCCTTCCTAAAAAAATCTACGAATATCGTTAAAAGTAACTAAAACCATCAAAATGAGTAAAAAGGCTGCTCCTATAATAGTCACATAGACTTGCTTCTTCTGCTCAAGCGGTTTCCCTCTGACGATTTGGTAAAAATTCAATAAAATCTTTCCTCCATCTAAAGCAGGAATGGGAAGAAGATTCATCACCCCTAAGTTAGCAGAAATAAAGGCCATAAAATTTAAAACAGCCACAAAGCCCACCTTGGTAACTTGATCTGTCATAGCATACATGGCTACAGGTCCGCCCATTTCGTTTAAGTGGAAACCTTTCGTAAAGAAGCCCATCAAAGTATGGACAAGCATGACAACAATCATCATCGTTTGTTTAAAGCCAAATGCTAATTTACTGATCAAGCGATTATCTTTAGCAGGGATGATCCCGATTAAACGGACTTTTCTACCTGCTTCAGTAACTTCTTTAGCTGTTAAAGAAAGCTGCTTTTTAACTTCCTTCCGCTCAATAATGACGTCCACTTTATCTGTTTGCGTCGACCGAATGCTTTTAGCTAATTCTTCCCAATTGTCAACCTTTTGGCCATTAACCTCTAGCACACGATCTCCAATTTTCATTCCTGCTTCTTTGGCAACAGAATCTTTTGTAAAAGCACCTATCACTGCTTCATTGGATACAACACCATGATTCATAAAAGCGAACATGGTAAAAATTAAGATAGCCAAAATAAAATTATTTAAAGGCCCAGCAAAGTTCACCAACAATTGTCGCCAAACTGATTGAGATTGAATATGGCGTTCTCTAGGGGCAATTTGCCGACCCAAGCCTTCTTCATCATAAATAACCGCTGTGCGACTTAAGTCAAATGTATACATTTCTTCACTCGAAGGAAGATAGCCTTTTATTTGACAAGCATCTACCAAATCACATTCTTCTAACTGGATAGCTGTCCATTCCTCATTTTCTAAGGGAGCCTCCAAGCGAATTTCATCAACTTTTAAATCGCCTTTTTGGTGGAGATAAATGGTTTGTCCCTTTTTAAAAGGAATTTCATCCTCCTCTGCACCTGCCAATTGAACATATCCCCCAACCGGCAATAAGCGAATCGTATATACCGTCTCCCCTATCCGTTTATCTAACAATTTCGGCCCCATCCCGATCGAAAATTCTCTTACTAGGACACCTGCACGTTTTGCCGTAATAAAATGCCCAAATTCATGAAAGACAACAATTACGGTAAAAATAAGTAAAAAAGTAATAATGGTTTGCATATTTCCCCTCCCTTAGTCAGTAGATACAAAAAAATAAATGAGATGAACAAGTTATACTAGTCTATTCCTATATGCAAAAGAAAAACGATTAAAATAATTGGTTAACCAAAGCTAAAACGACTTGCATTCCCACACTAGCAAAAAGTAAGGAATCAAAGCGATCCAATACCCCACCATGACCAGGCAAAAATTCTCCAGAGTCTTTCACTTGGTAATGACGTTTAAAAGCCGATTCAACCAAGTCGCCCAATTGCCCTAAAACGGAAACAAAAAGAGCCGCCAAAAAAGCTTGAAGATGGCTGAGTTCAAAAGCCCTAGTATAGCTATTAAATACCATAAAAACTACAACTGCAATCAAACTACCGCCTACACTACCTTCTATCGTTTTGTTCGGAGAAATATGGGGAGCTAGTTTATGTCGCCCAAAGGAACGGCCAACAAAATAGGCAAAAGAATCTGTTGCCCACACAATCAGGAACAATCCCAATATAGCCATAAAACCTCGATCACGTAAGGTCAAAATACTATTAAAGCCAAATCCAACATATACCGCCGCGAGTAAATAGACGGAAATTCGATCAAAATCCCATTCAGGGTGAAAAACTGTAAAGGCTAAGCAGGAAATAGCAAGGATATAGTAAAGATCAAAGGGCTGAACCGCTATAGGTAATTGCAAGTGATTTAAAAGTTGGTTGCCTCCCGATAGAACAAGAGTCGCTAAGGCAATTAGTCCAGCCGGGCCGAAAGTCATTTTTTCTTGATGCATTTGAAAAAATTCGCGTATAGCCATTAAAGACAAAAGCATGACGCCTATCATTAAAGGCCAGGATCCATAATATAACATTGGAAGAAAGACCAATAAGGCGAGAATAGCAGAGATGATTCTAGTTTTCATTGACATGATCCTCCTTCAAACCTCCATAGCGACGATCTCTTTTAGCATAGTTGGCTAATGCCTTATCAAATGCTTCAACAGTGAAATCTGGCCAGTAAACTGGTGTGAAGTACATTTCAGCATAGGCCAATTCCAAGAGTAAAAAATTACTTAGACGTTGCTCTCCACTCGTTCGAATAAGTAAATCAGGATTTTGATTGGCGCCAAAAATACTTGTAGATAAAGCAGACTTTAGATCTATTAAGCTAATTTCTCCTTCTTTCTTTTCTTCCCGTAAACGATTCATAGCCATTACTATATCTTGCTCTGCACCATAGTTAACAGCAAAACATAATTTCATCCCTGTGCAATGAGCAGTTTTTGCTTTAGCTTTAGCAATAGCTTCTTGCGTTTTTTCTGGCAGAGCCTCTATATTCCCAATCGTTTCGATTTGAATATTATTGGCAATTAGTTCTGGCATAAAAGTTGAAAAAAATACAGAAGGTAGGCTCATAATAAAGGAAACTTCTTTTTCTGGTCTCGACCAATTTTCTGTCGAAAAAGCATAGAGAGTCAAGACTTTGACGCCTATTTGACTAGCTTTTTTGGCGATTTGCTTAATGCTTTCTACTCCTTTTTTATGGCCAGCAATACGTGGTAGCCCCTTTTCCTTTGCCCAACGACCATTGCCATCCATAATAATGGCAATGTGTTGAGGGATTTTACTCATCATCATTTCTTATTCCTCACTTTAAGTATTCATTCTGACAATATCTGTTTAGCTCTAATGAAGAAGACAAGTTATTTAAAAAGCTTCTTTTCAATTAGATCATAAGGATATCTATGTCCAGTAAAAAGTATCACCATGTTATTGTACCAAAACACTAGGCAATTAAAAAGCTGGGGGGGAAAGCTTAGCAAATCCCTAATATCAGGCAATTGTATTTTCTCCTCTATAGCTATGCTTGTTAGTGACTGAGCTGTATTATTGCAGTACATTATTAGTTCATCTTAAAAGAGCAACTGGATTATCTTGTCTCTATGCCCTATAAAAAAACGACCCAGTGATATTCATCATCTGGGTCTATATGGAAAACAAGTCTCATGAATTAGTCATTCATCAAATCTTTTTCTTTTTCGCTGGCAATGTTTTCAACTTTTTTAACAAATTCATCTGTGAGGCTTTGGATATCCTTTTCCATCACATGTAATTCGTCTTCTGTCATTTCTTTTGCTTTTTCTGCCTTAGCAGCTTGATCGATGGCATCTCGACGAACGTGACGAAGACGAATCTTGCATTCTTCTTCATACTTGCCAACTTCTTTAGCCAATTCTTTCCGACGTTCTTCTGTTAATGCTGGAAAAACTAAGCGTAAAACAGAACCGTCATTATTAGGATTGATCCCAATATTACTTTTTAGAATAGCTTTCTCAATATCTTTCAAAGAATTTGGATCATATGGAGTGATCAAAAGCATACGAGCTTCTGGGACTGATATTGAGGCAACTTGATTGACTGGTGTATCTACACCATAGTATTCAACAGTAACTTGGTCTAAAACACTCGCATTGGCTCGTCCTGCGCGAATGGTTGCTAATGAAGTTTTTAACCCTTGAATATGCTTTTCCATGCTTTGACGGGCATCTTTAATAATCTGCTGAGTCATATTACTTCCCCCTTACGACTTTAGTACCGATTTCTTCTCCGAGAATAACTCGTTTAATATTGCCAGCTTTGTTTAAGTTGAAAACGATCAATGGAATATCATTATCCATACTTAATGAGCTAGCGGTAGAATCCATAACTTGTAGACCCTTTTGAATGATATCCAGGTGGGTTAATTTACTATATTTTTCTGCATCTTTGTCGACACGAGGGTCAGCTGAATAAATCCCATCAACGTTATTTTTAGCCATCAAAATGACTTCAGCTCCGATTTCAGCGGCACGTAAAGCTGCTGTCGTATCAGTTGAGAAATACGGGTTCCCTGTGCCACCAGCAAAAATAACGACACGACCCTTTTCTAAATGGCGAACCGCCCGACGTCGAATGTAAGGTTCAGCGATCTGACGCATTTCGATAGAAGTTTGTACGCGAGTTGCGACACCTTCATTTTCCAGAACATCTTGCAAACCAAGGGCATTCATCACTGTCGCTAACATCCCCATATAGTCAGCTTGGGCACGTTCCATCCCCATTTCTTCACCGACTTTACCACGCCAAATATTACCGCCTCCGACAACAATGGCAATCTCTACCCCTAAATCGTGAACAGCTTTGATTTCTTTAACCATTTCTTTTATAGTAGCAGGATTAATTCCAAAGCCCTTTTCACCAGCTAAAGCTTCACCTGACAATTTAAGGATAATACGTTTATAAACAGGTTCCATCTATCGTTTACACACTCTCTTTCTCTAAAAAAAGAAGAGGAGATAACCCTTCGATTATCTCCGCCTCCTTCAAAGGGTTTAGTCCTTACGCATTTCTCTTTGAACTTCTTCAGCAAAATTTTCTTGACGTTTTTCTAAACCTTCACCAACTTCATAACGAATGAAGCTCAATACTTCTCCATTATTTTCTTTTGCAAATTGTGATACTGTTTGATCAGGATTCTTTACAAATGGTTGGTCATTTAGGCAGATTTCAGACAAGTATTTGTTCAAACGACCAGTAATCATTTTTTCAACAATATTTGCTGGTTTACCTTCGTTTAAGGCTTGTTCTGTGAGAACTTCTTTTTCGTGGGCTAATTCTTCAGGTTTAACTTGGTCACGAGACACATAGGATGGGTTAATAGCTGCAACATGCATAGCCACATCTTTAGCGACAGCTTCATTAGCTCCTTCTAAAATAGTCACAACAGAAATGCGACCACCCATGTGAGAATAAGCACCAAAAGTTTGGCTGTCAGATTTTGTAAGGATTTCAAAACGACGCAAGGAAAGTTTTTCACCAATAACAGTTGTAGCTTCGGCAATTTTTTCAGAAACAGTCATCCCGTCAACATCAATAGCTAAAGCAGCTTCAACATCAGCAGGTTCTTGAGATAAAATAGTACGAGCTAAAAGATCAACTAAAGCCTTAAACTTATCATTCTTAGCAACGAAGTCTGTTTCGGCATTTACTTCGATGATTACAGCTTTATTGCCTTCAACAACGAATTCTGTTGTCCCTTCAGCAGCAATACGATCGCTCTTCTTAGCGGCTTTTGCCATACCATTTTCACGTAGGTAGTCAATAGCTTTATCGATGTCACCATCCACAGCTACTAAAGCTTTTTTAGCATCCATCATCCCTACGCCTGTTTTATCACGTAATTCTTTTACTTGCTTTGCAGAAATTGCCATTTATGAGTCCTCCTCAATTCAAAATGATAGCCGTCCATAGATTTCCCTAGAGACGGCCACAAATAGCTAACCTAATACAATTGATCGACTTATTCGTTGTCGCCTTCGACTACTTGAACAATGTCATCCAAAGATGTTTGATCGGCTTCAGCAGATACGCCAGCTTCTTCAGTTCCTTGGTTACCTTCGATCACAGCATCAGCGATTGCACCTGTGATCAATTTAACGGCACGAATAGCATCATCGTTAGATGGAATAACTAAGTCAATTTCATCTGGATCGCAGTTAGTATCCACCATAGCAATAATTGGAATGTTCAATTTTTGAGCTTCACGAACAGCGATTTGTTCTTTGCGTGGATCTACGATGAAGATAGCATCTGGAATACGAGGCATATCTTTAATCCCACCCAAGAATTTTTCAAGACGAGCACGTTCTTTATTTAACAAGCCGACTTCTTTCTTAGGCAATACATCGAATGTTCCGTCTTCTTCCATACGGTTAATATCTTTCAAACGTTTGATACGTTTTTGGATAGTATCCCAGTTAGTCAAGGTACCACCCAACCAACGATGGTTCACATAATATTGACCGCAACGTTCTGCTTCTTCTTTGATAGAATCTTGAGCTTGTTTCTTAGTCCCTACAAAAAGAACTACCCCGCCATCTTGAGCAATGTCACGAGCGAAATTATAAGCATCGTCAACCAACTTAACTGTTTTTTGTAAGTCGATGATGTAGATACCATTCCGTTCTGTAAAAATGTAACGTTTCATTTTTGGGTTCCAACGACGAGTTTGGTGACCGAAATGAACACCGGCTTCAAGCAATTGCTTCATAGAAATGACTGACATATATTTTCCTCCATTTTGGTTTTTTCCGCCCTGTTGATACAGTTTCTAACTCAATGAGCACCAAGAAACTAGAGCAACAGGTGTGTATTATTTTCTGGTGTATGACACCAAATGGAATTTTACCCTATTAACCCTGATAAATCAATACTTAATTAGCCTTTTTGTTTAATAAATGACTTCTGTCTACTTTTTGTTCTCTATCCCTGTACATCAGGTAAGTTAAAGCAACCCATACAAGAGGAACTGCTAACTTCACTGGATTAAAACTTTGAGGTTCAACTAAAACATTTAACAAGGGCAGTAATGTTAAGATTGTTTGAGCGATTAAATTGAAATGCTCCCCTTTCACAGTAAACAAATTATAAACCATTACTGCCGAAAGGATAGGGCCTACAAGAGTGATGAAAATTGGTATCCACCAAAATGACTGTTCTCCTGCAGATCTAACAATTTCAGCTTGATCTTTTGGTAATTCTTTTAAGAAATCATCATTATGGGCTAATTTATTCAGTGCGAAGAAGCCTAACAACATCACCAAATCGCCAATAAGAGCAAGGCATTTAACCACACGCATAATAATATTGCTAGTTCTGTACGTTTTACTCACTTGGTATTTCCCTAAAAAAGCTACTTCTTCCATAAAAATTCCTCCTAGTTACAGGCCTAAATTTATATCCATCGCCCTTTGTCTTTGAATAGGGTCGCCTTGTATCCATCGCCGAAACACTAGCTCTAATCCCTTAATTTCTTACTCCGTTTGAATAGGATGTAAAGAAAGGATTTCCTGAAAAGCCTTTAAGAAAACATGGTCATCCACCATATCATGATCTTTCGTTAGCAACTCTTTAAACAATTGGTCTTTATCCGCTTGTAAAAGACGAATTTGTTCTTCAATTGTCCCCTTGGCAATAAAACGATAGACTTTTACATCCCTTTCTTGCCCGATCCGATGAGCCCTAGAAAAAGCTTGACCCTCAACAGCAGGATTCCACCATAAATCCATCAAGGCAACTCGATTAGCACGAGTTAAACTTAAACCGGTTCCGCCTGCTTTTAAGGATATCAAAAAAACATCTGCTTGACCAGAATTAAAGCGATCAACCAAGTCTTGTCTTTTTTCAGCCGGAGTCGATCCATCTAAAATAAAGGACGTCAAGCCCTTTTCTTTTAAATAGTCCGCAATATGCGGAAGTACCGAGGCAAATTGACTAAAAACTAAAAATGAATTTTTACGATCTTCTAGAATCAGCTTTCTTAAAGCTTCAAATTTGGATGAGGGATCCGACCAATCATTCTCGATTAATCCATGGTGGAGGCAAAGTTGACGTAATCTTGTAATATGTGCTAATACTGTAAACTGATGGCGATTTATTTCTAACGCTGACCAAGACCCAATAAGTTGTTTAGCCTGAGCTAGTTGGACGAGATAGCGTTGTTCTTCTTTGGGAGTTAGCTTAACTAAAACATCCTCTTCTAGAACAGATGGTAATTCTAAAACTTCATCCTTAACCCGTCTAAGAACAAAGGGTCTACTCCACTCCCTGATAGCATTCACATCAGCTTCTTTATTTTGAATTTCCAATGGCAGATCAAAAGGTAACACCAGTTGCAATAAGGATAGGAATTCTGTTAAATGATTTTCTACTGGCGTTCCAGTTAGTGCGTATATCGGTGCATCTCGAAAATAAGTGAGCGCTCGATAAGTCTTGGTATGTTGATTCTTAACAAATTGGGCTTCATCTAAAATCACACTAGCATAAGGCAACTTATTTAGTCTTTCCCAATCATTTAGAAAAATACCATAACTCATAATAAGACAAGCTCTTGGCGGCAAATGCTCTAAAAGTCTCTCCCTTGTCTCCTGGCTCCCGCGATAAATCAAAGGAGATAACTGAGGGCTAAAGCGATGGATCTCTTTCAACCAATGATCACTGACAGAAGCTGGAGTCAGTATTAAACATACGTCATCCCTAGACCAAACATTTTGGTATTGCGTAGCTAAAAAAGCTATAGATTGAACTGTTTTACCTAAGCCCATTTCATCCGCTAAAATCCCACCAATTCCACAAATATTTTGCCGAATAAGCCAACGAGTACCAATTTTTTGATAAGACTTTAACTGCCCTTCTATATCGTCAACAATTTGAAGCAAAGAGATGCCATTATTCTCAAATAAATCGGTAAAGAACTTGGTTGAATCTGATAAATCCTCCCGTTTTAGAACCCCTTCATCCAAGAGCTTTTTCAAATGTGGGGCTCTAAACTTTTTGAATTCTCCTCCTTGAGCAGATGGGTGTAGATTTAAATCCAAGTCTTTTAACAAGCGCTTTACTAAGGATTCTTCATAAGAGGGTAAATACCTAAATTCAAAAGGAGCTATTTCAATATAATTTTGCCCAGCCACAACAGCTTCTAGCATATCTGAAATTTCCATACCCTCTAACTCAGACGATTGAAAATTCACCCAGAAATAATCCCTCTTCTTTTGTTGAATGGTCGGTTGCAAATGGACTTCCTCTTGTTGAAAGTTAGGAGCATCCCCCATTAACCAATCAAATTGTTTAAGATAGGGGAGAAGCTCAGTAATAAATTTCCAGCCGTAAATTTCAAGTACAAGTTAGCCACCCCCTAAATTTTTCACAAAGGGAGAGCTGTGGCT
>NZ_QXPZ01000061.1 GCF_003664595.1 Atopobacter sp. AH10
GGCACTTTGTCAAATTTTGTTGTTGGTAAATTTTTTAGAGAAAATCACTCTTCTTCGGGGGAGTGGTTTTTTATATTACAGATGATATTTATCCTACTTTGCCCTAAACAAGCTCATGCCTATTAAAGTGAGTCTGGGCATAGAGCGTTTATTGGATAAAGTAGAAGTGCGTGTGACCTTTACACAGCTACTGACAAGCGATTCATTTTTAAAAAGCATCTCTTCTTCAAGTGCTCGAAATTGCGAAAGCCGTAGGCGGTCTTCTTGATGGTTTTTATTTGATTATTCCACGCCTCTAAATGACCGTTGTTATAAGAGTAACTATAGGCGTTGAGAATGAATTCCTTATACTTATTAAATGTCTTTAAAGGCCTGTTAAAGTGTCTAAGAGCTCCTTCGAGTTTG
>NZ_QXPZ01000062.1 GCF_003664595.1 Atopobacter sp. AH10
CTGCAAGTAAGTCAGAAGCAAGTGGGCGGACGATTCAAGTTAAAGCAGGGGATGGCTTCTATGTCTTAGCCCGCCGTGCAGGGGTATCTATGGATGCCTTGCTTAAAGCGAATGGCTTGACTATCGGTAGCATGATTCATCCAGGGCAACAATTGAAATTGCCAGGGGATGCTCCAGTTTCACAAGCCAACAGCAATACAGAAGTTGCTAAGCCACAAGCAGGAGTCAGCACTCCAAATGGGAGCAATCAACAAACAGCTTCTGTTCGGCCAAGTGCTACTAATAATGCAAATCAAAGCGCTGGAACGATTCAAGTAAAAGCAGGGGATGGCTTCTATGTCTTAGCCCGCCGTGCAGGGGTATCTATGGATGCCTTGCTTAAAGCGAATGGCTTAACTATCGGTAGCATGATTCATCCAGGGCAACAATTAAAATTGCCAGCTAATGCTCCAGTGGCTTCTACACCAGCACCAAGTCAAGCAGTACAACCTAATGTTCAAGCAGCAACAAAAGCACAAGGTCAAGTAAATGCTACGCAAGTGAACGCCCAAAGCTCTACAAGTCAAGCCGTTGCATCTCAAACGACAAGTTCAAGTGTTACGGTTCAACCTGGTCAAGGTTTATGGCGTATTGCCCACAATAATGGCATGACCTTGGAAGAATTAAAGCAACTCAATGGCTTGACATCTAATTTGATTTTCCCAGGTCAAAGCTTAAGAGTAAAATAAGAAAAATCCAAATCCTAAAAATGAAAGAGTAAGTCAAAGCCAAAGAATAAGAGCTGACCAGTTGAAAGTAAATGTATCGGTCAAACCCTTTAACTAGGCGATTGGCTTCATACTAAAATACTGGCTTGCCTTTTTAAGAAACGTTTGGTAAGCTAGTAACAATTAATATAAGTGTACTTAGGAGTAGTAAAGTGAGGAAACGGGAGAGAGAACAGACGGTTGGTGAAAGTCTGGCGTGAATCCACTTGAACTTGCCTGTTCAAAAAGTACAATCGGGTCGCGACGTTATACGCATGAAGAGAAAATGTAAGGTGGTACCGCGAAACACGCCCTGACGCTATAGTCGGGTGTGTTTTCTTTTTTTGTAAACTATGCTTAAAAGGGGAGAGCAGATAATGAATTTTTCACATCAAGAAATTGAAAAATATTGGCAAAAAGTTTGGGAAGAAAAAGAGGCTTTTAAAACAACCGATGATCCTAAGAAGGATTACGCTTATATTTTGGATATGTTTCCTTTCCCATCTGGTCAAGGCTTGCATGTAGGCCATCCAGAGGGCTATACAGCTACAGATATCGTTAGTCGGATGAGAAGGGCGCAAGGCTACAATGTCCTCCATCCTATGGGCTTTGATGCGTTCGGTTTGCCGACAGAGCAATTTGCCTTAGATACAGGTCATGATCCAGTAGAATTTACAGAAAAGAATATTAATAATTTCCGCAATCAAATGAAAAACTTGGGTCTTTCTTATGACTGGGATAGAGAAGTGAATACGACAGATCCAGATTATTATAAATGGACACAATGGATTTTTGTCCAACTTTTTAAACGTGGTTTGGCCTATGAAGACGAAATATTAGTCAACTGGTGTCCGGCTTTAGGAACCACTCTTGCCAATGAAGAAGTTATTGATGGGAAATCTGAACGGGGTGGTCATCCAGTTTATCGGAAACCGATGCGACAATGGATGCTGAAAATTACCGCTTATGCAGATCGCTTATTAGAAGATTTGGATGATTTGGATTGGCCGGAAAGCATCAAAGAAATGCAACGTAATTGGATTGGTAAATCAACTGGGGCTGAAATTCGCTTCCAAGTGGCTGATAGCGATGAAAGCTTTATGATTTTTACCACTCGTCCTGATACCTTGTTTGGGGCATCTTACTGTGTGTTAGCCCCAGACCATGAATTAGTTCAAAAGATTACGACAGAAGACAAAATGGAAGCTGTAAAGGCCTATCAAGAAGAAGCTAGTCGTAAATCTGATCTTGAAAGAACAGATCTCGCCAAAGAAAAGACTGGTGTATTTACAGGGGCTTATGCCATTAATCCAGTGAATGGCGAAAAATTACCTATTTACATTGCGGATTATGTGCTATCAACTTATGGTTTCGGGGCGATTATGGCTGTTCCAGCGCATGATCAAAGAGACTACGATTTTGCGAAGGCTTACCACTTGCCAATTCTCCCAGTGATTGAAGGTGGGGATATTGAAAAAGAAGCCTATAGCGAAGATGGCTTGCACATTAATTCAGGATTCTTGAATGGGCTGAATAAGGAAGATGCCATTAATAAGATGGTTGCTTGGTTGGAAGAAAAATCTATCGGTAAAGCTAAGGTCAACTATCGCTTAAGAGATTGGGTATTTTCTCGTCAACGCTACTGGGGTGAACCTATTCCAGTTATTCATTGGGAAGATGGGACAACGACAACCGTTCCGGAAGAAGAATTGCCATTGACTTTACCGAAAACAGATAAAATTGCGCCAAGTCAAACAGGGGAATCCCCATTAGCCAATATCACGGACTGGGTCAATGTGGTAGATCCAAAGACAGGGATGAAAGGAAAACGTGAAACCAATACCATGCCAAACTGGGCAGGGAGCTCTTGGTACTTTATTCGCTATATTGATCCAAAGAATAAAGAAGAATTGGTCAGCAAGGAAGAAGCGGATAAATGGTTGCCGGTTGACCTTTATATCGGTGGGGCTGAACATGCGGTATTGCACTTGTTATATGCCCGCTTCTGGCATAAATTCCTATATGATTTAGGTTTGGTATCTTCTAAAGAACCATTCACAAAATTGTATAATCAAGGGATGATTTTAGGTGAAGGGCATATCAAGATGTCTAAATCTAAAGGGAATACGGTTAACCCAGATGATGTGGTAAAAGAATATGGTGCGGATACTCTACGTCTTTATGAAATGTTTATGGGACCTTTAGATGCTTCTATTGCTTGGTCTCCTAAAGGCCTAGAAGGGTCTAGACGCTTCTTAGATCGGGTATGGCGACTCTTTATCGATGAAGATGATCAAGTCTCTGCCCGTATTCAAGAAAGTCAAGATGACCGCTTGACTAAGGTTTATCATCAAACGGTGAAAAAGGTGACAGAAGACTTTGAACAATTGCATTTCAACACAGCTATTTCTCAATTAATGGTCTTTACGAATGAAGCTTACAAGGCTGAAGTGTTGCCAAAAGCCTACATGGAGGGCTTCTTAGTACTTCTTGGAGCTGTAGCGCCTCACATGGCTGAAGAAATTTGGCATCGTTTAGGCCATGAAGATTTGCTTGCTTTTGCCAAATGGCCAAGCTATGATGAAGCTTCCTTGAAAGAAGATGACGTTGAAATCATTGCCCAAGTGAATGGGAAGATCAAGCAACGTTTAACAGTTCCTCGTGACTTGTCTAAGGATGATTTAGTGGCCTTGGTACAAGAAGATCCAAAAGTTCAAGAAGCATTAGCAGGAAAAACAGTCATTAAAGTAATCCCAGTCGTCAACAAGTTAGTCAACTGGGTGGTGAAGTAGATAGTGTCCTTATTGAAGAAAAGTAAATACCGTTTATTCGAGTCTAATCAGCAGAGTGAGCGGGAAAGGATGGTTAGTGGATCAGCTTGGATGACAGCTGGTTCACTAGCTTCCCGTATATTAGGGGCGATTTATGTTATCCCTTGGCTTTGGATGATTGGCTCTAGCAAGAATGGTGAATTAGCCAATGGCTTGATGAGTGTGGGCTACCGGATCTATAATGTCTTTTTGGCTATAGCAACAGCAGGATTACCAGCTGCTTTATCGAAAACAGTAGCCTACTATAATGAAAAGAAGCAATATCGCAATGCTTGGACTTTCTTTGTTAGAGGGGGAGTCTTGATGGTGGCTTTAGGGATATTCTCGGCCATCCTCATGTATGTGACGGCTCCTCTTGTAGCGACTAATAGTCCAAAAGTGAATTTTGATGATGCGGTTATGGTTATCCGTTCCTTGACTCCTGCAGTGGCGATTATTCCTGTGATGAGTTTAATTCGTGGCTTTATTCAAGGTCACCATCAAATGGCTCCGTCCGCCTTGTCTCAATTTTATGAACAAGTCGCTCGAGTTTTTTATATGTTACTGGCGACTTATATAGTGATGAAAGTATTGAATGGAGAATATGCGGTTGCTGTAGCTCATTCAACTTTTGCGGCCTTTGTCGGAGCGGTCGTTTCCTTGGTATATTTAGTGGTTTTAATTTATCGACAAAAAGATCAATTGTTTGAACGGATTGACTTAGATCAATCACCAGAAGATAGAGAAAATATGGGCTATTATTTTCACATGATGAAGGAAGCTTTGCCTTTTGTTCTCTTTGCTTCAGGGACAGAATTATTTGGCTTAATTGATCAACTTTCCTACCAACAATTGATGACACGTTATACAAGTGTTTCTCCTGTGACCATTGCTAGGATGTATGGTGTCTTCTCTTTTAACGTCCAAAAATTAGTCATGATTGTGATTTCCATTGCAGCAAGTATAGGCATTACATCTTTGCCACTCATCTCAAGTAGCTTTGCACGAGGAGATAAGAAACGCCTAGGTCATCTCATTGAAGAAAATTTAAGTCTTTTTATGCTGGTGATGTTACCGGCTAGTTTAGGTGTTTTTATAGCTGCAGAACCTCTTTACAATGTTTTTTATGCGCCGAATAATTTTGGTGTCCACTACCTGCGCTTGTATGCTTTAATCAGTATATTATTAGGGCTTTTTATGGTTTTGGGCTATATCCTTCAAGCTTTAGATCTGGCAAGGCATATGGTGATCGGCTTATTGATCGGTTTGGCTTTAAAGATGGTTTGGCAACCAGTGATGGTTCGTCTTCTATTAGAATATGGGACAGCTCTATCCAGCTTTATCGGAATTTTGTTGACGGTGGCTTATTATCTTTATGTGATCAGCCAACAAGTGCAATTAAATTGGAAGAGAATCACTCTTCTATTGCTACGTCTATCTAGCATGTGCGCCATCATGCTTCTTGGGACTGCTTTATTACTCTTTACCTTAAAACTTTTCTTACCTGTTCAACGCAAGTTATATGCCTTGATTATCTTGATCCTAGTGGCAGCTGTCGGGAGCTTAATTTACCTTGTCCTTGGTCTGATGAATGGCCAAGCGGATAAGCTTTTAGCTGGACGGGCAGATAAATTACGTGCTCTCTTGCATATTCGTCGTTACGCTGTGAACAATACGTCTAAAGAGTCTAAGAAACAAGAATTGCCTGGTAAAGATAGTCGTGATTTGGGAGAAAGTAAGAAGAATGAGCCAATAGAAAAAACTGGCCAGGAAGATAGAAAAATTGAAAAAACTATCCATAATGATAGAGAAATAGAAAAAGCTAGCCAGGATGATAGAAAAATTGAAAAAACTATCCTAGATGATAGGAAAAAGCTAGACGATCAGTTAGATAAAGTAGGCTTCACTAAGAAAGATGCTCCTCACTTTGAACAGGATCGCCTAACTTATCCCGATGAAGATGTCGATTTATTAGCTGAAGCCAAGCAAAGAGCTTTGGAAAAGCAAAAAGCGGAAGAAGAAAGTCAGTGGGGTCTCTCCTTCCTGTTGGATAATACGGAGAATGAAGAAGTTGCTGTAGATGAAGATGCCCCTGACGAAAGCAGCGAAAAAGAAGAAGTACTAGAGGAAGAAGACAGAAAGATTCCAGAAAGAAATGAGCGCTGGACCTTAAAAGATATTGCTTGGGGTCAAGAAAAATCTGACGCTACAGCAAGAGGTGAAGAGGATGAGACTCGATAAAATACTGGCAGATTCTGGCTATGGTTCACGAAAAGAGGTGAAGAGCCTCTTGAAGCAAGGTCTAGTCTTTGTTAATGGGGAGAAAGTTCTTCAAGCGAAACTACAGTTAGATCCAGAAAAAGATGAAATTGTGGTCAATGGGGAAATATTGACTTACAAGAAAGAAATTTATCTGATGATGAATAAGGCAGCAGGTGTCTTGACGGCTACCCGTGACAATAGTCAAGCGACAGTCTTGGATGATATTGATCCGATCTATAGGAGAAAGGAACTCTATCCAGTAGGACGTTTGGATAAAGACACGACAGGCTTACTTTTACTAACGACAGACGGTCAGTTGGGGCATAGGCTCCTTAGCCCAAAATGGCACGTGGAAAAAGAATACCAAGCCCTTGTGAAGGGACCTCTACCGACTGATG
Source organism: Atopobacter sp. AH10 (assembly GCF_003664595.1). Classification (GTDB taxonomy): domain Bacteria; phylum Bacillota; class Bacilli; order Lactobacillales; family Aerococcaceae; genus Atopobacter. The sequence goes on from NZ_QXPZ01000062.1 coordinate 6,217, forward strand.
CCTGCCAAAGGTTTGCTTCAGGGATGACCATTGACGGAGGAGAGATTTGCCGGCCTGCTCGATTAGTGTTAACAGAAAAAGCTGAGACTGTTCCTTATCAAGTGGTTTATATTAGCTTGACGGAAGGGAAATTTCATCAAGTCAAAAGAATGGTCAAAGCCCTAGGATCTGAAGTACTTGCCTTAAAAAGAGTCAGTATGGGGTCATTGAAGTTGGATCCTCAATTAAAGGCTGGCGAATATAGAGAATTAACCCAGAAAGAGTTAAGAGATTTAAGCAACAATATGGTATAATGAATGCAATAACTCGAAAGGATGGGATAAATGTGACAATCGATTGGAAAAAAGAAGTCGAACAACGCCGCGAGGAATTGTTGGCAGACTTATTTGATCTCTTAAGAGTACCTAGTGTACGAGAAGATGATAAAGCAACAGCTGATGCACCAGTAGGACCTGGGCCAAGAGCAGCTTTGGAAAAATTCTTATCCATTGCAGAGAGAGATGGTTTCTCTACAAAAAATGTGGACAACCTTGTGGGTTATCTAGAATTCGGTCAAGGAGACGAAATGATGGGTCTCTTGGGTCACGTTGACGTTGTACCAGTTGGGACAGGCTGGGAAACAGATCCTTTCGATCCAGTGATCAAAGATGATCGTATCTATGCTCGGGGTTCTTCAGATGATAAGGGACCTACTATGGCATGCTACTATGCTTTGAAAATTATCAGAGACTTGGGCTTGCCAATCAAGAAACGCATTCGTTTTATTGTTGGGACAGACGAAGAAACAGGTTGGAAATGTATGGACCGTTACTTTAAAACGGAAGAAATTCCAGATTTCGGTTTCTCTCCAGATGCAACTTTCCCAATTATTAATGGTGAAAAAGGGAATGTAACTTTCCAAGTATCGGTTAAAGGAGAACAAAAAGCGGATGCTCCTGTTTACTTGCACAGCTATGATGCAGGTTTGAAAGAAAATATGGTTCCCCAAGACGCCAATGCTATTGTCGAATTTAAAGATAAAGAAGGCGTTGAAAAAGCTTTCTTTGACTTTGTCGAAGCTAACCCAATTTCTGGTACCCTCGAATGGAATGAAGACGGTTATGCAGAAATTCAATTGGTTGGTAAAGCTGCCCATGGTTCTACTCCAGACAAAGGGATCAACGCTGGGACTTACCTAGCTCTTTACTTGAATAGCTTACAGTTGACAGGGCAAGCTAAACAATTTGTTCAATTGATTGCTGAAAAAGTTCATCAAAACTTTAATGGCGATAAATTAGGTGTAGCCCATCATGATGAAGTTATGGGAGAAACCTCTGTAAACGCTGGGATCATTACCTTTACAGAAGAAAGTCACGGCTTGCTTGCTTTGAATATGCGCTATCCACGTGGCATTGAAGTGGAAACGATGGAAATCGGTATGGAACACGAATTAAGCCCTTATGGCGCAACTATCGCGCGTGGACCACACAAAGAACCACACTATGTAAGCCCAGAAGATCCACTAGTGAAGACGCTATTAGACGTCTATGCTAAACAAACAGGCCTGGTTGCACACGAACAATCCATTGGTGGAGGAACTTATGGTCGCTTGATGAAACGTGGGGTAGCTTATGGGGCTCTCTTCCCAGATTCTATCGACACCATGCACCAAGCTAATGAATTTATGGCTTTAGATGACCTCTTTAGAGCTGCAGCTATTTATGCTGAAGCTATCTATGAACTAGTCAAAGAATAGACAGCTTTTAAGGCAATAAGGGCAAAGATAACATCTAGCTTTATAATCTATCAAGGCAAAGATTACATCTAGCTTTTCAATCTATAAGGGCAAAGATAACATCTAGCTTTTCAATCTATAAGGGCAAAGATAACATCTAGCTTTTCGATCTATCAAGGCAAAGATAACATCTAGCTTTTCGATCTATCAAGGCAAAGATTAGCTTTTCCTGTTAAAGCTTAAAAGGACTAGTTGGCATTTGCCCAAAAAAGCCAGTGAAAATTCTACCTACAAGCTATAGGACTCTTGTCTCTACTATATTAGAGGCGAGGGAACTATAGCTTGTTTTTGTATAGAGCCGAAAAAGTTTATATGGCTATGGTATAATGGCCTTTAGAGGAGGGGGAATACCCTTGATAGAAATAACATCAATTCAAAATGCTCAAGTGAAGCAATGGAAAAAACTCAAGACAGCTAAAGGGCGTCGTCAACAGTCTTTATATTTGGTGGAGGGGCCTCATTTGTTGGATGAGGCGCTGAAAACAGGTCAAAAGATTGAATGGATCATGACCAGTCAAGCAGAAGAAGTTTTTTCGAATTTTGCGCAAAAATACGACGAAGAAGTCCTCAATAGTTATCGTTGGGTGCATATCAGTGAGGAAATTAGGAAAGAATTATCTGCAACAGTGACCGATCAAAATGTGTTTGCGGTGATCGAAAAATCTATTAGTCAAGACTTTACTGTAGACGCTAAGAGTCGTTTCTTAGTTTTGGATGGGATTCAAGACCCTGGGAATATGGGAACTTTACTGAGGTCTGCAGTGGCTTTTGGCTTTCATCAAGTCTTTTTATCGCCAGACTGTGTGGATATTTACAATGACAAGGTCTTGCGTTCCGGCCAAGGTGCACACTATTATTTACAATTTTCAACAGGGGATCTCGAGACTTTTTACGCTAAACTGAAAGAAGAAGGCGTTGTTGTCTATACGACTGCTTTAACTAAGGATAGTATATCAAGTGATCAAGCAAGCTATAGAAGTCCTCTTGCCTTAGTTCTGGGTAATGAAGGGAAAGGGGTATCTAAAGTGAGCCAGACTGCTTCCGATAAGAATATCTTAATCCCAATGTCTACCAGCATTGATTCATTAAATGTTGGGGTCGCAGGATCTATTCTTTTATATCAAGCCAGCTTAGTGAAGTAGGTGTTAGCGATGTATGACAGATGGAAAAAGGATCAAGCCTATCTGGATATAGTGGCGGATTTACTGGCCAGTGAACAAGTCCAAGCCCTAAAAAATTATGAGCATCATCATGCAACTACTCGGCTAGAACACTGTTTGACGGTATCCTATCGCTCCTACCGTATAGCGAAGGCTTTGGGTTGGCAAGCTAAAGCTGTCGCTAGAGCGGGTTTGCTTCATGATCTTTTCTACCATGATTGGCGGGTAACAAAATTTGAAGAGGGAAGTCATGCCTATGCCCATCCTTATATCGCCTATCAAAAGGCTTTAGAAATTACGGATCTATCAGATTTGGAAAAAGATATTATTGTGAAGCATATGTGGCTATCGACCATAGCTTTTCCAGAATACAAGGAAAGTTACCTAGTATCCTTTGTTGACAAGTATTCAGCTGTTTTAGAATATTTCACTGGTTTAAAGGGTCGCTTGAAAAGAAAGTTGAAGAAAGTTCAGACCAAAAGGAAATTCAAATAATCAGTTGATTTAAGGGGAGCTATTTTGAAGCTCCTTTTTCATTAAGGCATATTTAGCCTAGAAATTAAGCTTTCTATCACTAGTTTTCTTGAAAGTTGGGCTAAAGCTTGATACAATACAGCTAACAACATTGACAAGAACGGCGATGGCATCAGTTACCTTCAGGGAGTCTGCTCCATAGATTGAGAGGGGAGATAGGGAGGATGCTATTGTTTTCACTCTTAGAGTTAGCTTCGGGAGGGGAAACCTGAAAGAAGTCTCGGCAAGGACCGTTATTCCATTAAGCGCCAAGTCTCATGACTTGGAATAAGGGTGGTACCGCGACCATTTCGTCCCTTTTATGGGGCTTTTTTTATTGCCCAAAAGTTAAGAAGTGAAAACTCTCTAAGCACCCTTTCAAAGTAGAGGTAAAATTGTCAATGCAAGGCTTATAGATAAGAATGGAGGAAGCAAATGGATATCAAAGAAATCAATAGCCATTTGGATTTAGTGTTGGCTAAGGCAGAAAAAGACTTGGAAGAAGTCACTGAATTAAAGGATTTACAGGCTGTTAAGGTGAGCTACCTTGGGAAAAAAGGGCCTTTGAAAGCAGCTATGAAATATATGAAAGATTTGTCTAATGAAGAGAAACCTCTTTTAGGGCAAGCGATTAATAAGGTACAAGAAGCGATTAACGAAAAAATTGAAGCCTTACAAGTTCATTTAGAAGAAAAAGCTTTAGAAGAAGCCCTTGAAAAAGATGCTCTAGATGTGACTCTCCCCGGTCGGAAACATGCTACTGGTCACCGCCATGTTTTAGTCCATATTATGGAAGATATTGAAGACTTGTTTGTAGAGATGGGTTATCAAGTGGTAGAAGGTTACGAAATAGAAAGTGACCATTATAACTTTGAAATGATGAATTTACCTAAAAATCACCCCGCACGTGATATGCAAGACACTTTCTATATTACGGATGAAGTCCTTTTGCGAACCCATACTTCACCAGTTCAAGCACGTACCATGGAGGCGCATGATTTTTCTAAGGGGCCTTTGAAGATGATCAGTCCTGGTCGGGTCTTTCGTCGGGATGATGATGATGCAACGCATTCTCATCAATTCCATCAAATCGAAGGTTTAGTTGTATCTAAAGATGTGACTTTAGCCGATTTAAAGGGGACTTTGGATTTATTAGCCAAAGAATTATTTGGTTATGATCGTGCCACTCGCTTACGCCCATCTTATTTCCCTTTTACTGAACCATCAGTAGAGGTAGATGTATCTTGTTTTAAATGTGGGGGAGAGGGTTGTCATGTCTGCAAAGGAACTGGTTGGATTGAAATCCTCGGTTGCGGAATGGTTCATCCTCACGTTTTAGAAATGGCTGGGGTAGATCCTAAAGAATACCAAGGTTTTGCCTTTGGGATAGGGGCTGACCGGATTGCCATGTTAAAATATGAAATCGAAGACATCCGTCATCTCTACCAAAACGACCAACGTTTCTTGAATCAATTCTAGGAGGCTACTATGAAACTTGCATATGAATGGTTATCAGATTATTTAGATTTATCAGCAATAAGTCCAGAAGAAATGGGCGAAAAATTATCAAGAACAGGTATAGAAGTCGATGCTGTAACGCATTTAGATGGGAATATTGATGGCTTGATTGTGGGGCAAATTGAGAAAATTGAAGCCCACCCACAAGCCGATAAATTACGTGTGACTACCATTAACATTGGGGATAAACGCTTGCAGATTGTATGTGGGGATCCTTTGATTCAAGAAGGGCAAAAAGTTATTGTGGCTCAAATAGGGGCACATTTGCCAGCTGGCGTCAAAATTAAAAAAGGAAAACTTCGTGGGGTTGTTTCGGAAGGGATGCTTTGTAGTCTCGAAGAATTGGGATTTTCTGACTCTGTTGTGGCAAAGGAAGACAAGAATCGTGTCTTCTCTGTTCCAAATGAGATTGAAATCGGTTCTGATCCACTAGAAGCCTTAAAGATGCACCAAGCTATTGTGGAATTAGACATTACGCCTAACCGTGCGGATGCTTTGAGTATGAGAGGGAGTGTTCGTGAAATTTCAGCTGTCTATGGTTTAGACAATAGTTTAAGTCCTGACCAAGCTCTAACGAATTCGACTGATCATACGGAGACTTTTTCTGTAAATGTAGAAGCTGATAGTGTCAAAGAATACAATTTACTCGCGATTAAAGGTGTAAAAATTGCGCCAAGTCCTCTATGGTTGAAGGCTCGATTGATGCATGCGGGTATCCGTCCAATCAATAATGTCGTGGATGTGACCAACTATATTTTGATGGAATATGGTCAACCACTTCATGCTTTTGATGGGGATAAAATAAAAGGTAAAGGGCTTTTGGTACGTTATGCCAAAGAAGGGGAAAAATTAGTTACCTTAGATGGTCAAGAGCAAAAATTGTTGACGACAGATGTCGTTATTTCTGATGAAAATGGTCCGGTTGCTTTAGCTGGCGTCATGGGGGGCTTAGATTCAGAAATTACTGAAGAAACCACGACCGTATGGCTAGAAGCTGCCCTCTTTAATGGCATTGAAATTCGTCAAACATCTAAACGATTGAACATGCGTAGTGAGTCTAGTGTGAGGTTTGAACGGGGCATTAACCAAGCGACTGTTTTAGAAGCTGGCTTGAAAGCTGCAGAAATGATTACTGAGCTAGCTGGCGGAAAGCTAGAAGAAGCTATAGCAAGTGTTAGTCGCCTAGATTTTGACTTGCCAAGGATTGATTTACATTTAACTCGCTTAAATCAAGTTTTAGGGACAGACTTAAGTTTAGACACAGTTGAACGCATCCTCAAACAATTAGACTTTAATTACACGCTTAATGGAGAAACTTTCTCTGTTGAAGTGCCTAAACGCCGGTATGATTTGTCTATTGAAGAAGACATGATAGAAGAAGTCGCTCGAATTTATGGCTATGACAATATTCCAATGACTTTACCTAAAGTAGATGGGCATTCTTTCGGCCTCACACCTTCACAAATTTTAAGACGACGAGTGGAAGATGTTTTGGTCGGGGAAGGTTTAAGTCAAGCGATCTCCTATGCCTTGACCACTAAAGAACGTTCAGAATTCCTGAAAGTTGGTGAAAGCGTTGAATTAGCCATGCCGATGTCCCGTGATCGGTCTGCTGTTCGTCAAAGCGTAGTAGCTAGTTTGCTCGAAAGTGTGAGTTACAATGTTAACCACCATTTATCCGATGTCGCCTTGTATGAATTAGGAAACATTTTCTATCATGATGAAGATAGTCTTGGGGGACAACCTCATCAAGTTTATCATTTAGGGATTGCCCTAACTGGTAACCGACAAGCAAATGATTGGTATGCGAAAGCCCGTCCAGTAGATTTTTATGACGCTAAAGGTTTAGTTGAAGAAGTCCTTTCTACTCTACGTTTATCCGATCAAGTTATTTATCAAGCAGCTAGTCACTATGAGGGGATGCACCCAACACAAACAGCGGAAATTCTTTTAAGAGGAAAAGTTGTTGGTTTAGTGGGTCGTTTACATCCAAAGATGGAAAAAGCTTATGGCTTAAAACAAACCTATTTGGCAGAAGTCAACTTGGATGCCGTATTTAAGTGCTATCGACCACTTACTGCCTATACACCAGTAGTGAAACATCCAACCTCTAGCCGAGACCTCTCTATCTTAATGGATCGAGCAATTAGCTTTGCACAAGTAAAAGAAGTGATCCAAAAGATAGCTGGAAAACTCCTAATGGATATTCATCTTTTTGATATCTACCAAGGAAAGGGTATAGAACCCGATAAGAAGAGTATGGCAGTCAATTTAACCTTCCAAGGGAAAGATCGTACTCTGACAGATGAAGAAATCGATGAACGGATTGAAAAGATAAAAGAAGCTCTAGTAGAAAGCTTGTCTGTAGAAATTCGTTAAACAAGTAGCGAAAGGTAAGCGAAACTTATAGACGATTTATAGAAATAAACAGCGCCCTAGTCTTTGGAGAGACTGGGGCGCTGTTTGTATACTAAAAAATGATAAAGTTGGGGTTAAAAGGAACCGCCAACTTCCACAGAGATGGTGGTCTTGAGGAAGAGTAAGGGGATGGAGGAGTGGATAACAAGAGAAAGGATTTATATAAAAATCTTTGCCAGAAAAAGTATAAATGTTCTTAAGAAGCTGTCAAGGCTTGCTAGGCTATAGCACTTGACAGGACTTTTTTAACATTTATTTGCTAGCTAGGTAAAGAATGAAGCAGTAGCTTGTACTAGAAATTTACACAATTATATGGGCTTAACAGCTATATCATCGTTGCCTGCAAATAATTATACCTCACGCTCTAAAGGTAAATTAATAATAACTCTAAAGAATTTATTTTCTTGACTTTCCACTTTAAAAATTCCCTTATGAACTTCAATAATTTGTTGGGAGATCTTTAATCCCATGCCATGTCGCCTAATTCCTGATATGTCAAATTCTTCACTTATTTTACTATCATAAATTGACGATAGTTTATCATTTGCTACGCCGATGCCATCATCCTCAATTGTAAGTATTAAAAAGTCTTTATCTCTGTGTAGACAAATCTTCACATTACAACCTTTAGGATTATGGAGAATAGAGTTATAGATAATATTATGAAATACACGAGAAATTAGGTTTTTTTCAATTGAGATTTTATTATTTAGAAGCATATCATCAAATTCGAATGAAAAATTTATATTATCCCAGACTTCTTGATTTATTATATGTATAATGATCTCCTTGAAAAATGGGATTATTTTGACTGACTCTAATTTTAGAGCAAACTGGCTATTTGTTAATCTGGCAAAAATATTTAAGTCATTTACAGTATTTTGAATATAATAACTCTCATTAACAATAGAACGTAAGCGTCTTAATTGATTTTTATCCGATATATCAGATTTAATAAGAGAAGCGTTTGAAATAATGACTGAAAGAGGCGTTTTTATATCATGCGCTATACCAGAAATCCAATTTTCTTTAAACAGTTCGCTTTCCTTAAGTTTTTTGTCAGCAATATTTATAGCATCCGTTAATTGTTTTAGCTCATCTTCAGTTGAAACAGCACTACTTAGTCCCTCTGGAAGTTTCTTTATAGCTAAAACTAAGGGAATAATCTTACGTTTGACTAGCCTAGTGCTGTAGGTATAAAGAATTAATATATACAAACAATTTATGCCAAGCAGAAAAAAAGTTAAAGCAATCAAGCTCTGCAGGTCGGATTTTTCATAATAATCAAAAGGCAATCTAAAAACTTTATCTTTTGAAAAACCAAAAATAATAATCTTGTTATTAATAATTTGTACGAATACTGGGTAATCCATTAAATAATAACGTGTAAACTTAGCAACATCAGTTAGTTTATATTGAGATGGAACTTCATTAGGTTTCTTAAATTCATAGATTTCATGACCACTAGTAGAGTCTAATATCAAAATCCACACATTTTTAGAATGAGCTAATTTTTTCCCTGAGTTAGATAATTCGGGGGAATTAGAACTGAGGTTAAGTTGCTTGACTAGGCTATTCACTGTATCCATAACGTTTGTTTGATTTGCATGACTAAAAATAAAAAAAACTAGAATAAAAATGTCTATTATGGACATGACTACAATTGAAATAATAAAACGTCTGATAAATTGCGTTATTACACGTAGTCTAAACATGTACAAGCTCCTATACTATTAGTTTATAGCCTAGTCCTTTGACGGTTACTAAGAATTGTGGCTTTGAAGGGTTAACTTCGATTTTTTCCCTGATATTCCTAATATGAACCATTAAAGATTTTTCGTATCCATAGTTTTCAATTCCCCATACTGAATCACAAATTGATTCTGTAGATACAATATAATTTTTATTATCATATAATTTGCGAATAATTTGAATTTCTATTGGAGTTAAAGAAAATTTTTCGTTATTTTTTTCGACCATTGCATTTCCTAAATTAATCAAGCAACGATCTAATTTAATGATGTTCGTGTCTTCTTTGTAGGATCGGCGGAGAAGTGAAATTAGACGGTAAATAAGAATTTTAGGGAGGAAAGGCTTAGTTATGAAATCATCTCCGCCAGATTGTAGACCTTGAACTTCATCTTCAGGGTCATTTTTTGCGGTTAGAAAAAGAATCGGAATATCTGAACTTTTTCTTATGTAGTTAGATAGTAAGTATCCTTCCCCATCTGGAAGCATGACGTCTAATATAATCAAATCAATAGAATGATGAATAAAAGACTCGATTCCTTCACTAATACTGTATGCACTATATATTTTTGTAAAACCGGAAACTGACAGTATCTCTCTTATTGAATTATTTAAAGCAACATCATCATCTACAATCAATATTTTTCTAGTCAAAAAAGGATTTTCTATATTCATAAGCTCTCCTAAAATGTTAATTCTTCATAGATATATTTAAAGTATAGCAAAAAATTAAAGAAAAAAGTAATCCACAAAACTCTTTAGGTCTTCTTTAGGTAAATTTTATTTTTAATTTATCTCAGGCTTATAAAATGTAATTGTAGCAAGATAAAGATGCTTGGTATAGATTTGCTTTAAATGAGGAGATAGCTATGAAACAAAAAAACAAACAAAGTGACGCAGAAATAAAAGCAGTAGATGCTCTACAAGAAGTAAGTTTGGAGGAACTTGACAAAATTATAGGTGCTGGAAATGGAGTAGTATATACCCTAACTCACGAATGTAATTTAGCTACTTGGACAAAAAAACTAAAATGTTGTTAAGCGTTTAATTATTTTTTACGTAAGTTATCAAGTGTTTTTATCTGCTGCATCTTAAGTTGTGTTAAGTAACTTAATATACTTTACGATTTTGTGTCAAGTCATTTTTTAGTATAAGCTTGATATTGTATAAGGAATGGATAATAAATCTATGAACCAGAATGAATTATATACTCAATTTGATGAATTTCCTTCATCTGTAATTGACCAGAAATTTAATTGCAAATTGTTGAAAAATTTAAATAATAAAAAAGTATTAGAGAGAATTATATTGGACGACTATAGGTCAACATTGATTTACTTAATTAACGAAAAAAGAGTAAATGATGAACTGAAAGGTAATACGCCTGAAGAACGCTATGATTACTTTAATAAAGGGCTATGTGCTAGTGGTGAAATTTTCAAAGAAATTGAAGAAAGATTTCCGGAAATTAACGCTAGAATTGAAATAAAAGTGAAAAAATACTTACACTTGAACGAGCTTGCAAAAGAGGATTTTATAAAAGACTTTACATTTTTATGCAGTAATAATTTTTTAGATTCTGATCAATTAAAGCCTGATTTAAATAAACTTGAAATTGAAGTTACTGGTGATATACATGACGGAATGGCTGTATGTGTCATCACTTATGACGATCAAAAAGTAGTATATAAAAGGAAAAGTTCTATACCAAATAAATTTCTAAAAAAGATAGATTTAATGGTAAGTAGATTTTTAAACAAAGAGATCCATATTATTCCTGATTTTTTAGATAGAGAGGGATATTTTTGGGAGAAATATATACATGTTCAAAAATTAAATTACGTAAATTTCAAGTACAAGTTAGCCACCCCCTAAATTTTTCACAAAGGGAGAGCTGTGGC
>NZ_QXPZ01000063.1 GCF_003664595.1 Atopobacter sp. AH10
GTAAAATAAAGATTTTTGATCATTTTCTTTTGAGTATTGGATAAATTTTGGGGGAATTTAGGTTCAAAAGTGGTGAATGCTCGTAAAGCAGCTCAACTAGATTGGGAACAAGTGAAAGACTATTCGGAATTAGAGTTAAAAGAGGCTTTATTTCCTTCTCACAGTTCCAGTCAAAAAAATCTTTATGTCCCTTTAGATATTAACTATTTAATCGATGAGTTGCGTAAAACTGGAGTCACTCGCAAGTTATTATGGGAAGAATATGTAAAATTTTGTCACTCAAGTGGCGATCGTTTGCCTTATCAATATAGTAAATTTTGTTCACTTCTAAGTCAGGGAATTGAACAAACAAAGGCAACCATGTACTTTAAGCATGTAGCAGGAGAAAAAGTTGAAGTGGATTGGGCTGGGGCAACTTATCATTTAGTAGATCCTGAGACGGGAGAGCTTCAAAAAGTATATTTCTTCGTCGCAACGTTGCCTTATAGTCAATTCACTTATGTAGAAGCAACGCTTGATATGAAGACAGAAGCCTGGATTAATGCCCATATTCACTTATTTAATTTTATTCAGGGAAGTCCTAAAATGATTGTTTGTGATAACTTAAAGACCGGTGTGGTGAAACATCCTAAGCAAGGTGAAGTGATTCTGAATGCCTCTTATCAAGAAATGGCTGACTATTATCACTGTGCCATTATTCCTGCAAAGCCACGTACCCCAAAAGGAAAGGCTTCTGTAGAAGGATCAGTAGGAAAAATAACAACTGAAGTCATCGCTCGTTTGCGTCATGAGGTTTTCCATAGTTTATATGATCTTAATCTTCGGATAGAAGCGTTAGTTACTGACTTTAACCAGAAAGGATTTCAAAAAAGAAAAGGGTCCCGACTAGAAGTTTTCTTAACAGAAGAGAAATCTTATCTACAACCCTTATCTCAGGATCCTTATGAATATGGTGTATGGAAAACAGCCAGAGTCCAATACAATTACCATATTTCAGTCGATAAGAACTTTTATTCGGTCCCCTATCAATATATCAAAAAAGATGTTCGAGTTCGAATCACACAAAATAAAATTGAAATCTATTTTAATCACCAACGTATCACGTCTCATCGCCGTCGATACGGCTATCCTGGGCAATATGTGACGATTGAAGAACATATGCCTATCAATCACCGTCAAGCTGGAGAATGGAATCGTCAACGATTTGTTCAATGGGCGAAGAAAATTGGCCCATACACAGAGAAGGTTATTGTAAGATTATTGGATAAATATCGAGTAGAACAACAAGCTTATAAAGGATGTTTATCACTGTTAAAGCTTACGGATTCATATACTGAAGCTGAATTAGAAGCCACCTGTCAACAAGCTTTAAATATTATAGAGACTCCCACATATAAGAACATAAAACGTATCATCCAAGTTAGACAGTGTGCTAAAGAAGATAATCATCCAGATAGTACATCAAATAGTGACGACTCAACTCATGCCTATATTCGTGGCGGAAACTATTATAGAGAAAAGGATTAATAAATGAACACAAATACTTATGAAAAAATGCTTCAATTGCGCTTAAAGGGAATGGCAGAGGCCTATTTAGAATTGACTGAGAACAACGAGTATCAACAGTGGACCTTCGAAGAACGCTTAGGGTACCTTATAGATCGTGAAGCGGACGTTAAGCATAATGATAATATTAAGCGCTTAATTTTAAACGCTAATTTATCTGAAAGCCAAGCGTATTTAGATGGGATAAGATATTATCCAGATCGCCAACTAGATAAAGACTTCATTCAAGAATTAGGAACGAATCGATATATTACCTCACCACATAATCTATTAATTGTTGGGCCAACAGGCTCTGGTAAGAGCTACTTAGCGAATGCGCTTGGGAATGAAGCTTGCTTAGGCGGTTATAAAACGCGTTATATACGCTTACCCGATTTATTATCAGAAATTGGTCTAGCGAAGGCAGAAGCTTCATTTACAAAGTTACTGAAGAAATATCAACGTTTTGATTTATTAATTATCGACGAATGGCTACTTATGTCAGTAAATTCAAACCAAGCAGCTGATTTACTAGAGTTGATCGAAAGACGTTACCGCGAAAAAGCAACGATTGTTTGTTCTCAATTTTCAGTTGAAAGTTGGCATCAACGATTAGGGGGTGGAGCGATAGCGGATGCGATTTTAGATCGTTTAGTAAGTAAAGCTAAAGTAATTCGAATCCATGGCGATCGATCAATGAGAGAAAGAGAATAATAATAAACTTAAGGGGGTTGGCTTATATTTAAGTCAATCCCCTAATAGTGTGAATATCTAGTCAATTTGAGGTCAAGTGGCTCAATTCTTGTGGAATGGTGGCTCAAAAACGCGTGTAATAATCACCTCCTTTCCACAAATTTATAAATACAGCGTGAGCAAGGATCTCATACTTATATTTACCTAAGTCAAAATTCCTCCCTAAGCGAAATTTTTGAAAACAACTTTACATCAAGGAATACCATAAACAGTAGAACTAAGCACGCAACTATTTTTTCAAATATAGCCGAGTTTACTTCGCCGGAAATATAAAACATTGCATTTACACAGTAAATATATGCAAATTTTATTTGTGATATGAAAACCCCAACAAAAGCAAATACAAAAGCAAATGCAACCGTTATCTGTATATTTTGTTTAAAATACAACATAACCCCAATTATAAATGCCGACAATATATAGCATATTATTCCATGAATCAAATATTTTGCAAAATATGATAAAACAAATGAGCTACTTATACTGTTCAAATTAAACATTAATTCCAATAAGCACATAGACAAAAATGTGGCTATTATATAAACTATCGCAAATATAAACAGTACACAAAATTTATTAAGTATTATCTCTTTTCTATTTATCGGTATTACCAGTAAATTTTTGAGAGTATTATTGCGTTTTTCCAATGCAAATAATTCCATCCCAATCATAGAAATTACCGGTATAAATAAATAATAACTATTTAAAGTCAAACCATTTTCAAAAAACCATCCTAAAACTTTTCCGTAAGCAACGCCATTGTAAGTCATGTTTCCCATAAAATACTGAATCACAGCACCAACAATAACTATAATTGCAACTACTACTGGTAGTTTTTTTCTTTTATGTTTTTTTAGCTCTAAAGACACCATAACTTCACCCTGTTTACAAATCTTGTCTCTTAAGAATATTTAGTGTTCCCACCAAATATAATGCAAATACTAATCCTACATTGGCAATCATAAAGTACACATTATCATTATTCTGAACACCTTCAAAATTTTTATACCACATAATGTGTGGTACACTAGCTAGTGGACTAATTCCTTGCAGTATCTTCATTAGGAAAAATGATGATATTATATATATACTTCCTATTAAATTTGTAGTAACACTATCCCCTTTAGTTAAAATCGTAACTATCGATACAGGTAACACAGCTAATGTTACAAGAAAAGAACTAGTTGCACACAATACAAAGAATCTAAAAACTAAATGTAGATTCATACTTGATTGAAATCTACTAACATAACCTGCTGAAACTATTACTGCAAAAACAATACCCATAAATATAAATGCAATACATAAAACATATAATGCCTTTGCAAAAAATAACTTTATCCTTGATATTGGAACAGTCCACAAATATTTTATCGTATCACTCTTATATTCATTAGAAAAAGCTGTGGTCGCAAACGATAACAATATCATAGGTAGTATCAAATAATTCATATAACTTAGTGAAAATTTATATAGATACATAAAATTATCAAATAATCCCACAGCACTTACTGTATAAAATATAGTAAGTGCTAAATATACAACAACCAACGCCCCAGATAAGTATATTGCTTTAGATCTTTTATTCTTTTTAAATTCAGACAACAATAACCTAGCCAATTCCATGTCCTCCAGTAACTTTTTTAAAATAATCTTCAAGAGTAATTTTATCTTCTACTATGCCAACTATCTCTATATTATTTGTTACAAAAATCTTATTGAGTTCTGCAACACTTAAATTACTACTATTTATTAAAAGCCCCTCATTAAATTCTGAAATACATTCTGAATTTATACCTCTATCATTCAGTATCATTTTAGCCTTATCAATGTCTTTCACGAAAACTCTAATACTACTATTTTCTTTGTTTCTCCACTCCTGTACACTGATTTCTTCAATCATCTTCCCAGAGTTAATAATTCCTATACGATCAGCTAAGCTTTCTAATTCAGATAGGATATGGCTTGATATCAATATACTTACTCCAGATTCCTTCAGTTTTTTCAAAAGCACTCTTACTTCAGAAATGCCAATTGGATCTAATCCATTTATAGGTTCATCCAAAATTAAAATATCCGGATTGTGCATAATTGCATTTGCAATAGCTAATCTTTGTTTCATCCCTAATGAATATTTTGAAAATAATTTCTTATCTCTATACGGTAAATTCACCAATTCTAAGGCTTTTTGTACACAAATCTGTTCTAATCCTCTCAATTTAGAAAAAATCTCTAAATTTTCTGT
The DNA here is from genome assembly GCF_003664595.1 of Atopobacter sp. AH10. Classification (GTDB taxonomy): domain Bacteria; phylum Bacillota; class Bacilli; order Lactobacillales; family Aerococcaceae; genus Atopobacter. The sequence continues at coordinate 4,544 of NZ_QXPZ01000063.1, forward strand.
CCCCGTCAAATTAGGATAAAATCCCGGATTTTCTATTATACATCCAACTTTCTTTAGCACATCTCTTTCTTCATTTCTACGCATATCTTTCCCTAAGATTGCAATACTTCCTTCCGTTGGATTCACTAATCCCAAAAGCATTTTCATTATTGTAGTCTTTCCTGCTCCGTTTCGTCCTAGCAATCCATATATTTCACCTTTACTAACAGAAAAACTCACGCAATCAACTACCCTTGTGCCATTATATTCCTTAGTTAAATCATTTACACATATAACTGCTGACATTTTAATTTTCATCCTCCATTACTAATTACCACATCCACAACATGGACACTTGAAATCTCCTGTACCCTCCAAATCAAAAATAGAATAGATACAAGTATCCAATGACATCGCTATTTCATTTGCAACTTTTAACGATGGTGTTTCATTCCCCAATTCTATTAAACTTATATACTGTCTTGAGAGCATTCCATAAGCAATGTCTAAACGCATCTGAGTTGTCTTGCCAACCATTATGTCCGTACACCTCTATTGTTTTCGCTGTAGCAGTTTTACTTGCATTGTAAACTTTTACAGCCTGAACAGGATGTGCAATAGCTAATTTTCTTTCAAGAGACCATTCCTGCACGTCTCACAGGAATAAATGTTGCGTCACAATAAATAGCGACATAGTTAGATTGAATTGCCCGTTGTCGATAATTGATGAGTTCTTCTTCAAAACTTTTGGATAGATTGGAAATGGTGGCAGGTGAATAATAGTGGCCATACATTTTTTCGATTAATTCAGATATATCACGGGTAGTGACTCCTTTTTGATACATCATCATAATCATTTTTTCTAGATGGGATTGGGAAGATTGTAGGGCTTTGACGGTTTGAATATCCAGTTCTCCTAATCGATCTCGAGGAATTTTTAAATTCAGTAACCCATATTGTGTTTTTAGAGATCGAGTATAGTAACCATTGCGTGAGTTCCCAGTATTATAGCCTTTTATTTCCCATTTTTCATAGTCAAGGAATACTGTTCGTTCTGTTTCAAGCAAGAGATTCACCGCATCCTCCAGTGATTGTCGAAAAATATCTTCAATCGGTTCACCTTTGACTAGTGCTACCATTATTTTTGTGTTAAAGTTTTCCATAAGGGTCTCCTTTTTGATCGTAAATTTCAAGTACAAGTTAGCCACCCCCTAAATTTTTCACAAAGGGAGAGCT
>NZ_QXPZ01000064.1 GCF_003664595.1 Atopobacter sp. AH10
TGGCAATTAAAATCCAACCAGCGTGGCAATTAAAATCCAGCCACCCCTGCGTTATTTATTACTTCGTTATTTATTGCATGGATGAATGCCTTAAGCGATAACTTTCTCCCTCGTGCATAATGAGTAATCCGTGATGGACCATGCGATCCAAAATAGCGGCGGTTAGCTTCTGATCATAGAAGATCGTATTCCATTCATTGAATGGTAAATTGGTGGTTAAAATCACACTCCTTCTCTCGTAACAATTGGAAATTACTTCAAAAAGCATTTGGGTTCCAAGTCGTTCAAATGGAAGATAGCCCCATTCGTCTAAAATTAAGAGCGCAGCTTTTTCTAATCTTTTCCAAAAACGGTCTTCTTTTCCCATTTTCTTTAACTCAACGAGATGGTTGACTAACTTACTGGTTTTGTAAT
>NZ_QXPZ01000065.1 GCF_003664595.1 Atopobacter sp. AH10
AAATAACACCACCTCGGTGATAGGTGGTGTTTATGGTTATGAGTCAGGGAATTCAGGTTATATGACATGTACAGACAAATATTGTCTCTTTTACCAACAACAAAAAGTATTGAGCCTCCATTTTTTTATACTTGGAAAAATGCTATAATGGAAACGATTGTGTGCACTTTGTTCAATCAAGGTGCTATTGGGTCAGCTTTGGCCTGAAAGATTTTGTCAGAGATCCCTAGTCATTTCTAGGGAAACTCATCATAGGAGGATATGACATGTCAGAAGAAAAAACTTTTTATATTACCAGCCCTATTTATTACCCTAGCGGTCGTTTGCATATAGGGAATGCTTATTCCACCATAGCTTGTGATGTACTAGCTCGCTATAAACGTTTGACGGGGTATAAGGTGTACTATTTAACAGGTACAGATGAACATGGGCAAAAGATTGAAAAGAAAGCAGAAGCACTTGGTGTTGAGCCACAAGCTTATGTGGATAGAATGGCTAACGGAATACAAGCACTTTGGAAAACCTTACGTATTTCTAATGATGGCTTTGTGAGAACGACGGATGACTATCACGTCAAGGCTGTGCAAAAGATCTTCCAACAACTTTTAGACCAAGGGGATATCTATCTAGGGTCATATGAAGGTTGGTACTCTGTTTCTGACGAAGAATTCTTTACTGAAACCCAATTGACGGAAGTATTTAAGGATGCAGAGGGCAAGGTCACTGGAGGGATTGCTCCATCCGGCCATGAAGTGGAATGGGTCAGTGAACCAGCCTATTTCTTCCGTATGAGTAAGTATGCGGATCGTTTGGTGAAATATTACGAGGATCATCCTGAATTTATCCAACCAGAGTCTCGTAAGAATGAAATGATTAATAATTTCATCAAACCTGGCTTAGAAGATCTTTGTGTCTCTCGTACCTCATTCTCTTGGGGGATTCCAGTGAAAAGTGATCCAAAACATGTGGTTTATGTTTGGATAGATGCCTTGACTAACTATATTACCAAACTAGGCTATGCTTCTGATAATGATGAACTTTTCCAAAAATTCTGGCCAGCAGATGTGCATATGGTAGGGAAAGAGATTGTACGTTTCCACACGATTTATTGGCCAATTATGTTAATGGCTCTAGGTTTACCATTGCCAAAACAAGTCTTTGGGCATGGCTGGTTATTGATGAAGGATGGAAAGATGTCTAAATCTAAGGGGAATGTGATTTACCCTGAAGATTTAGTTAGCCGCTATGGCTTGGATGCTTTCCGTTACTATTTGATGCGTGAAGTGAAATTTGGTTCTGATGGGGTATTTACACCAGAGGATTATGTCAGTCGAATTAATGTTGACTTAGCAAATGACCTAGGGAACCTCTTGAATCGGACGGTTGCTATGATCAATAAATATTTTGATGGGGTCATTCCAGTTGATCAAGTAGGAGAAACAGCTGTAGATAAAGACTTAGAAGCGGTTATTCAAAATGCTCAAAGTATGTTTATTGAAGAAATGGAGAAAAAACACTTCTCTGATGCATTAGAACACGTCTGGAGCATTGTTTCTCGGGCGAATAAATACATTGATGAAACAGAACCATGGCAATTAGTGAAAGATGAAAGTAAGACAGGCGAATTGGCAAGTGTTATGGTTCACTTGGTGGAATGTTTGCGTGTGGTGGCCATTTTGACCCAACCAATCTTATTAGATACTCCAGTTGCTATTTTTGATCAATTGGGCTTATCAGATGCTTCTAAGGATCCAATTAATGAAATTGTCCCAATGCATATTGAGACGAAGAGTCATGTGATCAAAAAAGGTGAGCCTGTTTTCCCACGTTTGGATAGAGAAGTTGAAGAGGAAGCCATTCGAGCTATGATGCCAGGCTTCGATGAGAAAAATGCCGAAGTGGAAGAAAAAACTTTTGATCCAGATGAAACTGAATTAGTATCCTTCAAAGAAAAACAAATTAAATTTGACCACTTTGATCAAGTAGAATTGAAAGCAGCAGAAGTTATAGAATGCCATAAGGTTAAAGGGGCAGACAAATTGCTCCGCTTTGTCCTGGATGCAGGAGATAAAGGTTACCGCCAAATCCTTTCTGGAGTTGCAGCTTACTATCCTGATCCGGAAGCTCTAGTTGGGACTAAAGTGTGTATTGTAGCGAACTTAAAAGCTCGGAAAATGCGTGGCTATATCAGTCAAGGGATGATTTTGACAGCTGATAAAGAAGACCAAGTTGTCTTACTGACACTTCCAAAAGACGTGCCGAATGGATCGGAGATTTGCTAAAATGATTGAGATATTTGATACCCATTGCCATTTAAATGCGGAAGAGTTTGATGGGAAAGTAGATGAAGCCATCCGTCAAGCCCATGAATTGGATGTCACACGTTTTGCCGTGGTGGGGTTTGATTATAAGACCATTGAAAAAGCTATCGAATTAGCAGAAAAATACGACCACATTTGGGCTATCATTGGATGGCATCCTACTGAAACCCATACCTACACTAAGCAGGTGGAAGATTATCTCTACAGCAAATTAGCCCATCCTCGAGTGGTAGGATTAGGAGAAACGGGTTTAGATTATTACTGGGATAGTGCCACACCCCAAGAGCAAGAACGAGCCTTTCGTCGGCAAATGGCTATGGCCAGAGACTTGCATCTTCCGGTGATTGTACATAATCGTGAGGCGACAGATGATTGTTACAAAATTTTAAAGGAAGAAAAAGTCCATTTAACTGGGGGTATCATGCATAGTTATAATCAAGGTCCAGCTTATACTGAAAAGTTTTTAGACCTAGGGATGCATCTATCCTATAGTGGGGTACTAACCTTTAAAAATGCGCCAGAAGTGAGAGCGTCTGCTGCGGTAACCCCTAACGACCGCTACCTTTTAGAAACAGATTCGCCTTATTTGGCGCCGATGCCTTACCGTGGCAAGCAAAACCAACCAGCCTATACGCACTATGTCGCACAAGAAATGGCTAAGGTTAGATCTGTTTCTTACGAACAAGTGGCAGCTGAAGCCACTCGAAATGCCCTAAACTTATTCGGCTTAAATGAGAAGGATTGCTAGATGGTCAAAAATGGAATGTCTCCCATCTATGTTGTGGAAGGGCGAGATGATACTCGTCGCCTCAAGTCAGTCGATCCTACTTGCCAAACGGTGGAGACAATAGGTTCTTCTGTTCCTGATGAAGTCCTTAATCGCTTGCTTTTCTTGGAACAGCTGGGGCATCCGATTGTCATCTTGACTGATCCAGATGTCCAAGGAGAACGTATTCGTCGAATAGTAGGACAGGCTCTTGACCACCCCATTCATTTACATATTACCCGTTCAGAGGGAAAGTCACTAAGGGCTAAACACAAAAGTTTAGGGATTGAACACGCTTCAGATGAAACTATTCTCCGTTTGTTGAATCAAGCGAAAGACTTGTGCCAAATGTCCTCCTCTTCCTTAAAGAGACCTGATCTATGGACTAGCAAAATGGTGAGAGATTACGGTTTGGTGGGGCGGGATGAGTCAAGATGTTTAAGGGAGTATCTAGGAGAAAAGTTGACAATTGGTTATGTGAATGGCAAACACATAGTGGAACGATTAAACCAACACGGTATTAGTAAAGAACAAGTTGAAAGTTTACTAGAGCTCTTTTTCAAAGAATAGCTAAACGATAGGGAAAGCTCTATAAACGATAGAGAAGCCTAACCCAAAGGATGACAGTAATTCCTGGGCTAGGCTTCTTTGTGCTATAGAAGGAATATATAGTTGACAAGGGATGGAAGCTGAATTCCCTGACTCATCACCGTTATTGGTTGGGAAATTCAGGATGGAATGGAAAAAACTATAATAAACTTGAGCTGTTCCCTGAAAACGTATTGATAATAGTAGCAACACGAGACCTTCTACTATAGGGATCAAGTATGAGATAGAAATAACTAGGCTTTTATAATAGTAGAAAGACGGGATATGACTAGCTGAGAGAAAGGAAACAATGACCCTGCCCATTTGGAAGTTATAAGAAAAAAGAGTGAAGAAAAAAGATCTGTTATGGGATAATGATGAGCCTATAGAGGATATAAAAAGGAATAAGAGAAAAAATAGGAATATTTTTAGCATAAATCCATTTATTTTTGTATTTTTTGGAGTAAAGCACAAGCGTTTGCACTTGCTTTGTGGTATACTTAACAATGGCATTAGGAGATGGTGTGTTTTTTATTAGGTTGTTAGCTATCATCATTATATATTCGCCTAAATGAAAACGAATACAGTCTACTAATGAAAGCGAATCGTTTGCTTTCACAACCAAGCAAACGGGAGAATTTATAAGGAGGGAAAGAAATGGTTGGAATTATTCTCGCAAGTCATGGGAACTTTGCGGAAGGGATCAAACAATCTGGGTCGATGATTTTCGGCGAACAAGAAGATGTCCGAGCAGTGACCTTGTTGCCAAGTGATGGCCCAGATGATTTGAAGGCTAAGCTCCAAGAAGCAATTGCTTCATTGAGTCAATCAGATGAAGTCTTGTTTTTGGTGGATTTATGGGGAGGAACGCCTTTCAATCAAACATCAGGTCTCTTTGCTGGCCATGAAGACAAATGGGCAATTGTTACTGGCTTAAATCTACCAATGTTGATTGAAGCTTATGGTTCTCGTTTAACAATGACTTCTGCGCAAGAAATTGCCAAGCATTTAGTGACATCAGGGAGAGACGGTATCAAGACCCTTCCTGAAGCATTAACGCCAGCTGTACAAGTTGCTGGACAGTCTACTGCGCAAGGCCCTATTCCAGAAGGTACAGTTTTGGGAGATGGGAAAATCAAGTTTGTTTTGGCTCGGGTGGACTCTCGTCTATTGCATGGGCAAGTTGCAACTTCTTGGACCAAAGCTCAAAAGCCAACACGTATTATTGTAGTGAGCGATGATGTGGCTCATGACAACTTACGGAAGAAATTGATTGAACAAGCTGCTCCTCCAGGAGTACATGCTAATGTTATTCCATTGAAGAAAATGGTTGAGGTCTATAAAGACCCACGTTTTGGCAATACCAAAGCGATGTTGCTCTTTGAAAATCCTCAAGATCTCTTGAAAGTTGTTGAAGCAGGCGTAGATATTCATGAAGTGAATGTTGGATCTATGGCTCACTCTAAGGGTAAGGTTGTTGTTAATACAGTACTTTCTCTAGGGCAAGCAGATGTGGATGCTTATGAAGCTTTGAAGGCGAAAGGCATTACATTTGATGTGCGTAAAGTGCCTGCAGATTCACGTGGAAATATGGATGACATTCTCGCTAAGGCTAAACAATTGCTGAGCGAGCAAGCTTAGATATAAAGGAGGAGAACTATGTCTGCCATTCAAATGATTTTAGTGGTCATTGTGGCCTTTTTTGCAGGTATGGAAGGGATTCTCGATGAATTTCAATTCCATCAACCTATTATTGCCTGCACATTGATCGGTTTAGTAACAGGTAACTTAGAAGCAGGGATCATCCTTGGGGGATCTTTGCAAATGTTAGCTTTGGGGTGGGCGAATATCGGGGCTGCCGTTGCACCTGATGCTGCCTTGGCTTCTGTAGCTTCTGCTATTATTCTCGTTTTAGGGGGGCAAGGTGTTGCTGGGGTAAACTCTGCGATCGCTATTGCCATTCCTTTGGCTGTTGCCGGCTTATTCTTAACCATGATTGTTCGTACACTTTCTGTGCCAGTTGTTCACATGATGGACAAGGCTGCAGAGACTGGTGATTTCCGTAAAATTGAAATTTTACAAATGGTTGCCATTGCTATGCAAGGTTTGCGTATTGCTATTCCTGCAGCAGCTATGATCTTCATTCCTGCTGACGTGGTGAAATCTGCCTTAGAATCTATGCCTGCTTGGTTGAATGAAGGTATGGCTATCGGTGGTGGGATGGTCGTTGCCGTTGGTTATGCTCTCGTTATCAACATGATGGCAACTAAAGAAGTATGGCCATTCTTTATTCTTGGTTTCTGTATCGCCGCTGTGACGAACTTAACCTTGATGGCTTTAGGGGCAATCGCTGTAGCCTTTGCTTTAATTTACTTGAACCTTTCCAAGATGGGTGGATCAAACTCCGGTTCTAATTCTTCTAATACTGGGGATCCACTTGGCGACATCCTGAATGACTATTAGGAAGGAGATTTGAACGATGACGAAAGAACGTATTGAATTAACGAAACAAGATCGTTTAGCTGTTGCATGGCGTTCCACTTTCCTTCAAGGGTCATGGAACTATGAACGGATGCAAAATGGTGGTTTTGTTTACGCCATGATTCCTGCATTGAAGAAATTGTATACTACACAAGAAGAACGTGCAAAAGCGGCTCAACGTCACTTGGAATTCTTTAACACTCACCCATATGTGGCTTCTCCAATTATTGGGGTTACCTTGGCCTTGGAAGAAGAACGGGCAAATGGTTCTGCTGTTGATGATGTAGCTATCCAAGGGGTTAAAGTTGGGATGATGGGACCACTAGCCGGTGTTGGTGACCCTGTCTTCTGGTTCACTGCTCGTCCAATGATCGGTGCCCTTGCTGCTTCTATCGCATTAGGCGGGAGCATCATGGGACCAATCCTCTTCTTCGTGGTTTGGAACATCCTACGTTTTGCCTTCATGTGGTACACCCAAGAATTTGGTTACAGATCAGGAACGAAGATTACAGAAGATGTTTCTGGTAACTTACTACAAGATGTGACAAAAGGTGCTTCTATCTTGGGGATGTTCGTTTTAGCAGCCTTGGTTCAACGTTGGGTAAATATCAAGTTTGCGCCAGTTGTTTCTAAAGTTCCTCTATCGAAAGGTGCTTATATTGAATGGAGCAAACTCCCAGCTGGAGCAGAAGGGATCAAACAAGCTATCACTCAAGTTAACTCTGGTATGGCTATTGATCCAGTGAAAGTGACAACCTTACAAGATAACTTGAATTCACTAATTCCAGGTTTGGCACCACTTCTCTTAACTCTCTTATGTATGTGGTTATTGAAGAAGAATGTTTCTCCAATTGCGATCATCCTTGGTTTGTTCGCAGTAGGGATCATCGGCCACTTGGTTGGTATTTTGTAGTACGATCCATTACTCAAGGCAGGCGTTAGACTCGTGACCTCTTTTTCTGAAGATAGCTAAGGTTTTTAGATCAAGTGGCAAGAAGGCGTCTGCCTTAGATTGAAAGAATATAGTGAAGACTGGTAAACTGAAAGTAGAAGAGTAAACCATTCTTATTGAAAGGAGGCCAGAAATGATCCAATCAATAAATAGCAAAGTTGACTTGGTAGAAAAGGCTACTTCCTATAGTGGATTGACAGATTACGGGCAAATCATGATAGGAGATAAGGGATTTGAATTTTATCACGATCGGGACGTGAATAAATATATCCAAATTCCTTGGACAGAAGTTGACAAAGTGATCGCCCAAGTTCTCTTTAAAGGGAAATGGATTCCAAGGTTCGGCATTCAAACCAAGCAGAGTGGATTATTCCAATTTGCAGCGAGAGATACGAAGAAAGTTTTGCGGGCGATTAATCGCTATGTGAAAGACGAGGACATGGTAAGATCCTTGAGTTTTGCCCAAGTGATTTCTCGTGGATTAAAGGCCTACTATCAAAAATTCTTTCATAAAAAATAAATAGCTAGAGTAAGTATAATTAGCAAGTGAGCTGACTCAAATAGGCTTACAGCATTAACGAAGAGGAGAGGGGAGCTTCTCTTGTTAAGGGGATGTGTCTATTTTATACTTGCGCACAAAAGGACCAATTAAGGAGATGCCTGAAAAGGGCACCTGGCTTAATTGGCCTTTTTTTGTGGTCGAACCGCTAAAAAACAAAGTTGTGAAACTTGAAGGATGGTAGGTTAAGGGTAGCCTTTTAAAAGGGGGGAAGAAATTCTTTTAAAAAGAAAGAGTTTTTTACTTTCTTTTACCAGCTAAATAGTGTAGGATTAATAACGCAAACACAAAATATAGAGATACAAACTAAACAAACCACTAGATATTGTGTTTTAGAAAGAGGGATAAGATGTTATTGGTATACATGTCCTTAACTGGTCAAACAAGAAAATTTGTCCAGAAATTTGATTGGCCAAGTATTGAAATAACGATGGAGAATGCCTTTTCCATTGAAGTAAAGGAAGATTATTTGTTGATTGTACCGACTTATGCGAATGAGGTAACAGAAATCGTCAATGATTTCTTGGAAACTGGTAACAATCAAGCCTACTGCCGTGGGGTTTGCGGAGGTGGCAATCGGAATTTTAATGAACTATTTTGTTTTACCGCTAAAGATATCTCAGAAGATTACGGAGTCCCCCTAGTCCATTGCTTTGAGTTTCAAGGGAGCGACTTTGATGTTGAAACAGTGAAAGAGAAGGTGAAGGAACTTGCATAAACCAAAACGTGTGGAACAAAGCACAGAAGTCAGCTATTTTGCCCTAAATAATGAATTAAACCGGCCTATTGACGGGAAGATCCCTTTGGAAAAGGACAGGGAAGCCGTACGAGCTTTTTTTCTTGAACATGTGAACCCTAATACCGTGTTTTTCTATACCTTGGACGAGAAGTTAGATTATTTGGTCGAAAACGATTATATAGAGAAGGAATTTCTTGATAAGTACGACCGCAATTTTATTAAGCAATTGATGCAAAAGATATATGACAAAAAATTCCGTTTTAGATCCTTTATGGGAGCTTTTAAATTTTATCGGCAATATGCCTTAAAAACGAATGATGGGGAACGTTACCTCGAAAGATTTGAAGATCGTATTGTCTTTAATGCCCTCTATTTAGCTGATGGGGACGAGCAATTAGCCGAAGATTTAGCCGAAGAATTGATTCATCAACGCTATCAACCAGCAACTCCTACTTTTTTAAATGCTGGGCGTAAACGACGTGGAGAACTTGTTTCTTGCTTCCTTTTACAAGTGACAGATGACATGAATTCCATTGGGCGAACCATTAATTCTTCCTTACAACTGTCTAGAATTGGTGGAGGAGTTGGGGTATCTCTATCCAACCTTCGAGCTGCTGGAGATCCTATTAAAAAAATAGCTAATGCGTCAAGTGGGGTTGTACCGGTGATGAAGCTTTTGGAAGATTCCTTCTCTTATTCCAACCAGTTGGGTCAAAGGAATGGTGCAGGGGCTGTTTACTTGAATGTTTTCCATCCGGACATTGTAGCTTTTCTTTCCACTAAGAAAGAAAATGCAGATGAAAAGATTCGTGTTAAAACCTTATCGCTTGGCTTGGTTGTGCCAGATAAGTTTTACGAATTGACGGCTAAAGATGAGATGATGTATTTGTTTAGCCCTTATGATGTCGAAAGAGTATATGGGAAGCCTTTCTCCTATGTGGATATTACAGCTGAATATGATCGCATGGTGAATAATGAAGAAATCCATAAGTCTAAAATTCGAGCAAGGGACTTGGAAAATGAAATTGCTAAATTGCAACAAGAATCAGGCTACCCTTATATCGTAAATATTGATACGGCTAATCGGACTAATCCTATTGATGGCACTATTTTGATGAGTAACCTCTGTTCGGAAATTCTTCAAGTTCAAGATTATTCCATTCTTAATGATGCCCAAGAGTATGTCAAACTAGGGACGGATATTTCATGTAATTTAGGGTCAACCAACGTGGTTAAATTGATGCAATCACCAGATTTTGGGAAATCTGTGGATGTTATGGTTAGAGCTTTGACATTTGTGACGGATCATTCACATATTAAAGCAGTTCCTTCTGTAAAAAATGGGAATGATAAGGCCCATACGATAGGTTTAGGGGCAATGGGCTTGCATACCTTCTTTGCTTTGAATGAAATGCATTATGGCTCAGCCGAATCGATTGAATTTACGGATCTTTACTTTATGCTCCTGAATTATTATACTCTCAAGTCTTCTTGCGCCATTGCCAAGGAAAGAGGAGTAACTTTCGATGGCTTTGAACGGTCGAAGTATGCTACAGGAGAATATTTTGACCGCTATACGTCTAAGGAATTGCGGATTGAACACGATAAAGTAGCAAAGATTTTCGATAATGCAGGCATTCAATTGCCTTCCGCTAGTGATTGGGAACAATTGAAAAAAGATGTGCAAACATACGGGCTTTACCATCAAAATCGTTTGGCTGTGGCACCGACTGGGTCTATTAGCTATGTGAACGAAACGTCAGCTAGCTTACATCCAATTACCCGCTTAATTGAAGAAAGGCAAGAAAAGAAAACAGGAAAAACCTACTATCCTGCGCCTTACCTGTCGAATAAGACTTTGCCATATTATACTTCTGCCTATGATACGGATATGCGTAAGGTAGTCGATGTCTATGCTGCGGCTCAACAACATATCGACCAAGGGATGAGTTTGACCTTCTTTATGAAATCTAAACTCTCGGATGATTTGTATGAATGGAAAAAGGGGCGGACGGATAAGATGACCACTCGGGATTTGAATATCTTGCGTCACTATGCTTGGCGAAAAGGGATTAAGTCGATCTATTACATCAGAACCTTTACCGAAGATGAGCAAGAAATTGGCAGCAACACATGTGAAAGCTGCACAATTTAAGGAGGAAAGCGAATGACGCAAGAAAATTACACCGCTATTAACTGGAATTCGATTGAGGATATGGTGGATAAACTCACCTGGGAAAAATTAACAGAGCAATTTTGGTTAGATACGCGTATCCCTTTGTCAAACGATTTAGATGATTGGCGAAAGCTAAGCCCAAAGGAAAAAGATATGGTAGGGAAGGTCTTTGGAGGGTTAACTCTTTTAGATACCCTTCAAAGTCAGGATGGCGTAGAAGTCATTCGGGGAGACATACGGACACAACACGAGGAAGCGGTATTGAATAATATCCAATTTATGGAGTCTGTCCATGCCAAATCCTATTCCTCAATTTTCTCTACTTTGCATACTAAGGCAGAAATTGAAGAAATATTCCAGTGGACGAATTCTAATCCTAAAATCCAATATAAAGCGAAACGGATTAATGAGATCTATCAAAATGGGACGGGCTTACAAAGAAAAGCTGCCTCTGTTTTGCTGGAAACATTTCTCTTTTATTCTGGTTTCTATGCTCCCCTTTGGTATTTAGGAAATAATAAATTAGCCAATGTGGCAGAAATTATCAAACTGATTATAAGGGATGAATCTGTTCATGGAACCTATATTGGCTATAAGTTCCAATTAGGCTATCAAGAATTGCCAGAAGAAGAACAAACAAAATTAAAGAATTGGATCTATGAAACGCTCTATGAACTCTATCAAAATGAGTGTCAATATACCCAAATGATCTATGATGAATTGGGGTGGACAGAACGGGTCAAAACTTTCATTCGTTATAATGCCAATAAAGCCCTGCAAAACTTAGGGTTTGAGCCTCTCTTTTCTGATAAAGCAGAGGATGTTGACCCGATTGTGATGAATGGGATATCGACCGGAACAAGCAATCATGATTTCTTCTCGCAAGTGGGAAATGGTTACTTACTTGGTGCAGTAGAAGCTATGGATGATCAAGACTACTATATTTAAGCCTGATCTAGTGAAGAATTACTAGAGTTGGAGGGTCTGAAAGTTAACGAGAGAGGACAGCTAAATTTTAGGCTGTTCTCTCTTTTTACCTTGTTTAAAGGAAAAATGTGCTGGAACATTGGACTTTTTAGCATTAGTTTTCTTGTATTAGGACTTTTCAGTTATTGCTAGCATGGTATACCCTAAATTCCTCCAAAATTTGTCCACCATTTAATTTTTCACAAGCTCATTTATATAATCGTTGATGTCAATGTT
>NZ_QXPZ01000066.1 GCF_003664595.1 Atopobacter sp. AH10
CGCAGTTTATTTCTCGGTAAATTATGTCAATATTGCGTTAGTATTCAGTTGTCAATGAACAAATCTCCGCTTTACACTTCCTAATAGAAAGCATGGGCCTAAATGGACTCGAACCATCGACCTCACGCTTATCAGGCGTGCGCTCTAACCAGCTGAGCTATAGGCCCAAAAGCGGCGAGAGTTAACCTCTCATAATTGAACAAAAAGCGCTGTGTAGGTTTCCGTAAGTTATTCCTTAGAAAGGAGGT
>NZ_QXPZ01000067.1 GCF_003664595.1 Atopobacter sp. AH10
AAAAGTTATTTTTATGATGATGTTGATGTGGAAGAGCTGTATAATAAATATAAGATGACAGGTAGAATAAGAAATAGGGAAAGTGGAAGAACCGGGAATGAATTGATTAATATTTCTGAAAAATTGACGCTTGGCAAAGATATATATAGTGGAAATTATATTAATGGTTTCACGATAAAATACAGCAAGACGGGGGCGCACATTATTCCAACATATCATAAGGAGGAGTAATTATGAATTTATTAAACTACAACAATAAAAAGATAGTATTAAATACAAAAAGCGGAAATACATATGAAGGAATGGCTTATTATTGTAATGCTGATGAATACGAAACAGAAGAGGACGAGCTTACTATAAAAAATAAAACAGATGGTAAATATTATGGTTTCGCTGAATCAGAAATCAAATCTATAGAAATCATTTAGCACTCACTCAATCGATGGGTGCTATTTTTGTGCAGATTTGTGTGTGGTCAGATTTAGTCCGAAAAAGTCCGAAATAAATTCAGACCATTAGACCATTTGAAAGGAGATGAAGCGGTGGGATCAAAAAATAATATTTTTAGCGATATCTTATGCTTTATTTTCGTGTATACCACATTAAAGTTGCTTATTTATAACGGGTGGTCATGGTTATTTATACAAGTGCCTTTGTGGCTATGCATGGTAATTTTAGTGATTGCCTTAAGTATTTTAATTATGATCAAAATGTGTGAAAAGCGAACGTAAATTCGCACAACAAAAAAGGAGAGATGACATGACACGATTAGGCAATCCAAGGCCTACAAGGTCAGTCATTTTGCCATATGAAACGAGTGAATTCCAGGAAGCCATTGATCTGTACGAAAAGAGCGGGAGGAAAGCTCAACAGTGGCAAATTGACATGATGAAAGACATGATGGCCACAAATAGCGATGGCTTATGGACACATACGAAGTTTGGTTATTCCTTGCCACGGCGGAACGGGAAAAACGAATTAGTTGTTATGCGCGAACTATGGGGCTTGTTTAACGGAGAAGAGATGATGTACACGGCGCACAGAATTAGCGCCTCACATTCGACTTTTGATGTTTAAAGCGCTAGGGCACAGGTAGGGGGGAAGCCTTGAAGAAGTTATGGGGGATAGAGGGAAGAGGAGTTTTGCAAGAGCTGCTGATTTCGAGGAGATGATTTTGAGCTGATGATCTCATGCTGGAGAAAACAAAAAAGCTCTAGCATCGTAGCTAGAGCTTACAGATAATATATTTAAGCGACCTACGGGAATCGAACCCGCGTCATGACCTTGGGAAGGTCGCATTCTACCATTAAACTAAGGTCGCCTCATCAACGTTTATTATTATACGGAAGGTCAGATGAAAATGCAAGGCCTTATGTAAAAAAATAAGAGGATCTTTTTCCTTATCACGAAAAAAGCTAGGGTGGGGCTTTTGGGTTATGACAAAAATAATGGGCTATAAAACAGCTACTAACAGCTATTAACAGCTAGTAAAAACTAATAACAGCTACTTTCTAAAAGTAGCTTATTGTAAGCTAAAGATTGTGCAGAAGGGTGTATCGCTTAAAGTTGTTCCTTTTGACGGTGTTCTTGTAGTTTTCTTGAGGCAGAGAAAATACTCAGCCAAACTTCCTCAACAGCAGGGGATAGGGCTTTGTTATGGAGCTGCTGGGTCACTTTTTCTAAAATTTCTTCTTCACGATTAGCTTGATAAATGGGTAGATGATGGGAGTGTTTATAATCGGCTACATCAGAGGATAATTGAAAACGTTCTTCTAAAAGCTTCAGTATTTTTTGATCCAAAAGATTGATTTCATCGCGTAATTGTTCTAATTGGGACATAAAATAACCTCCTAAGGGACTAGTTTTTTTGAAAAGATACTTGGCTTTTTTGATAGGGAAAAGTAAGGCTAGAGAGCTCAATAAAAAAACTATTGTGTATACTATAGCGTGATAGCTAAAGAGATGCAATAGCTCAATCATCTTCCTTATGCTATAATGAAAAGACTGAAGGGAGTGGTTATGTGAAAGAGGTTTTGTCAGAAGAGCTTGAAGACGTTTTATCTGATTTATCAGCTCAAGGAAAAGAAGAGGAAGAGCAAGTTGCTTTTTTGATTGACAAAACAACTGTTAGAATTGATAAGGACCTTTATCACATTGTCTACCAATCTCGTGAAGATCTGTTTGATATCGTTGCCTTTAACCATCGCTATGCAGATGTTTTGGCAAAATATGATTATATCGTCGGAGATTGGGGATTTGAACAGTTACGCTTAAAGGGCTTTTTCGATGTTGCTGTGAATCGACAATGGGCAGATCGATCCATTGATATGTTTGAAGATTATATTTTGGAATATTGTAATTTTGGTTGCGACTATTTTGTGGTGGATTTTAGAATGAACTTAGCCACTCAATTGTGAAAAAAAAAGACGCCATGTAAATTTC
>NZ_QXPZ01000068.1 GCF_003664595.1 Atopobacter sp. AH10
GCATGGCGACGTCCTACCCTCGCAGGGAGAAACCCCCAACTACTATCGGCGCAAAGAAGCTTAACTGCTGTGTTCGAGATGGGAACAGGTGTGTCCTTCTTGCCATTGTCACCACACTATTGAGTGTTTGTTCACTCATAACTGAATCTAACGCTTGACCCTTACCATAAACTACGTTTTCTTTCTTTCCTTTACTTACCTTCTTTGGATAAGTCCTCGATCGATTAGTA
>NZ_QXPZ01000007.1 GCF_003664595.1 Atopobacter sp. AH10
TTGTTGGTCAAGCGGCTGGATTTTTAATTGCCACTTGGCTGATTTTTAGTTTACCAAATACAGCATATCTAAATTCCTCCCTTTTAGTGTCGTAACTTAAGTATAGAGGAATTTGGATGTGCCTTTCTATCTATACTTAGTTGTTGGTGAATGTAACAAGCACTGATGAATAAAAGCTCAGTATGACCGAACTGGAGGAAAGAGTCCTTCATCGGGAGCAGCGTAAAAGGAAGTCAAGCGAATTACTTGCTGTGCCGAAAGGCTTACAGCAAGTTTCGATGAGTTTCTTTGCGAGGAACGAGCATTAGAAACTTATGTGCGTAACAAAGTGGAGCTGAGACTGACTAGCTGGGAGACCAAGGCTCCCAGCGGTCCCGCTGCATTTTCCCGGATGAAGGTAACTCTTATCCGAAAGAATCGGTCATTTTTGTGCTTTATATGGCATAGACAGACTACAGTCTGTCTCTTTCACCAACATCAAAAAGTATAGAGCCGAGATTTTACTTTTTTGTAAGGGGAAGTCAAAGGAAGCGATATTTTTGTTAAGGGGAAAGAAAGGCTAGAGTGTCCAAAACTCTTCACAGAATAAAAATATAAGGCATAATCTACTTGATTTAAAAACAAGGCAAGGGTATGATAATAAAAAGTAAAAATTAGTGATAATAAAAAGCAAAAAATAGACCGATTAGATCATTGGAAATAGCATAATAATGAGTGGATAGTTGAATGCCTTTAAAGGGCAAAGTTATTCCTGCGACTTATTGATGGATATCGAGTTGGCAATGTCCTTTTAAAATTTTTCTTTTAAAGATGGATGATCAAGTAAAGCTTTGCCTGTGAAGAAATAATCTTTAGGGTATTAGTTTGATCGTATGGAATAAAATGGCTAGTGTTAGCTGACTTGAGTTCAATGAATTGGAGTTAAAAGGCCATAGTGATGATGAAAAAGTGAATTAAAAGAGTGAGTAAAGCTATAGTGGTTTTAAAGAAATAAGTTTTATCTAAGAGGGAATAAGAGATAGATTCTATTGGCGAGTAAGATTTTTAGGCAGCTAGCGTTGTTGCTGGAGAGCATCAGAATGACCGTGTCGGGAATGTTGCTGTCGTTAGGAGCACGTGGTCTAGTTCATCAGGAGGGTTCAGGAACAAACATGTCGGCAAAGTTACTGTCGTTAGGAGAATAAGAATTGGACTTTTACGAACGGACATTTCTTCGGAGGGCAAAATGATACTAAATACGTTAGGACCAACAACAACAGATTGTTATCATGCGATTAGCTATGTTAAAAGCAAAATTGATGAAATCAGACTATATAGCAGTTTTGATCGGATGATAGAAAATATTGATCATTTAAAAGGGCAGTACATCCTGATGCCGTTAGCTTTTGAGAGTAGTTGTAGAGCGTATGGATGGAAGGATTTTAATTATGAATACTATCGAAGGCTCAATATTGTAGAACTCTTTCACGCACCGATTAAAGAGATGGTGTTGGTTGAAAATAAACCTTATAAAATGGATAAGGCGATTATTCAGCCAGCGACGCAATTTCTAATGTTAGACTACTTATCCAGAAGAGGGATAGCTAGTCCTATAGATTTTGCGCCGAGTAAAGCTAAGGCCAAAAATCAATGGGAAGATAAGGGCTATCGTTTTGCGATAGTGAGCAAGGATGCTTTAGATGATGAAGATAGGAAAAAGATTTGTGAAAGTTATTCTCCAGAAATGATTTGGTGCCTATATGAGGTGAAATGAGAACAAGCTGTCTAAAGAATAATGGTTCTGTGTGAATTTTTAGTCAGTCTGCACTCGAAAGGAGAATTTCGAGACTATAGTGGTGAGATCTTCAAGCTGTAGACAGATAATGGGTTAGTTCTCTTATGAAAGAGCGAAAAGTATAGCGCAAAAAAAACGGCAACTTGCCTTCTGAATGAAAGAGGGCAAAGCTTGCCGTTTTATCATCTAATAACATAGCTTCTATCCTCCGTGTTTAGGTCAGCTTGTTTAGAATGGGACTTAGAGGATAGGAAGAATTAGCATGGGAACTTTAAGAACATGTGATAGGTCACTACGTTAAAGAAAAAGTCAAAGAATTTTTTCATGTTACTCACCTCCTATTGTGTGAGGGCAATTGTTCTTCCAGTCTATATCCTCTTATCGTGTAAGTTAAGGGGATGGAGCTCTCCTTTTGTTGGGAAAGGAAAACTATTTCTAACTCCTCAGCTTTTTTAGCCTAGTGTCAGGAGGGAAGAAAGTACCCTCAAGTCCTGAAAGAGCAGGATAACTTAGCTAGATGAAGGATTTAAATGGTGTGTAAGAACAGCTGGGGGACAACGACTTTAAAGAAGTAAGTGAAGAAGTCTTTCATCTTTCTCACCTCCTAGCAAAAGTGCTAGAGCTATGAATCGAAATAGGCAGTTGACCGACTTCTTAGTGGGAAATCGTTAGGCTCGGCGAACTTCACTTGCTTTCTTTAATAACATTATACCATGATTATAAATAGATTAAAATAGCAAAAGAAACCCAAAAGAGAGAAAGATTTAGAACAGCTTTTTCAGATCTGTTCTAGATTTTAGGCCTGTTTTTCTGAAAATGGGGATAAGAACTGTTCATTCTTAGCTTTTTTTCATCGGAAACTCTCCCACTGCTAAAGGGATTTGTTGTATCATAGGAGATGGAAAATATAGGAGGGATGAACCGTGGATTTGATCCAAGAATTAAAAGAAAAAGTTGTTGGAAAAGGTATTTCGATTGTTTTCCCAGAAAGTTTAGATAGCCGTATTTTACGTGCTGCCGTTCGTTTGAAGGCTGAGAATATTTGCCAACCCGTATTGTTGGGTAACGAAGAAGAAATTCGTGCTTTCGCTAAAGAACAAGGGGTTAGCGTGGATGGGTTGACCTTAATTGATCCATATCACTATGAGGCTTATGACGAATTAGTGGAAGCTTTTGTTGAACGGCGTAAGGGGAAAGCTACTAAAGAACAAGCGGAAAGTCTTTTGCGGGATGAAACTTACTTTGGTACCATGTTAGTTTATTTGAAAAAAGCGGATGGTTTAGTTTCTGGAGCGATTCACTCTACTGGAGATACGGTTCGTCCAGCCCTTCAAATTGTTAAAACAAAACCTGGTGTGAGTCGGACGAGTGGGGCTTTCTTGCTGTTGAAAAACGAAGAACGTTTCATTATGGGGGACTGTGCGATTAATATTGACCCATCTGCACAAGAATTGGGAGAAATTGCTGTTGAAACAGCTAAAACAGCTAAGATGTTTGGCGTAGATACCAAAGTTGCCTTGCTTTCCTTCTCGACTAAAGGGTCTGCCAAGGCGGATCAAGCCCAAAAAGTGGCTGAAGCAACCAAGATTGCCCAAGAATTAGCGCCAGAATTTGATTTTGATGGCGAATTACAATTCGATGCGGCTTTTGTACCAGCTGTAGCCCAATTGAAAGCTCCAGGTTCTTCTGTGGCAGGGAAAGCTAAAGTTTTTGTCTTCCCAGAAATTCAATCGGGTAATATCGGCTATAAGATCGCTCAACGTTTGGGTGGGTATGAAGCTGTAGGGCCAATCTTGCAAGGTTTGAATGCGCCTATTTCTGACCTATCCCGTGGTTGTGTGGAAGAGGATGTTTACAAATTAGCTATCATTACAGCTAACCAAACTTTGGTGAAATAAGCTGCACATAAGAGTAACTGATCTTGAATCAGACGCTGTCCCGCAAGAAAAGTGAGCAAGTCAAACAGCAATCCATTGCAAAAACTAGCTTTTCTTGTAGGAAAAAGATAAGGCAAAAAGACTCCCTAGCAGGAGCCTTTTTTGCTATATAGAAGTAAATGTAGGATTTCCCAAAAGTAGCCCAAGCTACATAAAATGAGGGATAAAATGTGAGAGCGTTTAGGAAAGTTGTATAGGGCTATCTTTTAGTGTTGGCAGAAAAAGAGCTGGTCGGTATAATGAAAGATGTGATTGAAAAAAGATGTGACCCACGATGAAAAAGGGAAAGGACGAAAGGAGAAAGAGGTGATCGTGATGTGGCAAGCAAAAACAGATGAAGAAATGCGTGAATTAGGGAAACGTTTAGGACAAGCTCTAACAGCTGGTGACCATATTTTACTCGAAGGAGATTTGGGGGTAGGAAAGACGACTTTAACCAAGGGAATAGCAGAAGCTTTAGGAGTGACTCGCCCCTTAAAAAGTCCAACCTATACCCTTATTAGAGAATACCCTGAAGCTAGTATTCCTCTTTACCATATGGATATGTATCGGATTACAGAAGAAGAGGCAGAAATTTTAGGTTTGGAAGAGTATTACGAGGCCGATGCTATTACGGTGATCGAATGGCCACAACAAATTGGGGAGTGGCTCCCAGATGATGCCTTAACTATTAAGGTGACAAGAGAAGAGGATGATACACGTTCTCTGGCATTTTCGGCAGAAGGGTCAGCCAGTCAAGCCTTACTTCACCGTTTGGAAATGAACTAGTTGTCCTTTAAGAGATGTAGCTGTGTAGTAGGAGAAGGTGAATGGGATGAAAGAAGTAGAAATATGCATTCGACAAGCTCAAGCAAGTGATGCGGAGGAGATCTTAAACTTTTCCAAGCGAGTCGGTAGTCAAACGGAGCATTTGACTTATGGACCTGAAGGCATTCCATATGCATCTACTTATTTAGCAGCTAATTTGGAGGCGTTGAGAGAGAGTTCTTGTCAATTTTGGCTAGTGGCGGTAGAAGATTCCCCAGAAGGAAGGGTAATCGGTCAAGTTACGGTAGGTTCGGTTTTAGAGAGACATATTGAGCATATTGGAGAAATTGGAGTCGTAGTGGATCAAGATTACTGGGGACAGGGCTTGGGACGCTTGTTGATGGAAGAAGCTTTGACCTGGTTCCACGAGTTTAGTCCGCTTTACCGCTTGGAATTACGGGTCTTATCTTCTAATCGTCCGGCGATAAGCTTGTATCAGTCGCTAGGTTTTCAAATTGAAGGAAAAGCCAAGGCGGTTAGTCGAAAACTTTCAGGAGAGTATGTTGATGGCTATTACATGGCCTATGTGAAAGGGCAGGAGAAGTAGTTTATCAAGGGTACTTTCAATAATTCCCCCCAAAAAAAGAGGAAGGTCAATTCTTGTGTCGAAAGGATCAAGAAATGGGCAGACTTTTCCTCTCTAGTGTGTAAAGAATGACGAGTTTCAATAGATAAAACACCAGTCCTTGTGTAAGAAAAAAGAAGAAGGAAGCAAGTTTCTTTTCCTTGTTCACTTACAGGAGGTCTGGTGTTCTATTTTGAATCAGAAAATATTAAGCGATAAAGCCGGCATAAATAATCCAAACTAGTAGGCAAAGATTGATGAAGAAGCAAAGCCACTTAATAACATGATTTCTAGCTTTGAGCGATAAATAAAGGCCGATTAAACTTAAAAAGCCCGCCATAAATATAAAGCGACCATGGATATGGGTTAAGACTGAAAAGTGGCGAGAAGCATAGAGCAAATTGAGTAAGCTGATGAAAGTCGCTTGTCGATTGAGACGTTTGTTTTCCATAATATTCTCCTTAAAATACAAGTAGCATTGGTGGACTAGGAAGGTTAGATCTAGTCCTTTTGAAAGGGTAAAAGCCTTCTATTAGGACAAGTGTATCGAATTTTGTAAGGGAAGAAAAGCTTGATCAGCTAGGACAAGTGTATCGAATTTTGCAAGGAAAGAAAAGCTAGATCGGCAGTAGTTTTTTATAAGAGGAGTCTGGATTTTTAGGGGAAGTGGAAAAGAGTTTTTATGCTGGGAGGATAATTGGGTAGAGTTCGAGAGAGGATTGACTAGGAGAGCTTTCTTCTTTCCTTATGCCCCCTAGACTTTCTATTCATGTTATAATGGACTCATCGTGATTAAGTGGAAGTAACGAAAGAAAGATCTCTAATTGAAGATAGATTTTGTATAGAGATAATTGAAGGGAGAAAAAAGGATGAAACGGATCGGAATTATTGGATATAACGATGTCATGCACCAATTATACCTGCCAGTATTGAGTCGACTAGAAGAGGATATTAAATGGTATGTTCATGAAGACTCTCCGATCTTGTTAAATCAATTTCTCATGGGCTTAACGCAGGTTATTCCTTGTGAAACACCAGAAGAACTTTTGCAATTTAAGTTAGACGGTGTGATTGTGGCTCGTCAAACGCAATACTATAAGCTTTTAAAGAAAACCTTGATTCAAAGATCTGTACCTATTTTTACTATACCCCCTCTGGAACGCGATATGATCCAACTTGGGCAAGATTTACAGGATTGCCTGGCGTACGGAGGGTTTATTCTTCCCTCTTATGTGAGTCGATTTTCTGAAGCCATCTGTAGCTTACGAGATGTGGCGAATAAAAATCATATTCGTCTGAGTCAGTTTTTTGTGGATTCTAAACGGACAACAGAAGAGTTGATTTGGACGGATTTTGCTCAATTATTGCACACGACGGCCTTTATTTTGAACGAACCGATTAAGAAGGGGTCCTTCCGTTTAGCTAAAAATGGGATTTATCTGGAACGAATTATTGTTTATTTAGAAACAGAAAATCAATCTGCCATTGTGACAGTGAATGAACAAGCCGGAACGCAGTATCAAATCGCAGAGGTAGAAGGTATCTCTGGGGTATATACCCTCTCTAATTGGCAATCAATGACTATTCGTCAAGGTAGTGAGTGTGTAGTCATTGAAAAAGATCCATGGGAAACGATGCCGCATCGCTATGGGATTGAAACAGCTGTTCAAGCCTTTATAGAAGGACTCGATACGAAAGAGTGGCCGATCCCTGCAAGAGAAATATTAGAAACCTATCAAATTTGTCACCGGATTGCTTCTGCCATTTCCAATGAAGGCTTCCTAACCTTCCAATTGGATGATGGAAGTGTCTCGGCGCCTTGGTAAGTGAAGGAGAGACAGTGAACATGTGGAAAGAACTTCTAAAGGATAGTCGAGTATTAACTCACGAATCCCTTGCTAGTTATACCTATACTGAAACTGGTGGACCAGCAGATGTATTGATTTTTCCTAAAACAGTGGAAGATTTAGCAGTAGTGGTCAAAAAGTGCCGTGAAGATGCCATTCCTTTGACAGTCTTGGGGAATGCCTCTAATGTGATTATTAGAGATGGTGGTATTCGTGGCGTGGTCATCATGCTGAATGAAATGGAAGCTATTCGGAAAGAGGGTTCTCTTGTGATGGCGCAAGCTGGAGCTAAGCTGGTAGATGTGAGCCGATATGCAGCTGATCTTTCTCTTACAGGCTTGGAATTTGCTTGTGGAATCCCAGGCTCTGTTGGTGGAGCTGCTTTTATGAATGCCGGCGCTTACGGGGGAGAAATGAAAGATGTTGTGCAGTCTGTTACAGTCATGGATAAAACTGGAGAAGTGAAAGTTTTAACTTCGAAAGAATTGGATTTTTCCTATCGGCATAGTAGCCTTCAAGAAAGTAGGGACCTTGTGCTTGAAGTGGTATTTAACTTAAGAGTTGGAGAAGCTGGAGCGATCGAGGCGAAGATGCAAGAATTAACGCATCTTCGGGAAAGTAAGCAACCGCTAGAATATCCAAGTTGCGGGAGCGTATTTAAACGACCAGAAGGCCATTATACAGGTCAATTAATCCAAGAAGCAGGCTTACAAGGCTATAGAATTGGCGGAGTAGAAGTTTCTAAAAAACATGCAGGTTTTATGGTTAATGTAGATCATGGAACGGCTAGTGACTATATGCGCTTAATTCGTCATGTGCAAGAAGTTATTAAAGAGCGTTTTAATGTTTCTCTTGAAACAGAAGTACGTATTATTGGAGAAGCTTCGTCAGAAGAAAGTATTTGCGACTGTTAGATCTAAAGGGATTTTTAAGCAACAATAATGTTAGAAAAGGAAGTGTGTCTATGCCAACCCACATTATTCAGTTTGAGGACGTCAGTAAGAGCTTTGATGATGTCACAATTTTGGACAAGGTGTCGTTTACTATTGAAAAGGGGAAGTTCTACACTTTGTTGGGACCTTCCGGTTGTGGCAAGACCACGATTTTACGCTTGATTGCAGGATTCTTATCGGCGGACTCAGGTGAAATTCTTTTAAATGGGGAAAATGTGACGAATTTACCACCAGATAAACGAAGAGTAAATACTGTCTTTCAAGATTACGCTCTCTTTCCACACATGAATGTCTTTGATAATGTAGCTTTTGGTTTATCTTTAAAGAAACGGCCGAAAGACGAAATTGCAGAACGTGTCAAAGAAGCCTTGCGCATGGTTCGTTTGTCCGGCTATGAAAATCGTCAAATTCACGAAATGTCTGGCGGACAAAGGCAAAGGGTTGCTATTGCACGGGCGATTATCAATGAACCAGAAGTTTTGCTCTTGGATGAACCTCTATCTGCCTTGGATTTAAAATTAAGAACGCAAATGCAGTATGAATTACGAGCTTTGCAAAAGCGTTTAGGGATCACCTTTATTTTTGTGACCCATGATCAAGAAGAAGCTTTGGCTATGAGTGACAAAATTTTTATTATGGCAGACGGGAAAATCATGCAAAAAGGGACGCCTTTAGATATCTATGACGAGCCGATCAATCATTTTGTGGCTGATTTCATTGGGGAAGCCAATATTTTCCCTGGAGTAATGGAAGATGATTATCGAGTAACTTTTGCTGGTAAGACCGTAGATTGTGTCGATGCTGGGATGAGGAAAAAAGAAGAAGTAGAAGTAGTTGTACGACCGGAAGATATAGAAATTGTCCCTGTTGAGAAAGCTCTTTTCAAGGTGAAGGTTCTTTCTCAACTCTTCCGTGGAGTGCATTATGAAATTAACTGTAGTGACGATAAGGGGCAAAAATGGGTCATTCATTCCACCAAGCAAGCGCCTCGAAACCAAGAAGTTGGCTTGGATATTACGCCACCAGCTATCCATGTCATGAGATTTGGAGAAAGTGAGGAGGACTTCTACTATCGTCTGGAACACTTCAGTAAGGAGGACGATACACGTGACGAAGACTTCTAAATGGGTGATGGCCTTACCTTATGCGCTTTGGTTAGTGTTTTTTGTGATTGCGCCACTAGCTTTGATTGGTTATCAATCGTTTTTTAATGCCAATGGGCAATTTTCATTAGCTAACTACAGCCATTATTTTGGAATGGCCACCTATATTAAAATGACCATCAATTCGATTGTCTTTGCGGGAATTATTACCCTTTTAACCCTTCTTGTAGCCTATCCATGCGCATATTTCTTAACCAAGGCAGAGAAGCAGTCCTTGTGGATACTGCTCTTGATTTTGCCGACTTGGATTAATATTTTGCTGAAAGCTTATGCTTTTATAGGGATTTTCAGTCAATCTGGCCCGGTGAATGAATTTTTGAGTTTTGTGGGGATTGGCCCGCAACAAATTCTCTTTACCCACACCAGTTTTATTGTGGCAGCGGCTTATATTGAATTGCCCTTTATGATTTTGCCTATCTATAATGCTTTGATGGCTATTGATCCGTCTTATGAGATTGCTGCTCGAGACCTAGGCGCCAATCGATGGCAAACATTGCGCTTAGTGACCATTCCCTTGTCCATGTCAGGGGTGAAAGCTGGTGTTCAGGCGATCTTCATCCCTTCTCTTTCACTTTTCATGCTCACACGCTTAATAGGAGGAAACCGTGTGATTACATTAGGGACTGCTGTAGAGCAACAATTCCTAGTGGCTGAGAATTGGGGGATGGGTTCAACCATAGGGGTAGTCCTGATCCTTGCTATGGTCATCTTTATGGCTTTATCACAATCGAAAGGGGGCAGTGTGAATGGTCAAAAGAAAGAATAATCTTTTTGGGAACTTGTATCTTTTTCTTACCTTTCTTGTCCTTTACCTACCGATCTTTTACTTGATGATCTACTCGTTTAACAAAGCTGGCAACATGAATCAGTTTACTGGATGGACACTTGAACATTACCAAGCCGTTTTTTCAGATGGTCGCTTATTAGTGATTGTGTGTGATACATTGATTATTGCCTTTCTGTCTGCCTTATTTGCGACGATTATTGGGACTTTCGGAGCTATTTTTATCCACAATGTGAAACGTGGGCGGCAAAAAAGGATCCTTTTGAACTTGAACAATGTCTTGATGGTATCGCCGGATGTTATTATCGGGGCCAGTCTCTTGATTCTTTTTACCATGATAGGCTTTAAATTAGGCTTTTATTCCGTACTGCTTGCCCATATTGCGTTTAATGTACCTATTGTGGTGATTATGGTCTTGCCAAAATTAGAAGAATTGAACCAATCCCTAGTGGTGGCAGCAAGAGATCTTGGAGCCAATGCTTGGCAAGTTTTTTCTAAAGTCTTATTGCCTTTGATTACACCAGGAATTCTCTCTGGCTTCTTTATGGCTTTTACCTATTCCCTTGATGATTTTGCAGTGACTTTCTTTGTAAGCGGGAATGGCTTTTCTACCCTGTCTGTTGAAATTTTCTCGAGGGCTAGGAGAGGGGTATCTTTAGAAATTAATGCCTTAAGCACCTTGATTTTCTTATTCTCGCTTGGGGTCATCTTGGCTTACTATGCGATTTCTAAACAACAACTCAAACGCAGTAAACGTGGCAAAGATAATGTCCTATTGAGCCATAGTTTGGGGAGATAATGAAGAAAGAAGGGATGACCTATGCGAAAGATCTCTTACTATCTTTTAGCGATAGCTGTAACCGTTTTGGCCTTGTTTGCCTGTAAACAAAAACTATCGAGTGAAGTGACAGGACGAGCTAAAAGTGAGGTCGTAGTGTTTAATTGGGGGGACTATATTGACCCTTCTTTAATCAAGCAATTTGAAAAAGAGTACGGCTACCATGTAGTGTATGAAACATTTGATTCTAATGAGTCCATGATTACCAAGATCCGTCAAGGAGGAACCCATTACGATGTGGCTGTGCCATCTGAGTACAAAGTTCCAGAAATGGCCAAAGCAAACTTATTGCGTCCCATTGACTATTCGAAAATCAAGGGTATGCAGTATATAGACAAACGATTTTTGGATATGCCATTTGATCCAAAGAATAAATACTCTATTCCATACTTTTGGGGAACTTTAGGCATTGTGTATAATAGCAAACAACTTGGAGAAGGGGCTATTAAACGATGGGCCGACCTATGGAAACCAGAATACAAGGATTCCATTCTCATGATCGATGGAGCAAGAGAGATGTTAGGCATTGGCTTGCAAAGGCGAGGCTATTCTTTGAATGAATGCAATTCAGAAATTTTGGATCGGGTAGAGGGAGATTTGAAGGGCTTAATGACGAATATCAAAGCACTCTTAGCCGATGAAATGAAAATGTATATGATTCAGGGAGAGGCTCCTATTGCAGTTACTTTTTCTGGAGAAGCAGGTGTCATGTTAGAGGAAAATCCAGATCTCCGTTATGTGATTCCAGAAGAAGGCACTAATATTTGGGTGGATAATCTGGTCATTCCGAAATCGGCGAAAAATATTCAAGGGGCACATGATTTTATATCCTTCTTGATGCGACCGGAAGTAGCGGCGCAAAATGCTCGCTATATTACCTATTCAACGCCAAATACAGCTGCATTGAAACTCTTACCAAAATCTATAACGGAAGATAAGAACAGTTATCCGGATGCAGAAGCGATCAAACGAATGGAAATTTATAAGAACATTGGTAAAAAGAAAACGATCGAATACAATGAAAGATTTTTGGAAATAAAAATGCATTAATTGTCTTGAAAAGTTGTCGGATTTTTAGCTTTATCAAGCTTAGAAGCTGGAAGATCTAGGGGATAAGACCCTAGATTTTAGACAGCAAAAAGCAGTAGGACTGACCTATTCAGGCAGAACCTACTGCTTTTTTTTGGATTTGGACGAGATAGCGTTTGTCCTTTTATCACCCGTACGGGATTCGAACCCGTGATTCCGCACTGAGAATGCGGCGTCTTAACCCCTTGACCAACGGGCACTCATACAACAACAAGATAATCATACGCCGATTTTTTTCAAATGTAAAGGGTTGTTATAGCATTTATAGGCAAATACTTTAGAAAACATGCATTTGAGGGGAAGACGACTGGGTGAGGATCTAGCTATGCACAACTTTACGTTAACACTGAATACTGGGGGGAGACGACTGGGTGAGGATCAACGTAGACAAGTTTGTTTGTCATCAGCGAGGGCAATAGCTGAGCTGAAAAATAAAAAGTAGAGCGCTTTTATTTATTAGTTGTCTAAGGGGAGTATGTTTGCGTATAATGAAGTGAAGGATAATAAATAATTTGGAGGTGTATTTATGACAGCTATTCGTTTGTACGATCAGTTTCATCCTGATCACTATGATTTATACCTAGAGATTAGTCGAAAGGATAAGACAATTAAAGGGAAAACCACTGTAACAGGGGAGGCCCTATCTTCGACTATTCGCTTGAATCAAAAACATTTAACCGTCACTTCCGTTCAACTGGACGGCAAGGAGCTTCCTTATAAGAGCCTAGACGATCAAGAAGCCGTAGAAATTTCTTCTTTACCAGTAGGGCAAGTAACATTTACTCTTGAATACCATGCAAAATTGACCGATCCAATGATGGGGATCTATCCTTGCTATTACCAAGTTGATGGGGTGAAGAAACAATTAGTTGCAACTCAATTTGAAACAACTTTTGCACGTCAAGCTTTCCCATGTGTGGATGAGCCAGAAGCTAAGGCTAGCTTTAGCTTGGCTATCAAATTCGACGAAGAAGAAGGGGAAACTATTCTGGCCAACCAACCAGAAGAACGCTGCGAAAATGGGGTTCACTATTTTAAAAAGACAGTACGGATGTCGACTTACCTAGTCGCTTTTGTTTTTGGGGATTTGCAAGAAAAGAAAGCTAAGACAAAATCTGGTGTGGAAATAGGCGTTTTTGCGACTAAAGCGCATCCGGCAAAGAATTTAGATTTTGCTTTGGATATTGCCACAAGAGCTATTGAATTTTATGAAGATTTCTATCAAACACCTTATCCACTTCCTCAATCCTATCAAGTGGCTTTACCTGACTTTTCAGCTGGTGCAATGGAAAACTGGGGATTGGTGACTTATCGGGAAGCTTATCTTTTGGTAGATCCAGATAATGATTCTTTATCCACCAAACAAAGGGTAGCTACGGTTATCACGCACGAATTAGCCCATCAATGGTTCGGGGATCTTGTGACGATGAAGTGGTGGGATGATTTATGGTTGAATGAAAGTTTCGCTAACATGATGGAATATGTAGCGGTAGATGCTCTTGAACCAGACTGGAAGGTTTGGGAAATGTTCCAAACGAGCGATGTCCCAGCTGCTCTTAAACGTGATGCAACGGCTGGAGTGCAATCTGTCCACATTATGGTGAACGATCCACGTGAAATTGACGCCTTGTTTGATGGAGCGATCGTGTATGCCAAAGGAGCTCGCCTATTAGTCATGGTAAGATCCTTGATTGGAGACGAAGCTCTTCGGAAGGGCTTGAAAGCTTACTTTGCTAACTACCAATACAGTAATGCGACTGGCCCTGATCTATGGAAATATCTCGGCGAAGCCAGCAACTTGAATATTGGAGAAATTATGGAAAACTGGTTAGAAAAGCCAGGTTATCCAGTTGTCTCTGTTCGCTTAGAAGATGACAAATTGCATATCAGTCAAGAACCATTCTACATCGGCGAAAAAGGTGAGAGTGATAAGATTTGGCATGTACCATTGAACAGTAACTACAAAGAATTACCTCTTTTATTGGAAGGTAAGGAATTGGTTATTGAGAACTATTCAGCCCTTCGTCAAGAAAATGGTCAAGCTTTCCGATTGAATGATAGCAATAACGCTCACTACATTGTGAACTACGATGACAGTCTCTTGAAGGACATTATGAAGGATTTAACGAAGGAAAATCCTTTAACCCAATTGCAAGTCCTTCAAGATATGAAATTATTAGCTAAAGCAGGCTATCATGCATATGCAGACCTATTGCCAGTTATGGAAAGTTTGAAGGATTCTCCTTCTGCTATTGTCCAAAGTATGATCTATGATAGCTCTAGTTTGCTGAAAGATTTTGTAGAAGCAGGGTCTAAGGAAGAAGAACAATTAAAGGCTTATATTAGCCGTTTAGCTGCTCCTGGGATTAAAGCGCTCGGCTTACTACCAGTTGCAGGCGAAGCTAATGATGCCGGCTTAGCTCGTCCTTATCTTGTGTCACAATCTCTATATGCAGGAGATAAAGAAACTATTGAAGGCTTACATGATCTTTACCAACAATATGCTGACGATCCATCTCAATTGCCAGCAGCTATAAGAGGGCAAGTCCTTCGCAATGAAGTGAAGAATTATGGGGATAAGGATCTTTATCATAAGTTATTCCAACTTTATAAAGCTAGTCCAAATGCTAGTTATAAATCGGATCTCAGTCACGCTTTGGCATACAGTGATGAGGCTTTCTTAGATCACTTGTTAGAGTCCTTTAAAGATAGTGAATGGATTAAACCACAAGACTTACGCTTCTGGTATGCCGGAGTACTTTCTTCTCCGAAAGGGGAAGCCAAAGCTTGGCAATGGCTACAAGATGAATGGCATTGGTTAGAAGCAACAGTTGGTGGGGATATGGAATTTAGTACTTTTATTCAAGTAACAGCTAATATTCTTCATACAGCCGAAGCTTTAGAATCCTTTAAAGCATTCTTCTTGCCGAAGAAAGATGTTCCAGGTCTAGGTCGTGAAATTGAAATGGATATCCGTTTGCTAGACGCCAACGTGGCCTTTATTGAAAAGAACAAGCCAGCTGTCTTTGCTTATTTCAATCAGGATTAAGCTACACTTACAGCTAATATCTCAAAAAAAGCGCCCTTTTTTAAGGGTGGCTTTTTTAGGCGCTTTGTCAAATTTTGTTGTTGGTAAATTTTTTAGGTGCTTTGTCAAATTTTGTTGTTGGTAAATTTTTTAGAGAAAATCACTCTTCTTTGGGGGAGTGGTTTTTTTATTGCTGGTGTGAGAAGTAATCAGCTCGATTAAGGGGAAGAATCCTACTCGATCAAAGGACAGGAAAGCTAACTTCAAAGCTTCGAGTAGGAATATAGGTGAAAGTCTACTAGAAGTTGGCTATTAGAAAATGCTGGTGAAGAGGAAGTGCCCGCTTCTCGCTAGAAAAGAGGAGAGACAGCCTAAAATAGCCTAGGTGAATTGTGGGGTGAAGGAAGAAATTCGACCTTATCTAAGTGAAAAAGCTAACAAATATTTTGTGAGTTAGCGCTCTCATTTCCTATTTTAGCAATGTTTGTTATTTCACAAAGTATTAATGAAAGTTACTTTCTTATGAAAATGAAAGAGGTGAAAGCTTGATTCTTCAACTATAAAAAATGAAAGCGCCACCTAAAATAAAGGGAAATTATTGTAATTTATTTCACAAAAAGCCTTTACAAAAGAGTGGGAAGTCTCTACAATAAACAATGTGAAATTCATTACTCGGGAGGAAATACCATGAGTTCATTAAAAAAGAGTCCAGTAAAGACTGAAAAGGAAAATCTAAAAGTTGTTCACGAAAAAGACCTTGCAGCAAAGGAAGTGACGGCTCAAGAAGAAGTCAATGCATTAGTTGAAAAAGGGTTAAAAGCTCTTGATGAATTGCGTTTATTAACACAGGAACAAGTCGATTATATCGTTGCTAAAGCATCGGTAGCAGCTCTAGATAACCATGGTATTTTGGCTAAACATGCGATTGAAGAAACAGGGAGAGGGGTTTTTGAAGACAAAGCGACTAAAAACCTCTTTGCTTGTGAACATGTGATCAATTATATGCGCCATACAAAGACTGTTGGTGTAATTAGTGAAGATGAAGTGACTGGACTG
This sequence comes from Atopobacter sp. AH10, assembly GCF_003664595.1. Classification (GTDB taxonomy): domain Bacteria; phylum Bacillota; class Bacilli; order Lactobacillales; family Aerococcaceae; genus Atopobacter. The sequence goes on from NZ_QXPZ01000007.1 coordinate 15,842, forward strand.
ACGCAAATTGCTGAACCAGTTGGGGTTGTTTGTGGGATTACTCCAACGACCAATCCGACATCTACAGCTATTTTTAAATCGTTAATCTGTTTGAAGACTCGGAATCCTATCGTTTTTGCTTTCCATCCATCTGCTCAGGAGTCTTCCGCTCATGCGGCTCAAATCGTTTATGATGCGGCAGTTGCTGCAGGTGCGCCTGAAAATTGTATTCAATGGATCAAACATCCATCTATGGAAGCAACCACTGCTTTGATGAACCATCCTGGTATTTCAACTATTTTGGCCACAGGTGGTAATGCCATGGTGAAGGCTGCCTATTCTTGTGGGAAACCTGCACTAGGGGTAGGGGCTGGGAATGTTCCTGCTTATGTTGAAAAAACAGCCAATATAAAACAAGCTGCTCACGATATTATTATGAGTAAATCTTTTGATAATGGGATGGTTTGTGCCTCTGAACAAGCAGCTATTATTGATAAAGAAATCTTCGAAGAATTTGTCGAAGAAATGAAATCCTACCATACCTATTTCGTGACAGAAGAAGAAAAACATAAACTTGAAGCTTTCTGCTTTGGGGTGACGAAGAAAGAAGAAGCAGATCAAGCTAAGTTGAATCCAGCAATTGTTGGGAAAGCTGCTACTTGGATCGCTAAAGAAGCCGGTTTTGAAGTGCCGGAAGATACGAATATTTTAGCTGCTTATTGTAGTGAAGTAGGGCCTAAAGAACCTCTTACACGTGAAAAGCTATCTCCAGTCATTGCTATTTTAAAATCTGAATCTACGGATGATGGGATTGCTAAGGCTAAAGCTATGGTGGAATTTAATGGGCTAGGCCACTCAGCAGCTATTCACACGGCTGATCCAGACTTACCAAAACGCTTCGGGAGAGAAGTAGAAGCCATTCGGGTGATTTGCAATTCACCTTCTACTTTCGGTGGGATCGGTAATGTTTACAATGCCTTCATTCCTTCACTCACTTTAGGTTGTGGATCTTATGGACATAATTCTGTCGGGGATAATGTCAGCACGGTTAACTTGCTCAATATCAAAAAAGTAGGGAGACGGGTCAATAATATGCAATGGTTTAAGGTGCCGTCCAAGATTTACTTTGAACGGGGAAGTATTCAATACTTGCAAAAGATGAAAGATGTTCATCGTGTGACAATCGTTACAGACCAAGCTATGGTGCAATTAGGCTTCTTGCAAAGGGTTATCGAACAATTGCATCTTCGGAGAAATAAGGTACTTTACCAAGTATTCTCTGATGTTGAACCAGATCCAGATTTGAAGACAGTACGTCGTGGGGCAGAAATTATTAAGAGTTTCAAACCGGATACGATCATTGCTTTAGGCGGTGGCTCTGTAATGGATGCAGCCAAGGTTATGTGGATGTTCTATGAACAACCGCAAATTGACTTCCATGACTTGGTTCAAAAATTCATGGATATTCGTAAACGTGCCTTCAAGTTCCCTGAATTGGGTCAAAAAGCGAAATATGTAGGTATTCCAACAACATCTGGTACAGGGTCTGAAGTGACACCTTTTGCTGTTATTTCTGATAAAGAAAATAACCGTAAATACCCATTGGCGGACTACTCCTTGACACCAACTATCGCTATTGTTGACCCAGATCTTGTTATGACTGTTCCAGGTTTTGTTGCGGCGGATTCGGGGATGGACGTCTTAACCCATGCCACAGAAGCTTATATCTCTACTTTGGCGAATGACTATACAGATGGTATCTGCTTACAAGTCATTAAACTAGTCTTTGAGAATTTGGAAAACTCTGTGAAGAAAGGCGATGCTTATTCTCGTGAAAAAATGCATAATGCCTCAACCATGGCAGGGATGGCTTTCGCTAACTCCTTCTTGGGGATGTCTCACTCAATGGCTCATAAGATCGGTGGGTATTTCCACACAGTTCATGGACGTACCAATGCTATCCTCTTGCCATATGTGATTCGCTATAATGGCACCCGTCCGGCTAAAGCTGCGACATGGCCTAAATACAATTACTACAAGGCAGATAAGAAGATCCAAGATATTGCTAGAATTCTTGGTTTAGATGCTTCTACTCCTGAAATTGCGGTTAAGTCATATGCTCAAGCGGTTTATGATTTGGGTTGCCGACTAGGGATCGAAATGAACTTAAAAGCACAAGGTATTGAAGAGAAAGAATTCATGGACGCCCTAGAAGAAGTGGCTTACTTGGCTTATGAAGATCAATGTAGCCCAGCCAACCCTCGCTTACCAATGGTTAAGGATATGATGGAAATCATGAAGAATGCCTACTATGGTTATGCTGAACGACCAGGGGAATATAAGTAGTTAGATCAAGCGATGACTGAAAAAGAGGGAAGTATAACACCTCCAACAGGCAATGCAAGGCGACTTACGATGGATGAGCTAGAGCTTCTTTTAATTGGACTCGGACTTTCTGTCTAATGAGTGCAAGCTTGTGGAAGAAGCCTTCATTTTAAAATGTTTGCTAAGGGAAAAGACTACAGGTGATTTGGCTCCTGTAGTCTTTTTGGAATGACAAAGCAGATGAATTGCTACTATATATAGTCAAAAAAAGGAAAGCGAGTATAAACGTTGTTGAATCAACATCTATACTCGCTTTTTGTATGTGTAAGTGTCAAAGTCTTACACAACTGTTGGATTAGCTCATGCTTAATCCTCTATCCTTCTAGATAGGGAGGAATTAGAAGCTCCCCAACAATTTTTCTTATTTAACGACTAGTTTATTTAGAGAATTCGGTTAGATCGATGACCATACGGCCTTTGATTTTACCTTCTTCCATTTCTTTGAAGATATCATTGATATCTTCCATTGGGCGCATGTGGCAAACAGGAACAACTTTCCCTTCAGCCCCAAATTGGAAGGCTTCTTTCAAGTCTTGACGAGTTCCGACTAAGGAGCCAACGACTTGGATGCCGTCTAAAACTAAACGAGGGATGTTTAAATCCATAGAGCTGGATGGAAGACCAACAGCGACTACACGTCCACCAGCACGTACAGATTCTACAGCTGTGTCAAAAGCAGATTTAGCGACTGCAGTTACAACGGCAGCGTGAACCCCGCCAACTTTTTCTTGGATGACCTTAGCTACATCTTCGTTAAGAGGGTTGATAGTCATATCAGCGCCTAGTTCTTTAGCGAAATCCAATTGCTTTTCATTGATATCAACCGCAATAGTTTTAGCGTTGAAGACATTTCTAGCATATTGGAGAGCTAAGTTCCCTAAACCACCTAAACCAGAAATAAGGATCCATTCACCTGGGCGAACACCGGATTCTTTGATAGCTTTGTAAGTGGTTACACCAGCGCAAGTGATAGAAGAAGCAGGAGCGGATTCCAAACCATCAGGAACTTTAACAGCGTAGTCGGCGGTAACGATACAGTATTCTGACATACCACCATCAGCTGTGTAGCCAGCGTTTTTAACTTCACGGCAAAGTGTTTCACGACCGCTTGTACAGTATTCGCAGTGGCCACAGCCTTCAAAGAACCAAGCAACAGAAGCACGGTCACCAATCTTCAAGCTTGTTACGCCATCAGCGACTTCGACCACTTCCCCGATACCTTCGTGACCGAGGACAACCCCAGAAACATCACCAAAGTCAGCATTTTTAACATGTAAGTCTGTGTGACAAACCCCACAGCATTCCATTTTTAATAGAGCTTCGCCAGGGCGTAATGGACGTAATTCCTTGTCTACCACTGCGGCTTTGTGATCTTTTGTTGCAACAATTGCTTTCATCAAACTTCCCCCTTTAGAGAAATATATTATCTGTAACAATTATATGATACAACTTTACTATAAAAAAAGAAAGCCCTTTTATGAAAAAATAAAGAACGTAAAGAAAAAACACTCGTGGAAAGTATGCGACTAGTTAATTGTTTAAGGAGAAATAAGATTGAAATGACAACGATATTGAATGTTTTTTGCCTGTCGGGTCATAGATCCGACAATATTAAAAATGGTTAAAAGTAGAAACAGCTATTTTTGAGAAAGGATAAGTTATCTTCTGGATATCCCATCGTATAAACTTCTTATAAAGAATAATATATATATAATAAAGCAAAAGGAGGAAAAACGATTGCACTAGTAATGATATCAAGGCTGAATGTGAAAAATGTAACTTATAAAGAGCAAAGTTAAGTTGGTTAGATAAAACATAAAAAGGTTTAGAAGGCGAAGAATAATAGACGGAATTTTAACAGGAGTCTGTTGGAAGAAAATGTAAGGATAGATGGACTAGTTATCATTATTGATGGAATCTAAGGCGGTAAATGGAAGATAGTTTGAAATAGAAGGAGGCTAGATGGGCTAAGATAGAAGATCTGTCACTTGGGGAATGGCTCATTGATGAACTGAAGTTAAATGACTTGTTGGGGGGAAGGTAAAAGCTAGTCCGTCTCAAATACAGAGGACGAATATTTTGGGTCGTTAAAAAAAGGATGATGTTAAAAGCTAGTCCGTGGCAAATACGCCATAAAGACAAATCCCCTCGATATTTATCCCACTTTTAAAAGGGAGGACAAATTTCGGGAGGATTCAGGATGTAAGAAGTAAAAGGCGATTTATCAAAAATGTTAAAGCTAAGGGAAAAAATGTCTACACCTATCTATCGACCTTTCGATAATGACTACATGTATCTATCGCCCTTTTGTTGTTGAAAATTCTTCTAAGGAAAGATGTCTTTGCTTTGCCCAGTTTAAGATGCGATCCCCAAAAATTAAAGAGCTATGGGAGAAGTCCTTGATTTCTTGACAAGCCAAGAGTGCCATGATCATTAAGAATTCTTCTTGGAAAGCTTTTGTTAAACGACAGGCCTCTTTTGACGTGTGGTCAAGGACTAGTTGGAGAAAGAAGCCGGATAGACCAACAAGATCAGCGCCAAGAGCTAAACATTTGGCGACATCCATTGGTGTCTGAACGCCTCCAGAAGCGATAAGGGTAATTTTACCCTCCTTTTTCGATGCTTGAAAAGCAGCTCTTGCTTCTAGGAGAGCTATTGGAGTTGGGATGCCCCAGTTGTCCCAATTAGAAAGGAGAGGCTGCTTCCTTCTAGCTCCCTCGATTCGAGTAAAGCTAGTTCCGCCTCGTCCGCTAATATCAACAGCTTTGACTCCCACAGAAAGAAGTTGTTGGATGGTTTCTTGACTCATGCCAAAGCCGACTTCTTTGATAATAACAGGACATTTGACTTGTTTGACGCTGGCCTCAATTTTTTTGAGCCATTGGGAAAAATCACGATCTCCTTCTGGCATGACCAATTCTTGAGGGGCGTTGATATGAAGTTGCAGAGCATCCGCTTCGATGAGATCTACAGCCTCTTGCATTTGGCTAGGACTGTAATTTAAGTTGAGATTTGAAAAGATAATACCATCCGGATTAACTTCTCGTACGATGGTATAACTATCTTTGTTAGAGGGATCTTTAAAGATAGGGCTCATAGAACCGACAGCCATCGCTAAATTGCAGTCTTTGGCAATTTGAGCCAAAGAGGCATTTACTCGTTTAGTTTTGCTGGACCCACCAGTCATGGCATTAATGAAAAAAGGCCAAGCGAACTTTTTGCCCAAAACTGACTGTTGGCTGGATATCTTATCTACATGAACTAAAGGCAAGGATTGGTGAACAAATTCAATTTCATCGTCGAAAAAGTGAGAAGGATGGAATTGCTCTTGAGCCAAACGAATGTGATCGTCTTTTCTGTTAAGCATTGTAGGCTCCCTCCCATTCAAACGGCAAGATAATAATTTCAGTCGCTTTTAGAGCAGAAATCAGACGGTTGTTAACAGCTGTTGTCAGCCTATGAGTAAATGTAATCCCACAATCGCCCCCGCCTGCGCCACTAGATTTGCTAGGGAGGTGTTCTTTTTTACTGAGCTGCACTAACTCTTTTAATTTTGGTGTTTCAAAGGAAATGCGATGTAGGGTGGTATAGCGGATCAAGAGCTGGCGGCAGTCTTCTAAAACAAAGCGCAGACGAGTTAGATTGCCACTGGCTAAAGCTGGTAAAAGGTCTCTGACTAAATTGTTAGACAGGCTAGAAAAGAGATTTAGGGGCATGTCTTGTACTTTTAAGTCATCAGGAGCATTTAAATTATCCAGTTGTTGGGCGGTTGAAACGGGTTCTCCAGTCCAACCAACAATTAAGCGTAAAGAAGGATGAATCAAAACGGGCTGTATAGCTAAGTGTGGCCATTCCAATTCCGTCAAAATGCTGCTTAGAGATAAACCTTCTTCTAACCAAGTCTTTATAGTTTGTCGGTTGGGGCTAGTATAGTGAATCACCCCTTCAAAGGCTGAACAAGCTAGATCTCCGTACGATCCGTTATTCCCACTCTGCATATGGGTGATGACGCCACATTTGTAGACAAACATTGGATCTTTAGCTTCTTGTTTTAATCCGTAAAAAGCTAGAACAGCTTTAATGGTAGCGATTGTAACAGCACCGCTAGAACCCAAACCGTATTTCACGCCATCTGAATTGTTCAAATCACTGCTGACGTCAAGGTGATAGTAGCGGACGGGAATCCCTTTTTCTTTCACATAGCCTTCAACGACTTTGAGTGCAGCTATAATGAGATGGTAGGGGTTTTCACGTTCGTCGATCACTAAATCCCCTCCACGACGATACCATTGTAGAGGTAAACCGTTCATGAGTTGCGAGTGGATTAAACCGGTATGGGAGCTTTCTTTTATAGTGACCGTCAGCCGTTGAGGGGTAGAAGTGATCACCGCTTCGTTTCCCGGATGAACAACAGCGTACTCTCCGGCTATGTATAATTTACCTGGTGCAGAGGCCTGAATAGACAAGGCAATTCCTCCTTAGTGACAAGGGTATTAACCCATTGATAAGCATAAAAAATGTGGATGAAAGTAAATTTTCCATATCTAGGGTGATATTTTCAGCTAGATGGATAAGCATAAAAAGTAGATGGAAGTAAATTCAAATAAGGATCTCTAGAAAATAAGATAAAGCAAGGTCGAAAGTTTAAAAAGAAAGCAGTTAAAATCAAGTTGTAAAGTGCAATAACAAGTTGAAATCGATTTTAAATAGCTGGCGCTAGAAAAAGTTGATAGAAGCATGGTCGCAGTCTATTATAAGCTTGCGCATAGAACATTTGGGCGGCAATTAAGAAGAAGGAGTAATTGAGCTAGTACAATTCTTGCCATTCTTCATCAGAAAGATAGCGCATGGCTGGACCGGCTTGACTTTTGACCAGAGTCACATCTTTAAATATTTGGCGCAGAGCTTTAATGAGATCGTCTTGTTGACTGGCTGGACTTAGAATTTTAACATTTGGGCCAGCGTCCATGGTGTAATAGCAAGTAAATCCAGAGTTTCTCAAGTCTTGAACGGCCTTGATGGCGCGAAGAGAATCTGGGGAGAGATAGGTCATTGGAGGCTTAGCTGAAAGTGTTGTGGCATGCATTTTCATTGCATTATGTTCAGCAATTTCCCCCATGCTAACGATATCTCTTTCTTTTATAGCCTTTTTCATGAGTTCTAGGTCGCTGTCTTGGCTGCTCACAAATGCGGGATAAAAAGGGGATGTAGCTACAGTTTTAGCCATGCCATCTCGACTAGAGATAGTTTTTTCCTTATCGTTTAAGACAAGAGCGAGCATTCCAACATCCCAAAGCCCATCGTCAATAGGTATGGCTTTGGAGGAAAGGTCGTCTGTTCCTTTTTCCCATTCGACAAAGCCACCGAAAAGACTACGAGTAGCCGATCCACTTCCTCTTCTAGCGATGCGAGAAAGGCTTTGAAGGTCCAAATCCCAATTTAAAGCTTGAGCGATAGCCCCCGTCATTGCGGCATAAGCAGAAGCGGAGCTAGCAAGACCGGCAGCAGTTGGCACATGGTTAAAACTTTCAATATGAATAGGGAGGGGGTGTTCCATTTTTGAGCCGATGACAGACATGAAACGGTCTAGAGACTCTTTGGCTTTTCCAGTTTGTTCTAGGCCATTCACTAGCAGTCGATTTTCAGTATAGCTTTCAGAAAAACTCACACGAGTATCTGTATAAAAAGCTGAAAGAGTTAGAGAAAGGCTAGACACCATGGGCAAAAAAAGATCAGGATCCTTTTTCCCCCAGTACTTAATTAAGGCAATATTGGTATGGGCTCTGGCTTGACCGGTAAAAACCGAAGAGTGATTGGTCATGGCGTGCGCTCCTCCTTAAGGCAGATGGTTTGGTATGATGTTTCGAGTAGAAATATTTGTCTTTAGTGTTTCTTGTTAAAAAATGGAGACAGTTTCCATGGTTAAAAAATGGGACAGTTCCCATGACTAAAGTAATGGATTTGCTGTGTGAAGTTGGTGGGCATAGGTGGTTTTGGCGCCTGCTTTTATTAAATTGGCTCGGATAGCTTCTACACGATCGGGATCATCTGTAATGGCGATCATGCATCCTCCTCTCCCGCCCCCAGTGAGTTTGGCACCTAAAGCACCAGCTGTCAAGGCACTCGCTACTAAGGCGTCTAATTCTTTGGAAGAAACACCTAGAACCTGTAGAAAGTGATGATCTTTTGTCATGAGATGACCTAATTGTTCCCATTGGCATCTATCGATAGCTTCTCTAGCAGAAAGGACGAGTTGGTCAATGGCTTCGATAGCTTCTTTAGCTTTCGCATCTTGAGAGTCTATTTGGCGTTTAACATCCATCACGGCTTCTTTGGTTCTGCCAATATGCCCACTATCTCCAACGATGAGATATAAGCTACCTTTGAAGAAGAGATTTTCTATTTCTTGTGGTCGACGGAAGATCACGGGATTTTTTTTGGTCATAAGAAGGCCGTCTAAACCACTAGGAGAGCCATGAGCGATAGTTTCAGCTTCGCTAATTAAGCCAAGGAGTTGAGATTGACTTAGTGGACGTTCGGCGAAATCGTAGAGGGCACGAATGAGAGCGCAAGCTACAGCGGCAGAAGAGCCCATCCCTCTTTCTGCGGGAATAGTTGACTCGATAATATAGTCAAGGGGAGAGGAGATCCCAAGTGTTTTTTCTGCAGTTACACGAATAGTATGGTAAAGACTGGCGATCACATCTGGCATTTCTTCAACCAAACCCTCATAGAAGGCACAACGAACAGTAGATTTGTCAAGTTCACTGGCTTTTACTTTAACATGCACTTCAACACCAGAATAAGGGACAGCAATGGCAGGACCCCCGTAAACGACAGAGTGTTCCCCCATTAAAATAATCTTGGCATGAGATCTCCCGTGACCTATTAATTTCATCATGGCGGCTCCTTTCGCTTGCGCTATACTTTTAACCACACATATTCTATCATTTTAAAGTAAATTCTACCTCTTTTGTCGTAATCTTAACGAAATTTAATGGCTAGCTAGCCCTTTTTAGAAAAGACAAGAGGATAAAAGACCTAGAAGAACAGACTGGCTAAATTTTTTTGTGGGGGATATGGTAAAATACAGGGAGATTGTGAATTTGTAATGCTTGAAGCAGATCTTGCTTTAAAATATTAGCAAGAGATGGCTAGTCTTGGCTTTCTGATAGAAAAGTAGTATATAATATAAAGTGGCTTAGGAGCCCTTTCTCAAGGGAAGAGAAAAAGCGGTTAGTTCAGGAGTGTTGAAAAAGGCAATCCCCTACTCAATAGCTTGCTAGAACAGCACAGCCCCAGCTAGTTAGGGATAGTTGAAAGGACTAGCCGAAGTAAGCTAGATAAGGCTTGAAAAAACAGTCCCAACACAAAGGGGTGCTTGAAAAGGCTAGCCAAGAAAGCTCGAACATGCTAGCCAAGGAAGCTAGAAAATGCTTAAAAAAAATAATCCCAGCTAAAAGGGATAGGTGAAAAGAATAGTCCCTGAAAAAGAGGGAATGCTAAAGGAGTGATTCAATGGATCGTTCAGTATACCATGAGTTCGACCGAGAACAATGGAAACAGCTACGGACGAGTCGAACGGTGACGATTTCGAAAGAAGAATTGAGAGAATTGACTTCCCTTAATGACCGGATTGACCAAAAGGACGTTTCAGAAATTTACATGCCTTTATTGTATTTAATCGATTGCTATCGCCAAGGATTTTTGGAACTTCGGCAGATGAAGGATAGTTTTCTCTATAGGCAGTCGGTGAAAACCCCATTTATTATTGGAATTTCTGGTAGTGTGGCAGTTGGGAAAAGCACAACGGCTCGTTTGCTACAAAATTTGTTAGAGAAAGCTTATCGAGATTTAAAAGTTGATTTAATGACGACGGATGGCTTTTTGTACCCTAATGCTATATTACAAGAAAGAGGTATAATGAATCGGAAAGGTTTCCCAGAGAGTTATGATATGAAGCGCTTGATTCGCTTTTTAACAGATGTCAAATCAGGGAAAAGGGAGGTTCGTTCCCCGCAATACTCTCATGAAGTTTATGATATCTTGCCTGAACGTTATGATGTCATTGATCAACCCGATATACTCATTGTAGAAGGAATTAATGTATTACAATTACCTGCCAACCATGAAATATTTGTGAGTGACTTTTTTGATGTGTCGCTATTTGTTGATGCGGAAGAAAGTTTGATCCGGCAATGGTATTTGGAACGCTTTGAAATGCTGATGGATTTGGCTAAAGACGATCCGACAAACTATTACTATCAATATGCTAATGGGGACCGGCAAGAAGCTTTAGCTATGGCGACGCAAGTTTGGGAAACAATTAATTTAGTGAATTTGAATGAATTTATCCTTCCAACAATGGGACGAGCTGATATTATATTGCATAAAGTTAAGAACCATTACATTGATGAAGTATTGGTTAAACAATAGATTGGTCAAGGGGCGAAAGGGAAATAAAGCATGCTCTGTTTAAGAGGCAAAATGAAGAATAGCCGGCTTAAGAGGGAAATAAAGCATGTCCTGTTTAAGCAGAAAAAATACTTTGACCAATTAGCCCTCAAGAGAATAGTGGCTATTTAAAAGGCAAAATTGTAAGAAAACACGTTAAACAATTGACAGGGCAAGCTTTTGCCACTATGATCAAAGAGAAGAGAAGTTATTAAAGGAGGCAAATATGACTCAGACACTAACGGATATGGAGAAAATTATCGTTTTAGACTATGGCTCCCAATACAACCAATTGATCACTCGTCGTATTCGGGAATTTCATGTTTATTCGGAATTGATTCCTAACACGATTACCGCGCAGGAATTGAAAGACAAGGGCAACGTAAAAGGTGTCATCTTGTCAGGCGGACCAAATTCCGTTTATGAAGATGGAGCTTTTACCATTGATCCAGAAATTTTTAATCTAGGGATTCCGGTTTTAGGTATTTGCTATGGGATGCAGTTGATGACACACTTGCTTGGTGGGAAAGTTGAACCAGCTGATGGTACTAGCGAGTATGGTAAGTCAGAATTAACAGTTGAAGAAGCCAACGACCTTTTTCAAGCTACGCCGGATCAACAAGTGGTTTGGATGAGCCACGGCGACCGTGTGACTGCTATTCCAAAAGAATTTAATACCATTGCTACTAGTCCTTCTTGCCCATTTGCAGGGATGGCAGACAAGGTTCGTCATTTTTATGGGGTTCAATTCCACCCAGAAGTACGCCACAGTGAATATGGCAATGATCTATTGAAGAACTTTGCTTTAAATATTTGTGGCTGTAAAGCTGACTGGAGCATTGCAAACTTTATTGACGTTCAAATTGAAAAAATTCGCCAAACTGTTGGGGATAGAAAAGTCTTGCTAGGTTTGTCTGGTGGGGTAGATTCTTCCGTGACAGGGGTTCTCTTACAAAAAGCAATAGGAGATCAACTGGTCTGCATTTTTGTGGATCATGGCCTTTTGCGTAAGGGTGAAGGAGACCAAGTAATGGAAAGCCTATCAGGTAAATTTGGGCTCAATATCATTCGTGTCAATGCCAAAGATCGTTTCTTAGGAAAACTAAGGGGTGTTAGTGATCCTGAAAAGAAACGGAAAATTATTGGGAATGAATTCGTCTATGTGTTTGACGATGAAGCCGCTAAATTAAAGGGAATTGATTTCTTGGCGCAAGGGACTTTGTATACTGACGTCATTGAATCTGGAACGAAGACAGCTCAAACGATCAAGTCTCACCATAATGTGGGGGGCTTGCCAGAAGACATGGCCTTTGAATTGATCGAACCATTAAACACTTTGTTTAAGGATGAAGTCCGTGAATTGGGGACAGAATTAGGTATGCCAGATAGTCTAGTATGGCGGCAACCATTCCCAGGACCTGGTTTAGGAATTCGGGTGCTTGGAGAAATTACCGAAGAAAAACTCGAAATTGTTCGTGAATCAGATGCGATTCTCCGTGAGGAAATCGCTAATGCTGGTTTAGAACGTGATATTTGGCAATATTTTACTGTCTTGCCAGGGATTAGAAGTGTAGGAGTTATGGGGGATGCCCGTACCTATGATTACACGATAGGGATTCGTGCAGTAACTTCTATTGATGGGATGACCTCTGATTTTGCTCGTATTCCATGGGATGTTTTGCAAAAGATTAGCGTTCGAATCGTGAATGAAGTGGGACATGTAAATCGAGTGGTTTACGACATTACTTCCAAACCACCTGCAACAATCGAGTGGGAATAGTTCCAAAAAAGTAAGAAACACTGTAATTTCAAAGCTTGCAGAAGATAAAATTAACAACTGGTACTCAAATGGTACTGGAAGTAAAAAAGAATAAATTGAATAATAGTTCCAAGTGGTTTACATTTGGATAAAAAATTAGATCATAACTTAAGTGTTATGTGTGTTTGGCAATTAAAAAATCAACCACTTTGGCAATTAAAATCCAACCAGCGTGGCAATTA
>NZ_QXPZ01000069.1 GCF_003664595.1 Atopobacter sp. AH10
ACAACGGTCATTTAGAGGCGTGGAACAATCAAATAAAAACCCTCAAGAAGACCGCCTATGGCTGTCGCAATTTCGAGCACTTGAAGAAGAGATGCTTTTTAAAGATGAATCGCTTGTCAGTAGCGGTGTAAAGCTCACACGCACTTTTACTTTATCCAATAAACGCTCTATGCCAAGAGTACCTTTAATAGGCATGAGCTTGTTTAGGGCAAAGTAGGATAAATATCATCTGTAATATAAAAAACCACTCCCCCGATGTTGTATTCTATAAGAGAAGTTATTCCAATACAGAATAACCTCAAATATAAAATACAAAATATCAAGCCTATTTACGATTATTAAAATTAAATAATTGGAGTAAAGAATATGCAATTATCTTTTTCTTTTCCTAAAACTGATACCTGAATTTTTAATTGCAGGAGATTTTTTAAGCAGTTTTCTGAAAGATTCCTTTTCACTTTCAGAAACTCTTTTATATTTTATCCCAAGTGAATTACAGAAAACCTCGATATATTTATCTATGCTGTTTCCGGATGATTTCATAATTTGATTAAGTTTCTGCATGGATAAAATGTCGTCATCATTGGGCATACTATCAACATCGTGTTCATGATTTTTACGAATATCTTTTAGGATAGTATCCCAAGTTTTATGAGTAACATGACAAAAGAAGTCTTCTTCACTTATCTGTGCAGCCAAGAGAGTTTTTAATGGAACATCTTCTTCTATATCGGGATTTTGACTGATAATTTCAGTTCTGACATTCTCAAGAGAAGTATTTAAGTTATTAAAACGCCCTGTAGCAATCCCGTCAACAAAGATTTCCGTATCAGCCATAAGTTCCTTAAATTTATCATGTGTAGTAATTTCACAAAGTAAGCGGTTATTGATAGCCTCGCTTTTTAATAAATCAACCATATCATCACTCAAATGTAGATCAGTAAGTTCTGTATTTGGGTGATTTTTATTTTCTGTAAGGCAAAGTAAATAATCGGTAGAAACATTATAAAACTTGGCAAGTGCAACTAAATTACCATGATTGATTTCCTTGTAATCATCATTTTCATAGTTGCCTAAGGCAGATTTTGAAATACCGGTAAGTTTGGATAGTTCCTCTAAATTTAAATTATGTGCAACTCTTAAATCCTTTAAGCGTTCTTGTAAGGTTATTTTACACTTCATAACAGATAACCTCCTTGATACAAAATATTCTTAACTTATATTATATCATACTATTTCCACAATCGTAGAAATCTGAAAAACACTACACGATTAGCAATATATACTTGAGAAAAATTATTGTTAGGTGTATGATATGAATAAAGTTAGAACACAGTGTGAAATTTCTTGTGTAACCTCCAAACAACCATAGAAAAAAGGGCCTGCCTTTTGTAAGATTGTAGATACCAACCAAAACAATCAAAAAGGAGAGGTGGATTTTAGAATGAACTTAGCCACTCAATTGTGAAAAAAAAAGACGCCATGTAAATT
>NZ_QXPZ01000070.1 GCF_003664595.1 Atopobacter sp. AH10
CACAGCTCTCCCTTTGTGAAAAATTTAGGGGGTGGCTAACTTGTACTTGAAATTTACGTTCCACATTCATTTTACTAATTCAGAAATATTTAAAAATGGTCCTTCAGTAGGATTAGCGGTTTTTATAAAGTTAGTTTATAGGGATAAATTTGAAGAGTATTCAGCTTTGATTACCGGTGAGCTGGATTTGGAAGGAAATATCATTGAAATAGGTGGTATTTCTAAAAAATATGAAGTTTATTTGGGAAACGAAGAATTTAATTTTTTTATAGCACCTAGAGATAATTATGAAATTGGAATGACAGGGCTATATTTTCAGCATGTAGATGAGATAAACTTGAGGATTTAATATGGAACAAAGTGAGTTTACTATTTTGGCCAGGAGCGATAGTGATAAAAGTCTCTTGTACTCAGTTTTGATAGGTGAATATGTAGAGATAGAAAATCAACATATCCATTCTTTACTCAAAAAAAATAGTTTGAGTATGATAGCTAATAAAGTAGAAAGAAGTATTGTTGAGCGTGGTTATTTTAAAGAGAGGGATTTTGATGAACTTCGATGTTTGATGTTTATACTGAAAAGTCTTTATTTTAGTGGAAAACGAATAGATTTAATCTTGGATAAAAGGAGTATAGCTAACTTTAAAACAATAACTAAGATTATTAATATATTATCAAATAAGCATCATGTTTATTTACATGTTGACGGCTCGATATTTAATTTGGGCATTGAAAAATTTGATTTTGTTAATATAGTTACAAACGATTTTTCTTATACTTTCAGGGATGGAGTAGTATATAGGATAGTGGAAAAACTAACCGGCGAGAATTATGAAGTATTAAAAGATTTGATGGAATTATATTACTATACAGCATTTGTTAATGCCTTAGATATTTTAGATCTTACAGATAAAAGTCAACATTTATTAGAGTTTGTTAAAATAAAACAAGAAGAGCATTTTGTTAACAATATGAGAGTAGATGATATTTTAGAACTGGAAAAGAAGGTCGTTTCTTTCCTAAAGAAAATAGAAGAGGGCTATTATGAAGTTTAATAAGTATGCAGTAGTAAAATATTATAAAAACAGAATTGAGTTATATCATTTGATAAATCGAGCTACATTAAGAATAGACTGTAATTTTTCTCTTCCAAATAAATCAGAAGAGCAAATTTTATCTTTATTAGATGAAGATGCTATAAACCTTTTGAAACGAAGTGATTTTATTTCTGATTCTGAAAAGGACGATTATTCGAAGTATAAGATATATAAAGAGGCTTTTAAATATTCAGATTGTATCAATCGTTTTGTTATTCATTTGAATTATGATTGTAATTTAAAGTGTGGATATTGCTATCAAAATGTTATTGAAAATAAAATAGTTATGAATGAATTAACGATGTTTCAAATAATAAAATTTATTAGCGATGTTGTGAAGAAGACATCTCCAGAGTTAATTGATATATGTTTTATCGGAGGTGAGCCTACTTTACACACTGATAGAATTATAAAAATAATGGAAATTTTAAATCAAGATATCCATATTCCTAAGTCATACAGTATAGTTTCTAACGGAACTTTTGGTAATAAAAGAATTTTACAAGAGATGGTTGATTATGGATTAAAGGATTTCCTTATTACATTGGATGGGCCAAAAAATATTCACGATTCTTTAAGGTGTTCTGAAGTAGGAAGGGGAAGTTACGAGAGGATAATCAAAAATTTAAAGATGATGCAAGATAACTTTTCTGATGTTTTGGTTAATATAAATTGTAATCTTAATATACAAAATATTACACATATAGAAGACTTGCTGATGGATTTAGAGAAAAACGGGATAATGTATCCTATAGCATATAGTTTTGTGATTGATACTAAAGTAAAAAAATGGAAGTCGACTATCAAAGAAGCTGATAAAATTTGGAAGAACATACATCGATTATCCAATAGATATGGATATCGCTTTTCTCCATTTTACCGAGATACCTACCTTACCTGCTCTTTGTTCCAAAAAAACAATTTTACGATAGGAGCTGATGGTTATTTATATGCTTGCATTGAGGGTGTTGGAATAGATGAGTATAGACAATGTCATGTTAATTTATATAATACAATCTACTATCATTTTCAAATGGCTAAATTTGCTGAGCTAGAAAATTATTCCTTAGCCTGTCAAAAGTGTAAATTTTTGCCAGTTTGTGATGGAGGATGCCTATATAGAAAAAATAATGGAGATTTTATATGTCCTAAAGTAGACTTTGAAAAGAATGACGTAGAAATGGTTTTTGATTACTGTTTTGAGGAGAACTAGACAATGGTATATGAAGTAAGAAACATTGATAAGAGTTATCAAAATAATCAGGTATTAAAAAAAGTATCTTTTCACATTCCTTCAAATAAGATTACGGTTATTCTTGGTAAAAATGGAGCAGGGAAAACAACATTAATTAAATTAATGCTTGGAATGATTACTGTAGATAAGGGAGAGATTTTATTTAAGGGTAATCCTATATCCAAATTAAGGCATACATATTATAAACAAGTCAGTGCTGTTTTAGAATCTGTGGATAACGTATATCCATTTTTAACAGGAAAGCAAAACATCGAGTACTTTTTAGGATTATCTAATTTGTCTATCAGTTATGTAAGTGATTCTATTCAACACTTAATCAATGAATTTGATTTGAAAGATGCAATTAATCAACCAGTTGGCGGATACTCTAGGGGTATGTTACAGAAGCTTTCGCTGCTTATTTCATTAATAACAAATGCAGATGTTTTATTTCTAGATGAACCAACACTAGGATTAGATTTTCAAAGTTCCAAACAGTTGTGCCGTAAAATAAAAGAGTTAGCGAAAAGGGAACATAAAACAATTATATTAACGTCCCATCAAGCAGACATTATTGAACTATTAGCGGATTATATTATTGTGCTAGATGAAGGTTCGGTTATATACAGTGGGGATTATCAAGATTTTTTGAGTCAAGTTCCCAATTCAGATGAATATATAGCTGTTTTGGATGGGGACTTACCTGGTGTTGAATTGGATTGCCACAGGGATAAAGGGAAAAGCTATATTAAACGGGAATCTTTTGAAGATTTGTACTCTATATTGAAAGAAAATTCATTGATACGAAATGTGATTAAAATTGAAAAAGTAAAGCCGACAGTTGAAGATGCACTTATTTATTTTTATAATCATGGAGTTGAAAAATGATGAAATTATTCAATGCAGAATTACGTAAATATTTACATGAAGTTGGGACTTATTATCCAGATCATATTGTAAGTACACTAGTCACTGCAATTATGTTTTATATGTTTTTGGTGATTCAACATCGCCAAATTGATCAAACCTATGTTGGCTTTGTTTACTGGTATTTGCTAAGTTCAGTGATTAGTGAGGCTGCGGTTTCTGTATCTTCTGAAAAGCAAATGGGAATATTAGATCAATTAATTATCAGACCCTTCCCTTTTGAACAATTAATTGTTGTGCGTACAATTGTTTGGTTAAGCGTTAATTTATTAAAGGTATTACTAGTGTCGCTTGTGTTAAGTATTTTGCTGGAAATTCAGATTCCCTTTAATGAGTGGTATGTGATTACCTTTTTGCTCACCACAATTGGAGTGTTTGGCTTTACATTGTTACTCGTTGCTTTGACTCTAAAATATACTAAAACAGCTTCTTTCGACTCTGTTATTTCCTACACGTTACTATTTTTTACTGGAGCAGTTTTGCCTCATGAGATGATGCCAAAATGGGCAGTTATGATTGGAAGGTGTTTACCGATTTCTATTGGAATCGAAATCACTCAGAACCTTATGAAGCATGAAAAGGTACCTTTAAATCAGTATCTGATACTTTTCTTTCAATCGATAATATTTTTGGCTTTGGGGTATGCATTATTTAAGATGATATACCTTTCTAGCAAAAGATCTGGCATTGATAGGAGCTACTAAGTAGTGCTGATATAAGGCCAAGGATTCTGTGACTAGTGTTGCTGGATCCTTGGCTTTTTCTTATTGTTTATTAAAAGCGCTTACTTAGAAACATAGGAGGACGAACTAGATAGATAATTTTAGCTAGAAGTAAGTTATTCCATCAAAATGGCTAATGCCTTTTATTATTGGGGCATTACTATCTAATTGTTGACAAGAAAAGTAAGATGAAGAATTGACTAGCTAATCTTTCTAAAATTTCATTTAAGAAAATAAAGCAGAGGCAAAAATGTCAATTAACATATGTTGATAATTTGTAAGTGTAAAGACCATAAAAGATATTATGGGGAAGGAAGTTGTGGTTCTTTTACGTCTGGTCAATAGTATAAAACATAGTTATCTATCAATTACTTTAATAGCATTGGCAAATAGATGGTCATGATGGATCAGTTAAGTAGATTGATGAAGTGGTATTAATGCAAAGATTTTTGTTAGCAAAGCAAAAAGTGTGTTTGGCAATTAAAAAATCAACCACTATGGCAATTAAAATCCAACCAGCGTGGCAATTAAAATCCAACCAGCGTGGCAATTAAAATCCAGCCACCCCTGCGTTATTTATTACTTCGTTATTTATTGCATGGATGAATGCCTTAAGCGATAACTTTCTCCCTCGTGCATAATGAGTAATCCGTGATGGACCATGCGATCCAAAATAGCGGCGGTTAGCTTCTGATCATAGAAG
>NZ_QXPZ01000071.1 GCF_003664595.1 Atopobacter sp. AH10
ACCTGTCATCTTATATTTATTATACAGCTCTTCCACATCAACATCATCATAAAAATAACTTTTCCCCACTCCGGCGCTTGCCTGCATATGACGGGCTTGCTTTTCTTGATTAATTTTATCTAACCAGATTCCCTTATTAAAGTTATTCTGAATGAATACCCTATCCTTTAAACGTTCGTATCCTTCAAGATCATTATACTTCATTTTTTGGAACTGTGGAAAAGAGACTGGCGCTTTATCTTCGCCTAGCACTTCGACAATACGCTTATATTCACTTAAGTCTGTTTTCCGATTGTTGGCTATTACATCTCGCTTTTCTTTTTCTTTTTCTATCAAATGCTGTCGCTCATCTTTTGTGTCGTCTTTCGACCACGCATTCTGCCTTTTCCCATCTCCTGGATAGTAGGTCAGTGTGCAGTGGCAATTGGCGTGACGTCTGAAAATGTCAGATTTTACTTAAGCTTCCCTACTATATCTTTTTCCCTATCCGATAATTTCCAAATATAGCCTAATTCCTTTTCTTGTTCTAATTCGATAATTTTTCCACGTTCAAAGCCTCTTTCCATCTCACTAGCTATTTCTTTTGACACAAAATAGCCTCCACCATATACACCTTTCCCAAGCTCCCGCTGTTGGTCTAATTTAGATTTTTCAATCCTAGCGCAAGATTCCCTCCCAATCTTGATATCAATTCCAGCATCAATATATTTTTTAACTAGCGCCCCGCTTATCACACAAGATGGGTAACGATATTTCGCTAGTGCTGGTCTTTTAGCTTGAACACTCTTCAATCGTTGATTTAGCTTTTGACACAGCCAAATTTTAGCGTCACCTAGATTGGTTACAAAAGAAGTATTCACTTTTGCGCCGTTTCCATAAGTTATTTGACTAGCTACTA
>NZ_QXPZ01000072.1 GCF_003664595.1 Atopobacter sp. AH10
TACTAATCGATCGAGGACTTATCCAAAGAAGGTAAGTAAAGGAAAGAAAGAAAACGTAGTTTACGGTAAAGGTCAAGCGTTAGATTCAGTTATGAGTGAACAAACACTCAATAGTGTGGTGACAATGGCAAGAAGGACACACCTGTTCCCATCTCGAACACAGCAGTTAAGCTTCTTTGCGCCGATAGTAGTTGGGGGTTTCTCCCTGCGAGGGTAGGACGTCGCCATGC
>NZ_QXPZ01000073.1 GCF_003664595.1 Atopobacter sp. AH10
ATGAGCCATGCAGGGCTCGAACCTGCGACCCTCTGATTAAAAGTCAGATGCTCTACCAACTGAGCTAATGGCTCTTAAATGGAGGTTAACGGGATCGAACCGCTGACATCCTGCTTGTAAGGCAGACGCTCTCCCAGCTGAGCTAAACCTCCAATTCGCATGGCGACGTCCTACCCTCGCAGGGAGAAACCCCCAACTACTATCGGCGCAAAGAAGCTTA
>NZ_QXPZ01000074.1 GCF_003664595.1 Atopobacter sp. AH10
GAAATGGCACTGAGTGGATTAAATAAGAGCTATACAATTGATGATGTGTTGTGCAACTTAGACCAGATTTATGGCTATTGGGATGACTCTTTTGGTTTTACTTTAGGTGAAGTATTGAGTAAGCATGAGCAAATTTATGAAGGGTTAAAAATAACACCACCTCGGTGATAGGTGGTGTTTATGGTTATGAGTCAGGGAATTCAGGATTTAAGCACTTTTTACTAGCATCATTATACGCTTGCTCAGCTAAAATTCAAGCATTCATAAAGAAAAACCGTTCAGCTATTCTGAACGGTTTTTCTTATAAAATAAACTTAAAAACATGCACCCAACAGGAGTCGAACCTGTAACCGCCTGATTCGTAGTCAGGTACTCTATCCAATTGAGCTATGGGTGCTCATTGTTAACTTACTAATGCATAGTATACACTCTTTGTCAAAAAATGCAAGGCTATTTTATAAAAAATACATATTCTTATTCCGTTTTATGTAAAAAAAAAAGACCATAAGGTCTATGATCTCATCCTATCTTATCGGGAAGACAGGATTCGAACCTACGACCCCTTGGTCCCAAACCAAGTGCTCTACCAAGCTGAGCTACTTCCCGAAGTATGCACCCAGTAGGAGTCGAACCTGCAACCGCCTGATTCGTAGTCAGGTACTCTATCCAATTGAGCTATGGGTGCTTTATTTAAAAATGCCGAGGACCGGAATCGAACCGGTACGAAGTGTAACCTTCGCAGGATTTTAAGTCCTGTGCGTCTGCCAGTTCCGCCACCCCGGCATATTTCTAAATAAAGCGGAAGACGGGGTTCGAACCCGCGACCCCCACCTTGGCAAGGTGGTGTTCTACCACTGAACTACTTCCGCAAAAATGCCGGCTAAAGGACTTGAACCCTCGACCCTCTGATTACAAATCAGATGCTCTACCAACTGAGCTAAGCCGGCTTCATATAATATTATCAGGTAATGAGCCATGCAGGGCTCGAACCTGCGACCCTCTGATTAAAAGTCAGATGCTCTACCAACTGA
>NZ_QXPZ01000075.1 GCF_003664595.1 Atopobacter sp. AH10
TAATTGCCACGCTGGTTGGATTTTAATTGCCAAAGTGGTTGATTTTTTAATTGCCAAACACACCTTAACTAACTGATCGTGTGATTTGTTGATGTTAAGGTGTATGCATGGATATCTATTCATCTTATATTTAAGTCAAACTCTTGAAAATATAATTCTCAATACCAGCTTATAACGAGTGGCTCAATTCTTATGGAAAGGTGGCTCAATAATTCGAGTAATAATCAGTTCTGTATCTCTCTTTTAATGTATAATAAGATTAGAACTATGGAAGGGAATGATTAACATCAGAAATCCCAGTAAAGAACACATTATAAAAATGAAAAAACATTTCGAAAGATTAAAAAGAAATAAAAAAATAAAGCATTGTTTGCATCCTGACAAAAATAATTGTAAGGGGAAAATCATAAGAGCGCACTCAATTCAAAATAAAAGAGTTTTAGAAAAAATATCAGAGAATGGAACAGTTTATATGCCAATATCAAATACGGGCAATCCGTTCGAGTTAATAGGAGAGTATGGTAGAAGGGTAGCTACTACATTTACTGGCTTTTGTGATTATCATGATAAAATGTTTCAACCGATTGAGATTAACAACTTTTCCTCAGACAATGAAGAACAGATTTTCTTATATATTTATCGGGCATTTATATTTGACTATCATCAAAAATTAGAATTAAAAAAGCAATACGAACAAAACCAATTGGTTGATGAGAGATTAAAATTACTTTCAATAGGAAATTTATTAGCTTTACACGACTTAGAAGATGACAAAAAATACTTTGATCGGGCAATCCTGGATAAAGATTATAATATTTTAAAATATATTGTCTGGAAGTTTCACCAGCCTATAAAATTTGCTGCTACAGGCTTATTATCTCCAGAAGAAGATTTGGATGGTAATTTTATTCAGAGTGTAGCTGATGAAAGTAATCAACTAGAGCATCTATATTTTTCTGTTTTCCCTGAAGAATTATCATCATATATAATCATGGCTTATCTTGATAAAGGTAAAAATATTTTCGATGGGCTATTTAAACAATTAGTTACATTAAACTATCAGCAAAAAAAGAACTTTACTAATTATGTAATTATAAAAGGAACTGATAATTTAGCGATAAATCCAAAAGCTTGGAATAATACTTCAGAAATTTTTAAGGAAAGCTTCAGATATAACTTTAAAGAATTTGAAGAGTTCTTTGAAATCCCTAAAGAAAAAGGTCATCAAATTTCTAAAATGCAATTTGATTTGTTTGAATTATAAATTTAATGTTATGGATGATACAGTGAAACAGAATATTCTTCATATCAAATCAATCTATAGATTAGTATCGACACACTTTGACTGCGTCGTATTGATTGAAAAAGTTACGCGATAAGCCTCTTAATGACGAGGTTCAGGCATTAAGCGAATGTTTAAATGGCTCGAATTTAGCTGGGTAAGAAGAAATTTAATCTGGACTTTGATTTCTGATGGAAAAATAGGGTGACGTTTGTGGACACTGATCAATTGGAGTGATAAGGTGGAAATCAAAAAACATTATTAGCGACTCAAGAAGAAAAATTAAGCGATACAATGTTGATCGAAAGGACCAAGCAAGCTAATAAAAGATATAGTTCAAAGAAAAAATAATGTTTAGGAGAAATTATACTATGATGATTTATCATTATACTTCAATGGAATCACTATATTTGATTTTAAAAAATCGAACACTTAGATTCACGAACTTGTTGAACATGGATGATTTAGAAGAAGGAATTACGCAAGATTATGAGTATGCAAAGCAGTATCAGTATGTATCTTGTTGGACAGAAGAAAATCAAGAATCCATTCCACAATGGTCCATTTATTCCGTAGATATGAAAGGAATTAGGATTGGTATAAATATTGATGAAGAAAGTATCATGGATTATTTTATCACTTCTGAAGATTCGGTTCTGAAAAGGGAGTGTCCATCAAATCTGGATTTTCTAAGAACAGCACCATATTTGAGTGATAATGGATGTCCTTTTATCAGGAAAATGAAATAGACTTTTGATGAGCAAAAATTAAAACCCACCCTTACAAAATTTGATGGGACAAGTTATGGAATCGACATGTCAAAATTAGCTATTTACAAATCTAAAGTATGGGATTTTCAAAAAGAGATTCGATTCATCGTAAGTTTTTCTCCGAGCCCTTTTAATAAAGATTTTACTTCGAATCATGATTTTAACCTAACAGAGGCTTTTAAAACGAAAAATATACCATTTGAATTTCTCGATTTGGAATTAAGTAATAGATTTTTTGAAGATTTAGAAATCACATTTGGGCCAAAATGTCCCCCTGTACATAAAGAATTGATTCGGATGTTTGTGAAAAAGTTTGGATTTGAACCAATAATTAGTGATAGTGAATTAAAGATAGCCTAGTTATACATAGAGATCTATGGAGTAATTTGAAAACGCTGATATAAAACTTTTGTTCTAGTCTCTTATAGCTTATAAAATTGCATATGGTGTGTGTTTAAACCTGTTCCACCCAAATAAATTTTATATGATATTATTTAGATCATAACAATCAGTTGATATTCAAATATTTAATTCAGAAAGGACAGGTAGGTTATAAATGATATCGCGAATAATTTTACAGAACTTTCGGCTTTTTAAGAAAGCGGATATTCAATGTAATGACAAGATGAATATTTTTGTTGGTGAAAATGGTGCTGGTAAGTCTACACTATTATATGCAATTGGTTTGGTATTGAAGGGAAGTCATAGTCAGATTGAAAATTTAGGGCTAGCAAGTCTTTTTAATAGTGAAGTTGTTTCTGAATTTTTAATAAAAAAAGAGATAAAAAATTTACCTGAAGTAATTGTTGAGTTATATCTTGATGAAAGTAACAAAGAGATTTCCTCAAACTTTTATATTGAGGGAAATCATAACTCTCAAAATATCAAAACCTTTGGAATATCCTTAAAGATAACGCCTATCAAAGAAATGATTGATGATATAAGACAAGTTTTAACTACGAGTAATTGGAGTGTTTTCCCTTTTGAATATTATAAAGTTCAATTTCTTACTTTTGCAGGCAAATCATATACTTCTTATACAAGACCTTTTAAGTTTTTTTACAGTATTGTCAATACCAGTTACATTGACACTAACAATGAAATACAAAAACGAATTAATGAGGTATACTTAGACAAGGTTTCTGAAGAAAATAGGGCAAAGGTTAATCATCAATATAGATTATCTACAGATGATTTATTAAAAGAATTAAAGAAAAGCAGTCTTATAGAAGATAATCAATCTGATTTCTCTCTTCACTTTGATGATTCAGAAAATGCATTTAGAAATTCGATCTCAATCGTTAAAAATGGGATAGATATAAGAAATTTTGGTCAAGGTGAAAAAGTCATATTAGCTGTAGAGAATGCTTATAAAAATTTGAAGGATAAGGTTAAAATATTAATTATTGAAGAACCAGAAAATCATTTAAGTTTTCAAAATTTAGGTGGATTTTAGAATGAACTTAGCCACTCAATTGTGAAAAAAAAAGACGCCATGTAAATTTC
>NZ_QXPZ01000076.1 GCF_003664595.1 Atopobacter sp. AH10
ACCTCCTTTCTAAGGAATAACTTACGGAAACCTACACAGCGCTTTTTGTTCAATTATGAGAGGCCAACCTCTTATTTTGGGGGATTAGCTCAGCTGGGAGAGCGCCTGCTTTGCAAGCAGGAGGTCAGCGGTTCGATCCCGCTATTCTCCATTTTGTTCATTGACAACTGAATACTAACGCAATATTGACATAATTTACCGAGAAATAAACTGCG
>NZ_QXPZ01000077.1 GCF_003664595.1 Atopobacter sp. AH10
ACAACGGTCATTTAGAGGCGTGGAACAATCAAATAAAAACCCTCAAGAAGACCGCCTATGGCTTTCGCAATTTCGAACACTTGAAGAAGAGATGCTTTCTAAAGATGAATCGCTTGTCAGTAGCTGTGTAAATCTCTCACGCACTGCTACTATTTCCAATGAATGCTCTATATCCAGACTAACTCTAATAGGCATAGAGCTTGTTTAGGGAAAAGTAGGATAAATATCATCTGTAATATAAAAACCTGAATTCCCTGACTCATAACCATAAACACCACCTATCACCGAGGTGGTGTTATT
>NZ_QXPZ01000008.1 GCF_003664595.1 Atopobacter sp. AH10
TCAAAGGATTGAACTTCTTTGCCATCCACTTTCACGATGACTTTCTTACCAATCACTTCATTGGTCTTAGGATCCTTGATGTCTTCGGTTGTGATTTCTGGTGTCTTTCCATCTTTACCGTCTGTTACTTTGATTGGATCGCCATCATTTTCTATGGTCTTACCATCTTCACCATATTTCTTCTTTTGAATGATGATGGTAACTTTTCCAGTCTTAGGATCAGTTTGTGTGGTGACCTCTGGACTTAGACCGTCTTTACCATTATTTCCGTCTTTACCATCTGTTACCTTGATTGGATCACCATCATTTTCAATGGTCTTGCCATCTTCACCATATTTCTTCTTCTGAATGATGATGGTAACTTTTCCAGTCTTAGGATCAGTTTGTGTGGTGATCTCTGGACTTAGGCCGTCTTTGCCGTTTGTACCGTTAGTACCATTTGTACCGTTAGTTCCATCTTGACCCTTTTCACCGTTCTTGATTTCAAAGGATTGAACTTCTTTGCCATCAACTTTCACGATGACTTTCTTACCGATTACTTCATTGGTCTTAGGATCCTTGATGTCTTCGGTTGTGATTTCTGGTGTCTTGCCATCTTTACCATCTGTGACTTTGATTGGATCGCCATCATTTTCTATGGTTTTACCATCTTGACCATATTTCTTCTTTTGAATGATGATGGTAACTTTTCCAGTCTTAGGATCAGTTTGTGTGGTGATATCTGGACTTAGACCGTCTTTGCCGTTTGTACCGTTAGTGCCATTAGTACCATCTTGACCCTTTTCACCGTTCTTGATCTCAAAGGATTGAACTTCTTTGCCATCAACTTTCACGATGACTTTCTTACCAATGACATTGTTGGTCTTTGGATCAACGATATCTTCAGTTGTGATTTCTGGGGTTTTACCGTTTAGTCCATCTTTACCGTCTGTTACTTTGATTGGATCACCGTCATTGACAATGGTCTTACCATCTTCACCATATTTCTTCTTCTGAATGATGATAGTAGTCTTACCATTCTGATCTGTTTTAGTAGTGATCTCTGGGCTTAGACCGTCTTTACCTTTTTCACCTTGTGGCCCTTGGGCACCAGTATCCCCCTTATCCCCCTTCTTACCTCGATTGAGTTCGGCATCCCAATAGAAGTGAACTTCCTTGGTGATTGGTTTGAAGTTAGGTTTTCGTTCATCACCATCATCAAAGTTGTTGACGGTGATGGTCAGAGTATATTTGCCAGGCTTGTAGTCGCCTTTCTTTTCGCCTTCTTTAATTTGGTAGAGCTTTTCGTGAATGATGAAGGTGGTATTTTGCTTGCCTGTTTCAATCACGTTGCCTTTTTCATCCGTGACTTTATAGTCAATTTTTAGGACATTTTGACTGCCAAAGTAGTTCAAGGAATAGCCATTTGGGTTATACCAAGGAGTATTTGAATCCTTATCTTCCTCAGTTCCACCGAAGAGCGTACCGTCAACCAGCGCTTGGATTGGGCCCACTTTAACGGTCACATCCACAATATCCGTGTGACCATCCATATGAGTGAATCTTACTGGAACTAGGTAGGTGCCAGGTTTTTCCCCGCTAAGGCCATTTTCACTCAATAGGCTTCTAATTTTTTCGTACTTAGGGTTAGCTTTTACTGCATCAAAGTCAATGCTCTTGTCTTTAATCCACTTATTTG
The DNA here is from genome assembly GCF_003664595.1 of Atopobacter sp. AH10. Lineage (GTDB taxonomy): Bacteria > Bacillota > Bacilli > Lactobacillales > Aerococcaceae > Atopobacter. Next base: position 1,679 of record NZ_QXPZ01000008.1, read on the forward strand.
CGAACCCATCTCTGACGAAATCATTATTCTTGTCATCAATACTTGCTAGATTTTTGAGTTCATCAATTGTGGTGACTTGGCCGTGATCTTTAGATATTTCACCACCTGTATAACCATAATCTAAGACTTTTGTCTTATAATTGAAGTCTTGCTCATCATCGTCCCCATTCCATACGTGTATTTTGAATCCGTAATTTGGGGTCGTATCTTCTGGAGCATTCCCTTCAAGCTTAACAATATATGGTTTTTCGTTTGAACCAAGCGATACACGATTTTTTTTAATATTACCTGAAGCCTTTAGGTATTCATTTTGATAATCTTCGTCATCCCATTTTTTAGGATTTCCTTCGAGATGGTTCATCCATGGTTCTGTTGATTCTCCTTGATCTGGGTCCCAAACTCTACCATCTCTTACATAACCAATTATATCTGTAACTTTTCCATGAACCTTAAATTTCTTTCCTTTTAAGATATAAATGGTTTTATTTGCATTATCGACATGCGTAAATGATTTATACTTGCCTTCTTCGCCGACATTTTCAAGCTCAACACTAGCATTGGCTTTTACGTCTGGGCTATTAACAGTCACTTTGACTTTAACAATGTCAGAGTGTCCGTCGATATGGGTATAGCGAACAGGTACCCAGTATTCACCGGCTGTGCTACCACTTAGACCGGTATCTTTATTTATAAGATTTCTGATATTCTCATATTCAGCATTAGCTGCTATCTCATCAAAAGCGACTTCTTTTTTGCTAATCCAGTGGTCCTTTAGACCCGTTGATGAAGTTTTTCCAATGATTTCATCATTAGAGGTTGATTGATTGAATTTCTTTTGGATTTCGCCACCTTGGTAGGAGTAATCGGTAGTGATAACTTTCCAATCTTCATCATTAGGAGAATCATCTCCATTCCATGTTGTAAAGCGTAATCTATACTCTTTTATTTCTGTAGGGGCAGTACCTTCAAGATTAACTAGATATGGATGCTCTTGGGAACCAAGCGATTTTCGATTTTGTTTTGAGCCTGATATCCTCACATATTCTTCTTGATAGTTTATTGATTTCTTCTTGCCATTGCTCTCAACTGGATCCATCCAGGATGCGGCCTCATCCTTAACTTCAGTATCCTTAATAATATCAATACGGTCAGTAACCTTGCCTTGGATTTTGAACTCCTTACCTTTGACAATTTTTATCGTTTTGCTTTCATTATCAACGATTGTAAACGGTTTGTACCGCTTGCCTTCTGTCGTATTGTCCCCGACATTTTCAAGAGTTAGGCTTGCCTTGGCCGGCATTGAACGAACAACCCAAACCTTTACCTTGCGATCTACTCTTCTTTCTATAGGCTTTCCAACATTTTCCCAAACTTTAAAATTCAGTTCAACAAGACGGGCGCATTCTTCATTTTTCCAATCATTAATCTTAGGAGTTCCGGATAGCTTACCATCCTTATCTATCTTAAAACCATAGCCTACATTATCATTAGCGACAAACTTACCTGTTTTCCATGATAAATGTGTATTGTCAACAGGTATCTCACTTTTATCAAGTCCTGTCTTAACGACATCTAGGTTTTGGCCTTCTTTGAATACGCCGTAGACATTAACTGGGACAGCTACTATCTTGTCTTCTTGTCCTGGTACACTAATCTTAGCTTGAGCGGTTTTGATTAAATCATCTTGGGTTAGGTAAGACGAAGTTTCTTTAAATACATTAGAGTCAACCCATTCCACTTTCGCATTATCAGGCACCTTATAGAAATCTTTTACCCCGTCCCTAGCATCAGGTATGACTCCAAGCGGAACATCGATTCTCTTGGCTTCTCCCTTGAACTCTTCTTTTTTGTTGAGGTCGCTTTGGATCATTTTTACTAGGGTGTAGTTACCCCAAGTACTTAAACTTCCATTAGTAGCTTGGAAAGATCTGACACCAACTATCGTATCAAACTTATCTTCCTTGCCCCTCATTTCTGGATTGATATTGCGAGTAAAGAAATGGTAATTGATGTTGAACTTGCCAGTGATTTCTACCATGTAGACCTTGTCTTTTCTGGCTTGAATTTCATCAATCTTTTTTATAATGAAGTCACTAGCATTTGCTATGGCACGAGTAGAAGAAGCACTGTATCCTGTCCAATCAGGTCCGAAATTAGGAGCATCTTTACTATGACCATTTAATAATTCAGCTTGGGTTATAGGTGGGTTATCTCCCATCTTCTTATCAATAAGTCCATAAAGAATTCCCTTTAGTGTTTTGGCTTGACCAGCCTTTGCCCATCCACCAGGTTGGGATTTGTCCACAAAAGAACCGATATAAAATCCACGTCCATCAGAATTTGGAGATGCCATCTTATCAAAATCACTATCATATGCTCCAGTTGTATCTCCATGGCGGATGATTGGATTATATGTCTGAGAATTAGATGGAATTATATAGTTATTGTATATTCTAGCACCAGGAAGGTCGAAACCTACACTTCCATTATGAGTGATATGAACGAGTGGATCCCAATTCTTATCTTTCCTTATATCAGATTTGCTTAAAATTCTTTCCACCCTTACAGATTCAGGATCAGGCCCTCCCATAGGAGCAGCATCAACGATCACTGGCTTTTCAGATAAGTTGTCAAGGATTATTTCCTGATCATGTGGAAGAGTAAAATAAAATTTGGTCTTATTAGCTTGAACACCATTGCTATTAAAGGCCACATGCCATTCATGAGTTCCATCAGCGTGCTTTTCCACAGTCATCTCAACATTGTCAGGATGGATCATCTTATCGTAAGGACCCTTCGCCTTGTTATAAGGCATATGATCTTGGATAGGACCACCTTTTAACATATGAGAGTAGATATTAACTAGTCGATTACCAGGATTTTCTGTAAACCAACCTGTTACAGCATTATCGGCAGATGCTCGTAGAAATTGTACATCATCTAGAGTTTTAGCCTCAGGAATTCTTTTTAATATATCATCTACAATCGCTTGGACCTTTTCCTTATACTCATTATTTTGTCTTTCATTTAGTTCTGGATAGGAATGAAATTTATTTTGTACAATATTAGTAATATAGTTATTCGCCTTAGTCCTAGCTAAAGTAACTTCAGCCTTATAGAGGATGTCTTTAATTTCTTTGTAAGTCTTGGCCTGATCGATTTGCTTTTTAAAATCCTCTTTTTCTTTAGATAAAAGGCCCTTGTATTTATCATTGGCGCTGTCATCAATTTCAGCCTTACCCCAAGTTTTTCTGGTTGGAAGATCATCAGCCATTTTCTTATCAAGCTCTTCTTTAACTTTTTTAAGAGCCTCAGTTGGATTATTTGATTCTTTTGCTGCTTCTATCTTGGAATTAAAGGCTTTTTTATCATCTTCTTTTAAATCATCAACAATTCCATTGATTTCCTTAAGCAGGACTTCGTTTTGATGGAGCGCTCTTTGCTTATCTAATTTTTTAGTTACTTCGTCATCATAACGCTTTTGCCAACCTTCTTTATCATAGGCACCGTCCTTGATGACTGGACAGGTATCCCCATCTAACAGCGCGCGCGGGGATTTATCATCGCCACCAGCCGACCGCTCATCATCCCCACTATTATAAGCAGCTGATCTTGCACTGTAGACGACAGCTTCCGCCTTATTAGCTACTGCACTCGGCACATCTTGATAAGCAGAGCGCACTTCCTTTTTGTCCGCTTTATCCAGAGTATCCGAGTCTTGCTTGTGCTCTTTTTCACTTTCGTTCGCAATATTAACGCCCTCATTACGAACAAGAGCCCCGGCAACTGCACCATTAGCCTGTGGAACTTCTGATTCCTCTTTTTCCCGATTTGTTTCTTCAAGGGCCACTGGATCTTTTCGGCTAGTATTTTCATGACTTCCATCTGCAAGGGAACTGGTTTCGACAACAACCGCCTTATCACTCACTGATTCATCCGCTAATGCGATCGATTGCGCTCCTGTGAAAAATAAAAAAGTCGCCAACAATACTGAAGCCGTCCCAACATTCAACTTCCGAATACCATAATGTTGGAGCTTTCTAGCTCGTTGCTCCATTTTATTTTTGATGTTATTTTTCCCTACTCCCATGATAAATCCTCCATCATTTTTTGAAATCTGTTCATTAAACAAGTCTATTTTTTCTAAAAGAAATCGCTTTTAACTTGTGTTTTATACGAATTTTAAACAAACGCAACAAGGTCTACTGGGTGTTTTTTCGATATTTTTTCTTTTTCTTAATAAAAACAACAACAAGATTATACAGTTACACCTTTTTAAAATCAAATGACATTTGTCACTGTAAAATATTGAAAACTTATTATACTAACCTTTATTTATATCTATTTATAGGGATTCGTAACATCTCAATTATACTCTATTTTTTTTTTTTTTTTATTTTTTATGTCCATTCAAAAGTACCATTTATTTTTCACATTTTCGTCTAATTCCATTCGTTTAAAAGTATTTTCAAACGTTTGCCTTAAAAATTTCTTATTTAAAGCACCTGGAGCCTTTTCTAGTTTCCTTGTCAAAGCGCCAAAAAACTGGCGATCCCTATGATCACTAACATGTCCCCTTGCCTATGAGGAAATTTCTTGAAAATAGGAGGCTATCGTTATCAGCGATGACTGGCATTTTTTGTCAAAGCAAAAAAGCTAGGGCAGTCTATTGACCCTAGCTTTTTTATCGATTAACAGACTAGTACTCTTCTTTTTAAAAAACTTTCCAAAACTATTTCGGCCAGCAAGCTTTTATCCACTCAGCTTGAAATGATAGCCGCTAGCTTCTCCTAGTCAAAGGCTAGTCACAACTCCTAGTCGGCAGATCCATTCTGAAATTTCTTTCAGCTTGTTGAGCTTAAAACTCCTCGTCGCCAGCTACAATTCCTGAAACTTCTTTCATCTCGAATATCTTAAAACTCCTTACGTTCGAACAATTGAATGGATACATAGGCAGTAGCTACAGCATACACCAAGATCAGGAGCAACTGGATAAAGTAAGCGATGAAAGATATGTGGCTTGAAATAGGATTTAAAACTTTCAAAGCGCCTAGAGGACTGAAATAAAGAAATAGATTTGGTTGCTGGATTAGACTTCTTGCCAGCATTTCCCCTATCCCTCTCAAAACAAGAACAGCTACAAGAGAAATGGATAAAGAATTGCTGATCAAAAATAAGAAAAGGACAATTGAACTATAGAAAACAGCGGTAAAAACAGAGCTGACCATTTGTACTATCCCTTTCCAAAAAGATAGGATGCCCTCACTAGCTGAGGAGTACTCTCCAGCTGTAAAAAAACCGAATAACAAAGTGGTCATGACAAAGGCTACTAGCCCTAGGACAAGTAATACAGAAGTGGAAGCGAAAATCCCAGTTAGCCATTTAGCCCCTAAAATCTCTCCTCTTTTCACTGGCGTAACTAGCAAATTTTTCATCGTTTTTTGCTGGATTTCCTGATTAAAGGAAGTCAGAGTCCACAACACCCCTACGATCACCGCAAATATTGAAAATGTATCGATAGAGGTTTGAAAAATTTCGCCAAAGCCTTCTAAAGACGCCGCCATTCTAAGGTAAAGGATTAACAAGGCAACGGCTCCCGCAAAGCCTGCATAAAAATAGATGACTTTTCCTCCATGAAATAATTTAAACAGTTCTATTTTCACTAATTTCATCCTATTCCTCCTCCATAGCTGTCTGAATTTTCAAGAAGACATCCTCAAAATTCTCTTGCTTTTCAGAAAAATTGATGATAGAGATCCCTTGATTCAATAACTTCGTCAACAGCTTATCCTTCACATCTTTCATGCCAGCAGGATCTAATACTAATTCCAAATGCCCATCTTTCTCAGTAAAAGGAATAGCAAGGCTCTGTAAAATAGCTTGAGTTTCTTCTAACTGATCTGTTTTTAATAGCCAGCTATTCTTCACCATGCCCATAGCTAAAAATTCCGACTTGCTTCCTTGGAAAAGAACTTTTCCTTGCTTAATCAGGGTTACGGAGTCCACTATTTTATTTAATTCCTCCAAAGAATGACTAGAGACAATGATCCCTACTCCTTTAGCCGCCAATTCCATGAGCAGTTGCCTGAGTTCCTTCATTCCAAGTGGGTCTAATCCGTTGAAAGGTTCATCTAAGAGCAAGATTGATGGGCGGTGGAGTAAAGCTTGAGCCAATCCTAGACGTTGCTTCATCCCAAGTGAAAAACTAGAGACTTTAGCATCGACATTATTTTCCAACCCAACCACTCGCAAAATTTCCAAAATATCCTCTTCGCCAACCTTTTTCCCTTCATAAAGACTTGAAATAAGACTTAAATTTTGACTGGCGGTTAGATTTTCGTAAAATGTCGGGTATTCTATCATCGCCCCAATTTTATTCAAATAGTGCTTTGATTTTCCGTCAATCAGATGCCCATTTATTCTCATCTGCCCAGAATTTTTTTGAACTAAACCCAGTATGGTCTTAAAAATCGTTGTTTTCCCCGAACCATTTTGGCCGATAAGCCCCATGATTTCTCCCTTGTTCAGGTCAAATGATAGATCTTTTATCACTTTATTTTTCTTATATGCTTTATTTAAGCGTTCAAGTTCTAAAAGTGCCATGCTTTATTCCTTTCTAAACACACTCTTGTTCAATGCTTTCTCTCTCCACTAGTTCTTGTTCAATGTTTTCCATCTCCACTAGTTCTTTTGCAACGTTTTCTCTCTTCACTAGCTCTTTTTCAACGTTTTCCATCTCTTCTTGCTGGTCTTCAAGGCTTATCCATTTCTTGTGATCGTTTGTCCCATCGTAAATAATTTTTCCTTTATCCATCACAAGCAGTCTATCGGCACCTGTTAAAGCATCTGCCTCATGACAAGCCATAAGGATGATCGTGTCTTTTTTTATCCTATCGAGATAGCTAACAACTTGCCTTAATGATGCTTTATCTAAGTGACTTGTTGCTTCATCCAGGAGTAAGATCTCTGGTTTTTTAAGTAAGGCTCGAACTAATCCGATTTTTTGCTGTTGACCACTAGATAAATTGTCCCCATTTTCTAAGAGGAGGTAATCTAAGCCATTGCCTTTTTTAGTGAGTTGAAATAGTCCGAACTCCCTACATAAGCGATGCATTTCTTCTTCTGTTGCTTGGCCAGAAGTCCCTAAAGTTAAATTATCCCTTAAGCTGCCTTCAAAAACGAAGCTTTCTTGCCCAACATAAGCTATCTTACGCCTAATACTGGCTAAATTTTCCTTGCTCAGTTTTATCCCTTCATAAGTGATTAGCCCATGGTCTACTTGAAGGAGGCTGGCTAGGACTTTTAATAAGGTCGTTTTCCCAGAACCATTTCTCCCTATTAGCCCAACAATCGATCCTCTTTCCAGTTTTAGAGACAGCTTATCCAGGCTTTTATGCCCTAGCTTATAGTGATAAGTCAGATCCTTTACGTCTACTCTTGTAAGTTGCTTTTGGAAAGTTTCATCCGCCTGAATTGTAGAATACTCTTTCTCCGTATTTAAAATATCCGTCACTCTATCAACAGCAATCAAGGTATGTTGCAGGCCTAAAAAAGTATTCATCAGTTCTTTAACTGGCATAGTAAAGAAAGAGGTAAGAGAGCTGAAGGCGACTAGCTGCCCTAGTGAAAGAGCCTTAAAAATAACTAACTTACTTCCTATCCAAATAATGATTAGTGTCCCGATAGATTCCACCAAGACGATCAAAGCATTTAAGACACTTTGTAAATTTAAAATCTTAAAGATTCCTTTCGATACTTCTCTCGTTTTGGATCGAAAAGCCTGGCTAAATCTTTCTTCTCCAGCCTGTAATTTAATAGTTCCTAATCCAGATAAAGTTTCATTCACCAGAGTTAATTGATCCGAGTATTCCCTTTGAATCCCTCTGTTCGCCCTTTTTAATGGTTGAATAAAAGCCACAGTGATACCGATATACAGTAGCATCATGCTCAACACTAAAACAAATAAAACAGGGCTAATGCTCCATAAAATGACAACAGCTACTAGAGATAATATGCCATCTAATAGTATGGACAGGAGGCTATTGACTCCTTGATTTTGGATCTCCATCATATGATGAAATCTTGATAATACACTTCCCGATTCTGTTCTATCCCTATATTCGAGGGGTAATCGTATCATATGATTAAAGAAAAGATTCATCATTTTGTCATTAAGTCTTTCAGACATCTTCGCTAACACCAGTCCATTCAATAAACTGATGACTAGTTGAAAAATATAAAGCCCGATTACAGCAAACAGTAATGCTTCCATATTTGAGATAAGTCGGCCTACAATTCCGCTAAAAGTAGTCATAGCCCCTTGGCGAAGGATTATCCGATCTATCACATCTTTATAAAAAAAAGCCCCTATGATGGAAATCCCTGCTATTATCAAAGAATATATTGTTGTATAGACAAAACTCTTTTCTTCCGATACTAGCTCCTGGATCAACTGGGTATATTTAGGATAAGACTTTTTCTGATCTTGGAAAGTATCCGTTTTAGAAAAAGTCATGATGGCTCCTGTCCACCTCTGCTGAAATTCTTCCAACGATAACACTAGATGACCTTCTCCAGGATCAAAGATACTGATTGTCCTAGCACTGTACTTGTAAACCACTACAAAATGCCCCTTGGAATGACGATTTAAAAAATGCGCTATAAAAGGCAGTTGAATTCTCCTAGCTTGTAATTCATCAAACAGTTCATCCCATCTGCCATTTAAAGCTGTTGGACATAAGCCATAACTCTTGGCTACTAGCCCAATAGCGTATAGGCTAGAGCCCGTTTTATCCACTTTCAACTTTTCTCTTATCTCAAATAATGGTACACTATTTCCAAAGTAATTTATAATAGATGTTAGACAGGCTGCACCACAATCACAAGCATCATGTTGCATAACTCCTCTAAAACTTTTTCTCATCATTCTTCCTCATTAAGCTGTAGCTAACAACACGAGGCTTCCACTTCAGTCCGTCAAAAAAGTCACTTGAACGATTTCCAAGTGACTCAATCTTTAGCTAGCCTCTAACTTTCGTTCTATGCCCCTTGTATTTTTTTCTCATGATCATAGGTCCTAGATTTAGCCGTTTGAATGAAGATGTGGTCATGACTCACATATCCACAAGTTAAACAAACCCATACTGCTCCTCCAGTGACAGACTGTTGCTCTTCTGAAGGCATTCTTCTCATCACACACATCTCCTTTTTTGTCATATTTAATAGATTTTTATTTAAATTCATCTTAGCACATATGAATATTTTTTTCAATATCTCCTTTATTCTTTTTCTGTTAACATTTTCTCTGGATAAATCCCAGTAAATCACTAGTACTTTTTTCTTGCATTTTTTCACAAATCCACAGGTTTTTATTCAAGGTCAGATTAGCCTATATCCCCATTTTTTAGAGGTGTTAAATTGAAAGCTCAACCTTCCAATCCGATCAACTATGCCATGATTAGTTTATGTCAATATATACTGGCTATTTTTGTTATATTATTACACGCCCAACGGATCTTCTCGAACGATATACTCCATTTTATTCAAAAAAGTATTTTCAGTCGGATGGCCGTCCCATTCTTTATGATCTGCACATCTTTTTTCATTCGAGCCAAAGAGGTCAGTAACCAGGGAGCTCTTGACAGTTATTTAAAAAAATCGTTGAAGACCTACCTTAGCTTATCTCTTCTATACCTTCCATATGCCAGCTTTTATTTTGTCAAATGGCATATCCCTTTACCATCCCTGCCACTAGCATTCTGTACAGCCCTCCTCTATTTAGGGATGTGCTATCATTTATGGTACTTCCCAGCTCTTTTTTTCGGGCTGAAGCTAACGGATATTTTTTCTAAACGCTACCGACGTAAAACGGTTCTTCTCATTTGCTTACTACTTTATATTATAGGAGCTATTGAAACGTATTCAGCTTATTTGAAAACTAGCCCCTTGATCAGCTTCTACGTCTTATACAAAAAATATTTCTTCACCACTCGAAACGGCTTATTCTATGCTCCGATCTTCATTTTCTTAGGTCGTGTAGCCTTCGATTATAGAAATAAAGCTCTTTTAACTGCCTCCCCTTTCGCTAAATTACTGATCTCCTTTGCTTTATTTCTGATGGAGGGCAGTCTGATCTATATCAATCAAGGGGACGATAAAAACTTTATGTTAGCTTTAGTTCCTTTTACCTTATTTTTATTTAATTGGGTCAGTCGTACCCATCTCTTCCAACATAAAAATTGGCATCAACTGAAACTATATAGTGTGGCTTATTTCTTCTTCCACCCTATTTTTATCAATTTTGCCTTTTACATGATCAAAGACTTTCCACTACAAAAGTGGGAGAGGGGGCTTTACGTCAGTCTGTTCGCTCTTGGATTCACCCACGCCATTGCCCTACTCTACCAATTCATCCAAAGCCAAAAAATGACAAGAGTCGTTAGCTGACCTATCCGGGAATCAAAGCTAGAATAATCTTTTCATGAAGGGCTCTTTTTTAAATTCTGTTGTTGGGAAATTTATTCAGAAAAATCACTCCTCAAAAGAGAAGTGATTTTTTATTATATATAATATTCTGACTACGATGATATTATTGAAGCCTTTCAGCGAAAACACCCCCTAAAGCAGGATTTTTAGTCTAACTCTAGAGGGCAATTTAATGGCATTTTTTATGAAAATAAATAGCTAACCTGCTCATTTAATCAAGCAATGGCAAGCTGGCACTATTTCTACATATGACCTTTCCATTTATCTTATTCTGACCATTTTAGTTTCTTTGATTTCATATATGATTTTGGCCGTTGCCTCAACAAATGTTCGATCATGAGAAGTCAGTATCACTAAACCTGGATAAGTTTGTATTAATGCCTTCAGAGCTTCCATCGTCGTCACATCTAAAAAATTCGTCGGTTCATCAAGAAGTAGTATATTAGATGGGCTTAGAAAAGCCTTAGCTAATAAGGTTCTTGTACACTCGCCACCACTCAGATGCTTAATGGGCAGTTGTAGCGAATTCCTTTTAATACCCAAATTTTGTAAGGTATCCCTAATAAAAGCTTCCGAATACTCCGATTCTTCTCTCAAATAAGCAATGGGAGTAGTCCCCGTTGGAAGCTTATGTCGATTGTACGATTCATATCTAGAAATTAACGCTTTACTGGAGATAAAGATATCTTGTCTTTTTTCAGTTAAGCTATCTAAAAAGCTAGTTTTCCCAGCGCCATTTCCCCCGATTATAGCTACCTTATCATTATTAGCAAATTGAAAGCTAGCTTGTTCGATCAAAACCTTCCTGCCTTTTTCCAAGTGAAAATCATGCGCAATGATAGGGATCTTCGTATGCAGTTGGTGGAAATTATCTTTAGGGAAAATAATAGAATTCTCCCGATTTATCTCTTCCACCACCTCTAGATTATCTAGACGATTCTCTAATTGTTTTACGCTTCTTTCGATCCCCTTCAGACCAGATTGCTTGTCCTTACTAGTAGCTAATCTGCTCGGACGAATATTACGTTGCTTTTGTTTAGAAGTCACATTGGTCAATCGTTGTGCTTGAGCTTTCTTATTTTCAATAGCAGACACTATCTGATTTCTTTCTTGAATATAGCGTTTATGGTCATGCTGATGTGTCATACTTCTTATTTGATACTGACTAAGATAGGCCTCATAGTTACCGATGTATTCAACTATCTGCCTATTTTCAATGGCCCATATTTTATTAACCACTCGAGAAAGTAAATCTCGATCATGGGTCACAATCAGGAGAGTACTACGATAATGAACAAGTTGCTCAATAAGTAAATTGATACTACAGGCATCTAAGAAATTCGTCGGTTCATCAAGAATGAGTGGACCTTGTTGAAGAGATATGAATTGACCAAGTCTTAACTTCTGATCTTCTCCTCCACTCATCAACTCTCTTTCTAAAACAGGCACCCGCATTTGTGAAAGAAATTGATAATTTAAACTCTCCATCTCATCCGACTTAACTTTTTCCCACTGTTCGAAATAATTAAAACTGACATCGGCCTGTACTAGCCCTTTTTCAGGTTTGAGTTCACCCATGATTAAGCGTAAAAGAGAGCTCTTACCTGTGCCATTATCTCCAATAATTCCAATCTTATCGCCAGACTCGACAGATAGATGGTCAATTTCATATAAAAATCGATCTCCTAAAGACAAGCGAACCCCCTTTAATTCTATATGTTTCGGCATATTCAGATTCACTTCCTTTACTCAATAGTCCTTCTAATATTCGCTTAAGCTTAATGTCGATTTAGCCACTAACCTACTTGAAAACAAAATGGCAACAATAGCTAAACTAGCTAAAACAAGTATAGGGAGCCCATAGTTTCCTAAAAATAATCCCTGTCTAAGAGCTTCTAATTGATAGGTAACAGGATTAATTTTAGCCAAAATTTGCATCCACTCTGGAACATAGTCCAAAACATAAAATACAGGAGCGGTAAAACTCAAGGGCGTAATGACAAAGGAAATAATATTATCTCTGACCTCATAGTTATTGATCCTTAAAGTGAGAGCTACAGCAAGGGATGACCAAAAAATAAGGATAAGACTTATGGTAATCGCCAATAGTCCCATTTGAAGAAGAGAAAATCTGATTCCAAATAGAGTAGCAATAGCAATTAATGCAAACACCTGAATGAACAATCCCAAAACAGCATACGTGCTCATCCCCAACACATAATAAATGGGTTTAATACCACTTAGCAGTTTCAGAGCTAAAAGTCCATATCGTTTATCAATAGTCGTTCTATAAATCGTCTGACTCATCTGAGAAATAATAAAAATCATCGTTATACCAGTCAAGGAATATTCTAAATACGAAATCGATATACCTTCATAACTAATATTTCCAGCCATACGATTGACTCCCAAGCAGATAAACACAAAATACAAAATAGGCGTCACGAACAAGCTAAGTACGGCTCCCTTATTCTCAAGAAACGCTATCAGTTCATACTTTATGAGCAGTCCCAATCCATAAACACCTAAATTTGAACGCTCTCTAAACTCGATCGCTTGCATGTGTGCCACCCCTTTTTGACATAGATAGATAAACTTCTTTTAAAGTCTTTTCGTGCTCAACAAAATTAAGAACTTTGACGTTCTTTTTGAGTTTTCTCATCACATCGCTCACTGTCATCGATCGCTCCACTTCCAACTGCCAGATATTATCTTCTAGATGCTTGCTTGTGATAATCTGTGAATTTTCAACTAAAAAATATTCAGCTGAGGTATAGTTCCGATCAAAAGTAAGGATGTACTGCCGACTTTCATTCTTGGCTTGGAGCAAATTTTTCATTGACCCATGATAGATCAAATTTCCTTCATCCAACAAAATCAATTCTTCTGCATACTCCTCTAAAAGAAAAAGATCGTGCGAAGACACAATGACTATTTTTCCTTTATTCGCTTCTTGCTTAAGATACTTCATTAACCGATCAGTATTTTGAGCATCAAGACCTACAGTAGGCTCATCTAAAATATATATAAGTGGCTGATGAACAAGTGCACGGGCTATTTGAACCCTCTGTAGTTGACCACCCGATAGTTCCGTAAGTTTGCTATGGCTCAAGTCTGTTAAGTCTAGCAAATCCAAGATTAGGTCAATCTGTTGTTCAGCTTTTTCTGGCATCAGATGAGCTAACTGGGTGCCTAGCATGACATTAGTTTTTACATTAGTATACCAGTCTACAACCTGGGACTGCGGAGCAAAGCCAATAGACGAAAAATTCTGCTGATGCTCTGGTAACCCCTGTATGCTTACCATTCCTTCACTGGGCCTTAACAAACCAACCAGCGCATTGCAGAAGCTACTCTTTCCTGATCCATTATGCCCTATGAGAGCAATAAAACGTCCTTGACTTATCTCGCAATTGACATCCTTAATTCCGTAATGGTCACGATATTTAATAGATAAATGTTTAACACTGATCTTCATTGCATTGCCTCCTTCTTTAAGTTTGTTAAAAAATTTTCAATGAAGATCAAATGCTCTTTGTAAGACAATTTATTCATATCAGTTTGTATGTCAACAGAATAATACTCAAACAATTTATCCTTCACTTTGCTTTCCATCTCATTAATAAAGGAGTCGTTATACTCATTCATAGGTATTTCCTTTACCTTTTCAACAAACTCAATATACTCTTGACGGTTGTTTATATAAAATATCATTTTATATAGAGCGTAAAGATCAAACAGTAACGGAGGTAACTGCAACTCAGGGAAAACGAACCCTATAGTCCCTTGATTATAATTTTCAATTAAATAGTAATCACTAGACTCATGATAAAAATACTCTAAATCAATGATATATAAATCTTGTTGATTCCACATGAAATTATTCAGGGATAAATCCACCATTCTATATCCTAATAGATGTAACTCTTTTACTATTTGAAATATTTTACTGCAAATATTACTTTCCTCATCCTTAATCAAATTATCGATGATCGCCTGTCCTAAATTATCCCCTTCAATAAATTTCTCTAATAGAAAAAACTCATTCCCAACTACAAAGCTATCTATATAGTTAGTAGTATAGTTCTTATTGGATATTCTTTTTAGAACGTGAGCTTCCCATGCCACTCTATCAAATGAGTCTATGTTGTTTTTTTCTATATTTCCTAAAAACGCTCCTATCTTTAACAAGCAAAAATCATTTATCCTAGCATTAAAAGCTTTTATAATTTTTGATTTACCATTAGAATGAATATTTTTTATTGGATACAAAAAATCTGGTATAATTGAATACTTTTTTATACCATGCCAAGGTAATAAATAATGGCAAGAGGCATCAATATATCTTGTCCTTTTATCTTGGTAACTTTTGTTACTATATCCATCATTTTTCTTTAATTCACCGAATCGATAATATATAACCTCGCTATTTAAAAAATTATAATCAGACGGCACACTGACTGAGCGAATATACTTGGTCATAAGATACAATTTGAATATGATTTTTTTAACGCTACGATATTTTCCGGATATACCGTTATATCTTTCCCCATTTGTGTATACCCATAATCACCCCTATTTAGAGAAAGTAGGTCTAAGTAACTCGCTATCATTTTGAAACTTATTTTATTTTCTATTAAATAGGGCAAGCAAATACCTAAGACCTCTTTATAGTTATTACTATCTAAAGAAATATGGATTTTATATCCAAATTCTGGCAAAGAATAGAATTCTTGAGAATATACCCAAATTCCCAATAATTTACCGTTAGGAATTTCTTTTATAAAATCCTCAAATGAATTTTCAAAATTGCTACTATTCATATCAAACACAGAAACCATCTCCGTATATTTTTTCACCGTTAAATCTAGCAAGTATAAACAAACCGTGCCCATATGCGAGCAACAACTGTTTTTGATTAACTACCATCTTTTCCTTTAGAATTTTAGATAAACTACTCATCCCATGACGATTTTTAATGTTATATGACATAACAATAAAATCATAGTACTCTTCCCAAAACAACGAAGATGTCGTATCAGTGTGTTTATCTAAAATTAAATTTAATTCAGCGTCTAATCGATGATCGATTTGTAATGTCATAGTTACCGCTCCTTAGTTAGTTCTTTAATCAAAATGTCTGTTATTTTCTTTTTTTCAATTAGTTTTAACTGTTGATGTGAACCTTTGGTCAGGTAAATCTGGCAAAGTCCCTCATCAAGTCTATAAAGCAATTTCTTAAAATAAAAAATTTGATTTACTGGACAAACTGTATCTTCAATACTATGTATAAATGTCAATTTACAACAAGGATACGTTCCTTTTCCAACTAATGATGTTGGATTAACTTTTTTTATATTATTTTCGATTCCTACAGGAAAATATTTACGCATTAAGCCTTTAGCTTTAGAAAAAAATAGTTGAAAATATATGTCAGTAAATCCATTTATAATAAATACATTGCTAACATCTATAGATTTACTGACTTTTAGTGACAAAAGAACAGATAAATAGCCACCGTAACTTTCTCCAATAACTATTTTTTTGCCAGTATAACTCCTAATAACAGTTAGAATAGAGTCAATATCTTTTTTACCACCCTGTTGATAGATCATTTCTTGATATTCTTGAGAATAGCCTGTTGAACCAGCGTAGTTTATTAATACCATTCTATACAAGTTTAGTTTATTTAGTTTATCTATAGTATAATCATAAAATTGCATATAGTTACTTTCAGGTCCGCCATGAAGAAAGAATATGACATTTTGACTGTTTAAGTTATTATCATATACAGGAATACCATTGATAATTTTGTGCCGAAAGGCAAAATTAAAGTCATCACTTTTCTCGATCAATTCAGAAATGGTATATAATTTACCTGGCTGAGTAAAACTACTTATTAAAAACAAACATTCTGTTTGTAAGAGAGCATGACCCTCAACAAATCCGTCAATAACTAGTTTCATATCGTTTATACTGATATATGCACAATGTCGATCATGCTTAATATCCACTTTGTTATTCTTGATAAATTCTTCCCGTGAAGAAATGATCCTTTTCAACACTTTTTTCTCATAATTAAATTGTATTCGTTTATACATCCTTAATTTGCCTCGATATAATTTACCTATTTTCTCAGCAACATTGTTTTTTAAGTCTACAACAATAATATAACCTTCAATAGTTTCACATACAAACGAACATTTAGAAATCACCAGTATTATCTTATATATTATATTTTTAATAGCCTTGTGCTCTTTAAGTTTTTTTTGAATCAGTATTATATAAATAGATATTTTTCCTACACTGAATAAGTAAATTATGATGCAACCACTTAACAGACACTATATCTTCCTTTATCCAATTTATAGATTCCATTATGTTAGAATTTACTTTACTATAGCATATTTCAAACTTCCCACTTAATAAATTTTTGATATAGGAATATCTATTTTTAAATTCATTAGATTCTAACATATAAATTTCACTATAAATAAGTAATCACCTCTCCCACCTATTGCTTTTTCACGTTATTAGTTGGGATCGCAAAGTATATTCAAGTATTACTAGGTTATTATAAGTTTACTTTTCCTTTATATAAAAAAGGGGAGCTCCTCCCCTTTTTTTATATAAAGAGTTACTCTCTTATGGTCGAGCTGTACACCTCTGCGAATGTGCCCAAGGGGCTGACATAGCGTTAACTGCTAGTTCTTGATCTAATCCTAAAGTCACCAGCGCATCAATATCTTTATTAATAAGAGCCTGCTTTTCTATATCATTTAAATCGTATTTAGATAAAAACGATTCAGGATCAGCTAAATACTCACTTATAACGGAAATATCCCCCTGAAGTTCATTAATAACATTATCTAAACCTTTTTTTCATCAAATCCACTCCTTATATTTATTTTATTTTAATGTATAGTAGCATATTCTTAATATGAAAGCTAGCACTAAATTGCATTTATTACTGTGTAAACGTTTTTCTTCTATCAGCGCTAATTGTCCCACTACTTTTTTCCTGACTTTGACACTTAAAAAATAAAAAAGCGAGTATAGATGTTGATTTAACAACGTTTATACTCGCTTTGCTTTTTTTATCTGTATATACTAGAGTCTCACTTGTGTGGTTATTCCACCAAATGCTAAGAGCTTTAAATGAAGAGCTTCTAGTATAGCTTCAAAATCGTCATTCGGCTGATGCTTTATAAAATAATCGTAGCCTGTGTCTTGCGGAATAAGCGACAGTGTCGCTGTATTTAAGGCGGTTGGAATACATTCTGTTGAAAGTTGTAGACCCTGTACTTTTAGTTGATACTCTAACAAACGTTGAATAACAAGTGCGAGGTAACATATCACAAAATGACCTCTAACTTATCCTTTGAGAAAACAGATTGCAGTTGATAAGAAATTTCTCGTGGTGTAATCTGGTCACCTGTCGTTATATCGATAAAGACAACCTCACGTAGGGTATCAAATGTCGCGTTGAGTTTTAGGGAAAAGCCTCCATACTCATCGTCTTGTCGGATTGGCTCAAGCATGTCAATTTCAAATTGAAAGCCATCAGAAGGTAGACTGACTATTTCTGTGAAGATTGCTTGGATGTTTTCCTCGTTGAGAGGTTGACCTTTCAAGGTAACATCTAAGTCCATTGTTGTCCGTTTATCTAAGCCAATCATCTGGCCGATAAGAAAACCACCTTTCACTATAAAAGAATCTTTATACCGACTCTCCGAGATGAGTTTTAGGACTTGCTCAATCAAATAGTTTTGCTGAACTTGTTGAGCAGGTATTCCTTTATTTCTTGCGATATTCTTGATTTTAGCTTTGAAACTATTGGCATTTGAAAATTTCACGACAAGACCTCCACATAAGATTGTAGCTTGTCAGTTACTTTAAAAAGTTGTGCATAATGATACAAGTTGGGGTAATTCACAGCTCCTTTTTTGAAGTAAGCTTGAAAAGCTGGTGCAACGACTTGAATATCAACATGATAGGTCGTTCGTAGGCACTCAACCAACGTTCGTTCCATATCATACACTGAAATAAACTGCCCAACCTGTCGCTCCAGTTTTATAACGCCAATTTCATGATAATTTCTAGCAACAATCGGTTTAATTCCTGCTTTTTTAATTAACGTTGTATTTGTCCCAAAGGGAAAGGTCATCACAGGTTCAAACGGAACGGTAAGTGAAAGACCATGTAACCAGAGAGCAGTTTCTAAGGAATAAATTCCTTTTGGAAAACGATACTGTAAACTAAAAAAGTCATCAATATAGGTATCTGGCAGATGATAGATGCCTCTTTCAATTGATTCCACTTTACCTTTTGAGACTAATTGATTCAGCTGTTGGTAAGAGAAGCCAAGTTTTTCCATATCACGGAAAGTTATAACTCCATGATTTTTCTTAATATAATGATAGACAGGTTTCTCTATCAAATCCATGTTGCCACCTCCAAAACAATATGCTAACACTCCGCAATAATGTTAGCATATTGTTTCGAAATGATCAATTATAGAATCGAGTAGGACTCTACCCATTAGTTGGGCAGAGGACCTCTCACACCACCGTACGTACGGTTCCGTATACGGCGGTTCAATATGTTAAGTAAACACGCTCTGCCAATGCGACTAGATTAACTAGTCCCCATTGGTAGAGCTTTTCTTTGGTAATTGCGCGATGTAGCTCTGGCGTTCTGGCTAAACACCAGTACTTCTTGCGTGAAAATCCAATCCGTTTAGCACTATCGAGGTCAAGACCTAGAGCTATTAACCTTTCTATCTTGGTGCGACATTTCTTCCAGCGTTTTAATATCTGTTGCCTCATACGTCTGTGGAGACAGGACTCGATGTTTTGAATGTATCTTTTAATAAAACCCGTTCCAAAATATTGAATCCATCTGTAATAAATTAATTATAGATGGAAATGAGTACTAGGTGGTCCCTTTTTGAATGGCAATTCTGCCTCTAAGTGGTCCCCTTTTAAAGTACAATAAACATCTTGGAGGCCAGTTATGAGTAAAGAAATCATCTTAGACTTATGTCGACAATTGCGTTTAGGCAGCTCTATTGCCGAATATTATCAAGAGATTGAAGCATCAAGTCATGAAGAATTTCTGATTAAAATTCTTACTGAAGCGCTAGCTAGACGGAAAATCGAAATTAGTAAACGCTATATCCGTCAAGCTGGCTTTGAAATCCTCAAAGGTTTAGACAGTTTTGACTACTCAAATATTGTTCTACCTAGTCAATTAACACCGGCACTACTCGAAACCTGTGAATTTGTCGATAAGAAACAAAATCTTATTCTTTATGGACAGCCCGGGACGGGAAAAACGCATTTAGCGACCGCTTTAGGAGTCCAAACCTGTCTAAATAGGCAACCTGTTCTTTATTACTGTTCTTTATTACAAAAACAGTAAGTTAGTCAACCATCTCGTTGAGTTAAAGGAAATGAGAAAAGAAGAGCGTTTTTGGAAAAGATTAGAAAAAGCTGCGCCCTTAATTTTAGACGAATGGGGCTATCTTCCATTTGAACGACTTGGAACCCAAATGCTTTTTGAAGTAATTTCCAATTGTTACGAGAGAAGGAGTGTGATTTTAACCACCAATTTACCATTCAATGAATGGAATACGATCTTCTATGATCAGAAGCTAACCGCCGCTATTTTGGATCGCATGGTTCATCACGGCTTACTCATTATGCACGAGGGAGAAAGTTATCGCTTAAGGCATTCATCCATGCAATAAATAACGAAGCAATAAATAACGCAGGGGTGGCTGGATTTTAATTGCCATAGTGGTTGATTTTTTAATTGCCAAACACAGTTCTGATTTCATCATCGCTTTGGAACCCACTTGATTTTTTAGCTTTCTCTACTAAACGTTCTCGATCTTTTTTTGTCTTTAACTGCTCTTTTTTTGGAGTAGGTTAGCACAAATTTATCGACGAATGTATAACTCTCATCATTCAATTTAACTTCCTGTTATAATAAAACTATTTTACCATAGATATACATTTAATATGATATATATTTTAGCCTCTAGTATGCGCATAATGTTTGTCGCTAGCAGAATCCCTTCGTGTAAATATAACGAGTTTATGGTATAATATAGTGTAATAGAGGCAATGTTATACAAGGAGGTGCGCCATGACTCTTGATGTAAATAAAGAAAAATTAACAATTTTAGGGATTCCCTTTGATAACTTTTCAGATTTTGATACCGTCTGGTATGCTATTGGGTCATCAATGATTGAAAATTATGAACCTACTGTTCAAGATGTGATTGATTTAAAAACTTATGTTATCAACAGACGAAAGGAATTGAATATTGGTTAAAAATCAATACGAAGGTTACGAGTACATTGATCCTAATCACCAATATACATATCCAAATTCTACAGTCTTAATCAACAAACAAAATATTACAAATATTAAAGAAGCTTACCGGAATGAGCATTTATTCGTTACTAGAAGGCTTGCAGACTTGCGCTTGAAAGTCATTGAAGTCTACTCCATTAGTGATATTTTAGCCATTCATAAATATTTGTTTCAAGATATCTATGCTTGGGCGGGACAATATCGCAAGGTGAATATCTCGAAAAGTGGTAATCCTTTTATGCCAGTACAATCTTTTAACACTGCCAAAACGTATATAAACCATCTTATTCAAACCTATTATCAAACTGCTAACTCAAAGGATGAGATTATTAAACAATTAGCAAAAATTCTTGATAATCTTAATTATTTCCATCCCTTCCGAGAAGGTAATGGACGAACTCAACGAGAAGTCATTCGTTCCTTAGCATTATCGAAAGGGTATTTTGCACAAATACGCGTGGAGCAAGATGATGAGCTTTATAATCTTTATATGGACGGAACAGTCTATGGAGACTTAGGAAAATTAGAAGAACTACTTGGAAAAATACTGGAAAAATTGTAATTTAGTTTACTACCTTACCCACTGTTATCTTTAATTAATTCTACTTGAACGCCCCTAATATTATTCCTACTAACGATACCTTTTATAAAAACTCCTTGTCACTTACTATCAGTCTGTAGTTGACAAGGAGCTTTTTATTTTGATATTGACTAATTTTAATAGAGGATTTTAGAATGAACTTAGCCAAAATTTACCAACAACAAAATTTGAAAAAGTGCCAAAAAAAGATTATTCATAACATGTCCAATCAAAAAAAGCACCCTTTCGCCAAAAGCGAAAAAGTGCTTGAAACATTGATATAGCAATGATTAACGTTTTGAGAATTGAGAAGCTTTACGAGCTTTCTTAAGACCTGGTTTCTTACGTTCCTTCATACGAGGGTCACGAGTTAAGAGACCAGCTGCTTTCAAGGCTTTACGGAAGTCTGGATCAACGTTCAGCAAAGCACGTGCAATACCATGACGGATCGCACCAGCTTGTCCAGAGAAGCCACCGCCGTTAACATTAACAAGTACATCATAAGTCCCTTCAGTTTCAGTTACAGCTAAAGGTTGTTTAATCACTTCATGTAAGTGAGCAAATGGGATGTATTCTGCTAAGTCCTTCTTGTTCACAGTAATCTTACCAGAACCAGGAACTAAACGGACACGAGCAGTAGAGTTTTTACGGCGACCTGTACCGATGTATTGAGCTTGAGCCAAGTTAGTCTACCTCCTTAAATTAGCGCGTTGATATCAAGAACTTCTGGTTGTTGAGCAGCGTGTTTGTGATCAGCACCTGCATAGACATGCAATTTGCGGAACATTTGGCTACCCAATGCGTTCTTAGGTAACATACCTTTGATTGATAATTCAATCAAACGTTCTGGTTTGTCAGCACGCATTTTACCAGCTGTCGTTGACTTCAAACCGCCAGGATAGTTAGAGTGACGGTAATACATCTTGTCAGTTGCCTTGCGACCTGTCAATTTGATTTTTTCTGCATTAACAACGATCACATTGTCACCTGTATCCACGTGAGGTGTGAAAGTTGGTTTGTTTTTACCGCGTAAGATGCTTGCCACAACTGCAGATAAACGTCCCAATGGAACATCAGTTGCGTCAACCACATACCATTTACGTTCAATTTCACTTGCTTTTGCCATATAAGTTGTACGCACGGTTATTTCCTCCAATATTTAGATCTGTTTGAACACAATTGAGTTTCCGGGGCTCCATCGTGGGGCAAACAATACCGATAACCATAATACCCCAATTTATCTTTCCTGTCAACTTCGCTTGGCTTTTTCTTCCAAAAAAATCTGCTGTAGCTTTTCAGTCATTTTCACCATGTAGCACTTGCAGAATATCAAGCGTCTTCCTTTTCCAGACGTTGATAAAGCTCCACCATTTCCTTGGCTAAATCTAAGAATGATATAGCGGTCATTAAATGATCCTGCCCATGCACCATTAACAAGGAAACTTCTACCGCCTCCCCAGAGGCTTCTTGACTTAATAAGCCTGTTTGGGCTTTATGTGCTATATTGAGGGACTTTTGCGCTTCAGCTAATTTACTAGCTGCCAAGTCAAAATCTTTTTCTTTTGCGGCCTGAATAGCTTCAATAGCTTTCCCCCTTGCATCCCCGCCGTGCATAATTAATTGCATGATCACTTCTAAATTAGCTGGTTCACTCATCATAATCCTCCATCTTTTCTATAAGGCTAGCTATCTCTTAGGTCGTTTCTCCCTAGCCTTGCCCTGTGAAAATTTCTCCATATTTACCCCAAATTTGCTTCAATGTTCTTTTTCTACTATATGCCAAATAATAAGTTCAAAATTTCTTCCTCTACTTTACTTTTCAACATATCCTAGAGATTTCCCTTAAACTCTCCTAGATATTTCCTTTACTCCATTTTCCAAAATATTTTGCCGATCTTTCCTAAACTTCCTGCAGATTTTCTCTAAACTTCCTGCAAATCTTTCCTAAACTTCCTAGAGATCTTCCTTAAACTCTCCCTAATTCTTTTAAGGTTACTTTAGCTTTATTATCTCCATCAAACTATTAGGGAGGCGCATTAAACTTCATCAACTCCCTACAAAACCCTTTGCAAACTTTCTACCATGAGTGCTTTAAATCGTTTAAAACACGGTTCCTTCATCAAGGCTTGTCTTAAAGCTTTATCATTCGTCCATTGCCCGATAGCCTGAGAGACTTGAATTAAATGCGGATTGCTATAACTAGAAGGGGAGATGAGGAATACCATTCTAACTCCTTTATGCTGATCATTCCATACTATCGGATGCTTTAAAATAGCCACTGCTACTTGTGCTTCTTCTGTTAAAGCCGTTGTGGGATGAGGCACTGCTACTTCTTCTCCAAAAACCACTCCACCCATACTTTCTCGAAGTTTTAGCTGATCCTTCATTTTCCCTACAAAGTCTTCCATTGGGCTTTTATTTAGCGTCTTAATCAAATCATCGAGCAAGCTTTCTTTTTCCCTATTCGCCTCAATAATAAGAAAGCGACTCGGGTCAAAATGCTGTTGAAAAATTTCTTCTGCTTGTCCTTTATTCTCTTCTCTTGGCAAATTAAGCTTTGACTTGTCTTCTCCCTTTTCTAAATTTGGCCGTATTTCTTTTATCTTCTCTTGAATGTTTCTAATATCCTTATCGCTTAGAAATACATTGACAAAAACATAAGGGACGGGTAACCAAATATGCGACAAGTCTATGGCAGAAATCAACAAGTCTATATGCCCTAACTGCTCGGCATTTAACTGATAATAGCTCATCACATCGACAATTAGAATGGACTGGCCAAGGCTATTTTCCAAGCGACTTTTTAGCATTTGAGCTGAGCCGTAGCCCGTCGCACAAACCACCAATACTCTAATTTTCCGGCGTGCCTTGTAGCGTTCTCTAGCCGCTAGTATATGCAAAGCCATATAGCCCCACTCATCATCCGTTACATTTTGCCCTCTCAATTCTTTTAAAGAGGATAGATAATGCCGACATTCTTCCAAAACTTGTCCATGTTCCTGAGTAATTTCTCCTATTAAGGGGTTGTCCAACTGTATATCATTGCTTAAACGAACTTTGAGCGTTTCTAAATGCGTTAAAAGCCCCTCTACTAAAATAGGATCCACTTCAAACGCCTGCTCAGAAGCCGCACTCATTTCTTCCAACAAGTCCACTAAGCTTTTATATTTTTGCCCATCTGCATTTTTCTGGTTTAGCCTAGGATGACTTTTGCCGGATAGGTGAATGGCGACATACTGAACTTCCTCTTCTGGAAAAGTAATCGCCATCATTTTTTGGATTCGCTTGAGAATAGCTTCCGCTACCGTACGTTCTAGTTTGGCATCTTCTTTTTTTATGTTTGTAGGTGAAAGTAAGGGATAGCCCAGTTGGATTCGTTTAATCGTTAAAGCAAGGTGTAGCACCAAATTTTGGATCACAAAGTCCGACACCAATAGTTGCGCCTCACGACATTCATCCAAGACGACAATCGTCAAGCTTTCAAAACTCACCCCTTCTGGAAGAAAAGAAGGATCAATATAAGGGTTCAAAGCATTTCCATACTTAGGTGTAAAGAAATAATCCATCATAAAATGCCGTTGATCCAGTTCATCCCCTTTAATATAAAGATAGTGATCTGCGCCATAATCAATGGTCAGCTGATAGGGTTTTAAGAGCTCCCGACATTCGTTTAAGACATTTTTGACGCTAGTGATACTCAAATAGAGTTCGTCTTCAATATCCCTTATATGCGGTCTCCATTGGTCAAAGAAAAAGCGGTGAAGGATAAAAAATTGCCGATCTCTAGCTTCTTCCACTTGAACAACATCACGAGGAAAGGCCTGTTGTTGAGAGGCCATCTTCCAAAATTGGTAGAATAATTTTTCGTCATCTATTCTAAATTGATAGCCATAACCTGGAGTTGCTTCGATTACTGCCCCTTCCTCAGCTAGCACACGGGTCAAACTCTTTAAATATTTCCGTATCGTTTTATCCGATAGATGTAAGGCATTCGCTAGTTGTTGACTCGTTAGGTAAGTGTTAGGAAATTTTTTCAAGTAACTTAAGATATTATACTCTCGATTGTTCAAGACCTTCTGTTTTCCCATAAAATCCCTCCCTTCCTTCTTACCTATTTATTATAACAATATTCTTCTTACGCCGATGATCCAAAGCTTCCTTAGCGCTACGGAAGATGGACACAATACACTCTCTATTTTGCGGTACGAAAGCTTCCTTAGCGCTACGGATGATGGGGTATGGTAACTTAAGCTGCATATCCCCCAGATCAGACTGGAATTGCCTGCCCATATTGTAAGTAGGAAAATAAAATGCCTTATTCCCCCAGTAAGACTGGAATTGCCTGAAAACATTGCAAGGAGGAGACAAAAATGCCTTATTTCCACAATCAGACTGGAATTGCTTGAAAACATTGTAAGGGGGGAAATAAAATGACTTATTTCCACCGCTCAAACTGTCGTCGCTCACTTTTTAAGGCTTTTTCTGAAAAAACGCTAATTTTTTCGCCTTAGCTCTTTCTTTTCTAAATAAATATGGTAACATGGAAAGGACTCATTTTCGTGTCAAACCATCAATCACTCTGGTAGGATGAAGTCCTTGACTGACACCGCCAGCAAATATTAAGGAGGATTTTTTTTATGTTTAATAAGCATGAGTTTCTAGGTGAATTCATCGGAACCTTCCTCATGATTTTACTTGGAACCGGTGCTGTTGCTGTTGATGTCTTATTCGGTGCCCTTGCGTCCGTGATCCAAGTTGCACTTGTTTGGGCGTTTACAATCACTATTGCCATTTATTCCACTCGTCATCTTTCATCAGCCCATTTCAACCCAGCTGTAACGATCGCTATGATTGCCAGCAAACGGATGCCACTTAAAAAGCTCCCTACTTACCTTTTAGGGCAATTCTCTGGAGCTTTCTGCGCAAGTTTAATTCTCTTTGCTATCTTCAATCCTCATATCGCAGCGTATGAAGCAGCAAATAACATCGTTCGTGGATCAGTAGAATCTCATGTTTCTGCTAAGATGTTCGGGGAATTCTACCTTCAAGTAGGCTCTCCTTTACAAAGTATGTTAATCGCCTGTTTAGCGGAATTCGTAGGGACTTTCCTCTTGATCTACTTGGTCTTCTCTCTTACTGAAGGTTGCAATGTGGGCAAGCCAAACTCTGCTATCGAACCATTATTTATTGGTTTAGCTGTGGGTGTTATCGTTTGTGTGATCGGACCTTTAACCCAATGCTGCTTAAACCCAATTCGTGACTTTGCACCACGTTTAGTCACAATGCTATTCGGTTGGGGAACTGGTGCTTTACCTGATAATATGGGTGGTTTCTTCTGGGTGTATATCCTATCTCCAATCCTAGGTGGCCTATCTGCTGCTACTTTCTTCACCAAAGTGGTTGAACCTGCTATGGTCAAGAATACAGCTAGTCAAGAAGTCGCTGAAGAAGTTGCTGAAGTTTCTACTGAAGCTTTGTAGTCAACTCACCAAAGTTTTCTATCAACTATTTCTGATATCTATCAATTTTTTCTGATATAGATAAACTTTTTTTGATATCTATCAATTTTTCTGATATAGATAAACTTTTTTGATATCTATCAACTTTTCTGGCAAGGTCTAACTGTTCTTTAGTTGGCCTTGCTTTTTTATTTCCACTATGTCTAGGCTCTGGTCAGTTTAGCTAACCCTACTATGAACGTAAGCGGTCGATTACCAGCTACATTGCTTATTATTTCGTGTTATGGATGGCTTTTAGAGAATTGGTCATCTGTTCAACAGCCATGGCACCGTTTCGAGCCACGGTCTCTCAACTCGCCAGCCTCAAACAAACTGTATAGAAGCTGCGCTTGCAACAGTTTGTAATTCATTGGCGTGCTGAACATGGCTAACAGATGCCCATTCTCTTTTGGCTCTAGTTAAGTTAATATCTATTTAGCTAACCCTACTATGACCAGTGGAAATTCTAAAAAAGACTTACTCTTAAAAGCTGGCTCTTTGTGGGCTAGTCAAGATTCGCTATCCCTATCTCTTATCTGTAGCCTTAGCAAGTGTCTCCATAAGCCGTCATCTTAGCCAAAAGCCTAGTCAAAAGTCTTCATAAGCAATCTTCTAAGCAAAAATACCTTAGCAAGAGTCTTCATCTCGACTTTCCTGCTAAGGTATTTTACTTTTTTATTTTAAGGCTAATCATTCTGACTCACTTCAGGCTGAAAAACTACCTCGCAATAATTTCCCAACTCATTCTTTTTACAGATGATAGCCGCCTCTCTTTTACTCACAAAAAGCGACCAATCCTAGCCTGTTAGACGCCTCTCTTTTACTCAATGCTTGGCTTGTCATAACAAGCTGGATACCAAACTTTTTCTAAAACAAGTCCTTGACTTGGTGCAGTTGGCCCTGCAGCCTTACGATTTTTAGCTTCTAAAGCCTCAGCCATAAAACTAACTGGTTTTAAACCATCTCCTATTTGTATACTCGTTCCTACCAAAATACGCACCATATTATAAAGGAATCCCTTCCCTTCAAAGGTAAAGATTAAACAATCCCCCTGTCGTTTGACATCGGCTCGATAAACAGTCCTGACCTTGTCTTCTTTATCGGTTTTAGTGGAGCAAAAACTGCTAAAGTCATGCGTGCCAGGTATACAGGACAAGGCTTCTTGCATTGCCTCTAAATTGACCCGATAAGGATGGTGCCATTGGTAGAGACGTCTGAAAGGATCCATCACTTTATTCGTGCACACTGTATAACAATACCTCTTCTTTTCTGCATGGTATTGCGCATTAAAGTCGGGTAAAGTTTCTTTGACCTCTACTACTACAATATCTCCAGGCAAGAGGCTATTAAGGGCTCGTTGCATTTGTTCGGGAGCCAAACGAGCAGGATAATCAAAATGGATGACTTGTCCCTTGGCATGGACGCCAGAATCCGTTCTGCCAGATGCATAAACTGGAATAGCTATTCCTTTTGTCATTCTAAATAAGGCTTTTTGTAATTCAGCTTGGATACTATTGCCGTTTTTTTGAATTTGAAAGCCCACATATCTTGTTCCATCATAGGCGATGGTAGCCTTTATTCGCATTACCATGTGCGTAACCCAAATAAAGCAAGCGTAAAAGCAATAATCGCCACTAAGACCATCACATCTCTACGTTGATAAGAAAGCTTTCTGTACTTTGTTCTTTCTTGATCCCCATTATAACCTCTTGCTTCCATAGCTATCGCTAAATCATCCGCGCGATTAAAGGCTGATACAAAGAGTGGCACTAAAATAGGAATGATGGCCTTGATCCGTTTAAACATCGTTCCTTCATCAAAATCTACCCCTCTTGATTTTTGAGCATTCATAATTTTTTGAGTTTCATCCATCAAGGTCGGCACAAATCTTAAGGCAATAGATAACATGAGAGCTATGTCATGGACGGGCACCTTGATCTTCTTTAAGGGTTTCATCAAGCTTTCTAAAGCATCCGCAAGAAGAAGTGGCGGAGTCGTCAAGGTCATCAAGGTGGACATCAAGATAATCAAAAGGAAACGGAAAAAAATAAACACGGCTTGCCTAATGCCATCTCCAGTCAATTTTAAGAAAGCCCACTGCCAATAAACTGGCTCTCCTCCTGTAAAGAACAATTGGAGAAGGACGGTAAAGGCAATCAACCAAATCATGGGTTTCAATCCTTTGAGGAAAAAGCCTACTGGGATCTTTGAGAGAATCAAAGACAAGGCTAAAAATGCCAAGCTAAGCCCATAAGAGGCCAAAGAATTCGCAAAAAAGACTAAATAGATAAAGAAAAAGGAAGTCAGCAATTTTGTCCGTGGATCTAGCTGATGAACAAAAGAATTTCCCTTAATGTAACGACCGAAAATAAATTGATTCATCTAACTATCAGCTCCTTCCTTTAGAAATAGCACAATACGATCAGCTAATTCATCAATCGTTAGCGCATAAGAATGACTGAGAGGCTCATTTTGCCCGTCTAAAGCTTGATCTAGGCTTTTATCTAGCCTTTGACTTAACTGGCATCCTGAAGGGCTTACTGGGCTCTTACTTAAACTACCCATAGACGAATCCGACTGACTTAATGGCCTTTTAGATGAACTTTCCACAGAAGCATCCGACTGACTCAATGGGCTTTTAGATGAACTTTCCATAGAAGCATCCGACTGACTCAATGGGCTCTGAGACGTCTCCTCCCTAGTTGATTTAGCATCTTGGCTTACTGGGCTATTATCCGAATCTTCCAGTGTCGTCTCCTTATCTAGCTCATCTTTAGCCTTAAGCAATTCTCGATGAAATGCACTAGCCCATGGAAGCGACAATTGTTTCTCATGGAGCCAGTTAGCATCAGAAAAGATTTCTTCTGGACTGCCTTCTTTGACCACCTGCCCCTTCTCTAAGACAATCACATGGTCAGCAAAAGAAGCCACATATTCCATCTGATGGGTCACTAAAACAATGGTTAAGCCCTCTTCTGTATGCAAGCGATAAAAGAGTTGCATCATTTCCTTAGCCCCTCTTGGATCTAAACCAGCTGTTGGTTCATCTAAGACTAAGACTTCTGGCTCTAAGGCTAAAACTCCAGCTATGGCCACTCGCCTTTTTTGCCCTCCAGATAAATCAAAGGGAGAGCGGTCAAAATACTCATCAGGCAGATGGACTTCTTTTAACTTATCATGAGCTAGAACTAAAGCTTCCTCTTGGCTCATCCCAAAATTTTTCGGGCCAAAAGCTATATCCTGCCCGATAGTTTCATCAAACAATTGCGATTCTGGAAATTGAAAAACAATCCCCACTTTTTTACGAAGGCCTTTTAAGCCTTTCATATCAGAATCTTTAGTAATCAGGGTATCCCCCAAATGCACTTCTCCAGATGTCGGCTTGAGTAAGCCATTCAAATGTTGCAGAATCGTTGACTTCCCAGAGCCAGTATGGCCAATAATCGCTGTAAAGGAACCGGATGGAATAGTAAAGGTCACATCTTTTAAAGCTGTATTCGAAAATGGTGTCCCTGCTTGGTAATCAAAACTTACTTTCTTGAATGCAATTTCCACAAATACTCTACCAATCCTTCCTGATCAAGATAGCTTTCAGGTAAGTCAATACCTCTTTTGACTAAAGCTACTTTCAATTGATCGATATAAGGCAAGTCTAACCCATATTCTTCCAACTTGCTTCCTAGAGAAAAGAGCCCTTCTGGTTGCCCATCAAAAATAATTTCCCCATCTTTTAAAAGAATCGTTCGATCTGCCAAAGCTGCTTCATCTATGTCATGCGTAATGGATAAAACCGTCAAATCTTTTTCTGCTTTTAATTGGCGTAGGGTTTCTAATACTTCTCTACGTCCAAGTGGATCTAACATAGAGGTCGCCTCGTCTAAGATGATCACTTTAGGTGCCAAAGCCATGACCCCAGCCAGAGCCACACGTTGTTTTTGACCTCCAGATAAGCGAGCGGGCTCATGATGCCTAAAATCCCACATATTCACCCATTTTAGAGCTTTCTCCACCCGTTCTTGCATTAAGGATCGTTCAAAGGCTTGGTTTTCTAAACCAAATGCCACATCATCTTCTACAGTAGTTCCTACGAATTGATTATCAGGATTTTGGAAAACAATCCCGACTTTAGAACGAATTTCCCAAATGTTTTCTTCAGTTAAGCTGTTCCCATCAATCGTCACACTTCCCGATAAAGGAGTCAAAAGTCCATCGATCACCTTCGCTAAAGTCGATTTGCCAGACCCATTTGGTCCAACGATTGCCACCCACTCTCCTTCATTAATCGAAAGAGAAAGATCCTTTAGAATCAAGGGTTTAGCCGAATCATAAGTAAATTTCACATGATCGAGCTGGATCATCAGAGACATAGGTCACCTCATTTCTTTCATTTTTATGAATTTAATTTCGCCTGTTATATTAAATTTTCACTTGCTCCATTTTTAAAGGAGTAAGGCAGGCTGATAGATAAAGTTAAGCTACACTTTTTAATGACTCACCTAGATGAAGCTTCAACCAGCTAGATTTTTTAATGACTCGCCAGGATGAAACTTCAACCAGCTAGATTTTTTTAATGACTTCGCATGGATTAAGCTTCAACCAGATACTTTTTTGATTTCGCATGGATTGAGCTTCAACCAGCTAGATTTTTTAACTTCGCATGGATTTAAGCTTCAACCAGCTAGATTTTTTAACTTCACCTGGATTTAAGCTTCAACCAGCTAGATTATAGCATATAAAGATAGCCTCATTTTTTAAACATACGCTCTTAGCTTACCAAAAATTCCTTTACAAAAGAATACTTTAGGCTTTTTTTATGATGAATGCCAGTGAAAGTCTAAGAGAGAGGCAAAGGGTCTACTTTATATCATCGAAAGACAGATACTTGTAAGTTACACAAAAAGGCTTACACTGTGCTTCTATTTATTTGGATCAGCTAGATACCGTTAAAATTTAGGTCATTCGCAAAGTGGCAAATATCTTTCGGAAAAATTCAGCTAATAAGAGCTAGTTAGCCAAGTTTTCAATGCTTGATCGCTTGGACAATTGGCGGATAAATCCTAATGATAAGAGCAAGCCAGCCAAGTTTTCAATGCTTGGTCGTTTCGACAATTAGCGGTTGAATTCTGCTAATAAAGGCACACCATATTATCCCCATCAGAAAAAGCCCAAGCTAAGATTTTTATCCAAGCTTGAGCCAAAAAAAATAGCCCTCAACCATATGAATGGTCGCTAAGCTAGATAGCTTAGCGACACTCGAGCTAGACTAAAAGGTTCCCCTTCATCATCATAACACTCGTTCATACTTTGAGAGGTTTAGAAATCGTAAGTCGTATAAGACTAAACGAGTTCAATAATAACCATAGGAGCACCGTCACCTTGACGTTGACCCAATTTCAAAATACGGGTATATCCCCCTTGACGTTCAGCATAACGAGATGCCAATTCGCCAAATAATTTTTGTAAAGCTGTTTCTACAACAACTTCACCTTCTTCGCCTTCACCATCTACACGAACGTCGCTTAATTCATGACGAACGAATGCAGCAGCTTGACGGCGGTGGTGTAAATCACCTTTTTTACCTAAAGTGATCATTTTTTCAACTGCAGAGCGCAATTCTTTTGCACGTGCTTCAGTTGTGGTAATACGTTCGTTGATGATCAAATCAGTCGTTAAATCACGTAACAAAGCTTTCCGTTGAGAGCTTGTCCGATTTAATTTACGGTATGCCATTCCTGGGTTTCCCTCCTTCAGATTAATCGTCCTGACGTAATGTCAGATCTAAATCAGATAATTTTGTCTTCACTTCATCCAGAGACTTACGACCCAGGTTACGAACCTTGATCATCTCTGCTTCAGATTTACTGGTTAATTCCTCAACCGTGTTAATCCCTGCCCGTTTCAAGCAGTTGTAAGAGCGAACGGATAGATCCAATTCCTCAATCGTCATTTCGAGCATTTTACCTTTTTGCGTTTCTTCTTTTTCTACCATGATTTCCGCTTTACGAGCTTCATCAGTTAAATTCACGAAGACGTTTAAATGTTCCGTCAAAATCTTGGCAGAAAGGGAAATCGCTTCTTCTGGTGAAATAGAGCCATCTGTCCACACATCTAAAGTCAATTTATCGCTAAGGCGTTTATGACCAATACGTGTATTTTCAACTTGATAATTCACCTTATGTACAGGTGTGTAAATCGAGTCGATCGGAATAACTCCGATAGGTGTAGATTCACTCTTGTTGTGTTCAGAGCGCACATAGCCACGACCACTCTTGGCATTCATTGTGATATGCAAGTGATGATCCTTAGCTAACGTACATAGGTACAAGTCAGGGTTTAGAATAGTGACATCACCAGAATGGGAAATATCTCCAGCTGTAATCGTAGCGGGGCCTGTAACGTCGATTTCGAGAACTGTATCCTCTTCATCCAGCTTCTTTAGAGCAACTTGTTTCAAATTGAGAATAATCGTGCTGACATCTTCCATAACCCCTTTAACGGTGGAAAACTCGTGCAAGACACCGTCAATTTGAATGTCAGTAATAGCAAATCCTGGCAGCGAGGACAGTAAGATTCGGCGTAAAGAATTACCTAATGTTGTGCCATAACCACGTTCTAATGGTTCAACAACAAATTTACCAAACTTCTGATCTTCACTGATCTCAATCGTTTCAATGACTGGTTTTTCAATTTCGATCATTAAATTTCATACCCCTTTCGAAACGCTAAGATGGACCAAACAGATTAAACCCGACGACGTTTTGGCGGACGGCAACCATTGTGAGGAATTGGTGTTACGTCACGAATAGCTGTAACTTCCAAACCAGTCGCTTGCAATGCGCGGATAGCAGCTTCACGACCAGAACCTGGTCCTTTAACGGTTACTTCAACCGTCTTCATGTTGTGTTCCATTGCGCCTTTAGCAGCTGTTTCAGCAGCCATTTGAGCAGCAAATGGGGTAGATTTACGAGAGCCACGGAAGCCTAGTGCACCAGCGGAAGACCAAGAAATTGCGTTCCCATGCACGTCGGTAATCATAACGATCGTGTTGTTAAATGTAGAGCGAATGTGAGCCACACCGCTTTCGATATTTTTTCTGACACGTTTCCGTGTATTTTTTCTTTGAGCCATTTAACGCAGTACCTCCTTTTCAGTCATTCCTATTTCTTGCCGGCGATAGCTTTAGCCGGGCCTTTACGCGTACGAGCGTTGTTTTTAGTGTTTTGCCCACGAACTGGCAAACCAAAACGGTGACGATTGCCACGGTAAGAACCGATTTCTTGAAGACGCTTGATGTTCAAGCTAACTTCACGACGTAAGTCCCCTTCAATCTTGAGCTTGTCTACTTCAGCACGGATGCGATCCAATTCATCGTTCGTTAAATCGCGAACCCGAGTATCTTCGGAAATTCCAGTAGTCGCGAGGATTTCTTTCGCTGTTGTGCTACCGATACCATAGATATATGTTAACGAAATGACAACGCGTTTGTCACGCGGAATGTCGATACCTGCAATACGAGCCATTCAGTTGGCACCTCCTTGTTATTTTCTAACCTTGACGTTGTTTATGTTTTGGATTGCTGCAAATGACCATAACTTTACCATTACGTTTGATCAATTTGCATTTTTCACAAATCGGTTTAACACTTGCTCTAACTTTCATTCGTTTCCCTCCTTATTGACATGGGAGCCGATTACTTGAAGCGGTAAGTGATCCGTCCACGGGTTAAATCGTAGGGCGAAAGTTCAACCGTTACTCTATCGCCAGGCAAGATTTTGATGTAGTGCATCCGAATCTTTCCTGAGACATGGGCTAAAATTTCATGCCCATTTTCCAGTTCAACTTTGAACATGGCATTAGGTAGAGTTTCAGTAATGGTTCCTTCTACTTCGATGACATCTTCTTTAACCAATCAATTTCCCTCCTCATTGGGATAGTGGAAAAGGTATTGAATATTAACTGCCTAATTTTATCACATTAAACCATGTGCATCAAGCTATTAACTATTGTGGCAGGTTTTTCAAGAGTTTTTCTATATCTGTAAAGACATCCTTAATATCTCTTGACCCATCCACATTTCTCAATAAGCCTTTTTCAGCATAAAAATCGAGAATCGGCGCCGATTGTTTCGTATTAATGGCGATCCGATTTTTGACGGTTTCAGGTTTATCATCGTCCCGTTGATAAAAATCACTCTCACCACAACGATCACAGACGTTCGCTTCTTTTGGCGGATTGTTTAAGGTGTGGTAGGTAGCGCCACATTTGCGGCAAATGATCCGACCCGTTAGACGATCCATCAGTAATTGTTCGTCCACCTCAATGTTTAGGACCACATCTAAGTGGCGGCCCAAGTCTGATAGAGTTTTCTCTAAGGCATGGGCTTGATCCAAGGTACGAGGATAACCGTCCAATAAGAAACCTTTTTTGGTATCGTCTTGACTCAGACGTTCTTTAACGATCCCATTGGTTACTTCATCCGGAACCAATTCACCTTTGTTGATATAAGCTTGAGCTTCTAAGCCAAGCGGTGTCTTGTTCGCAATAGCTGCCCGGAACATATCCCCTGTTGAGATATGTGGAATTTGGAAAGTTGCGACAATTTTTTCTGCCTGAGTCCCTTTGCCGGCCCCTGGCAATCCCATTAAAATAGTATTCACTGGAAAAAACCTCCTCAAGGACCCTATTCCTCGATAAAACCGATGTAACGACGCGTCACCATTCGCCCTTCAATTTGCCGTGCGGCTTCAAGAGCTACCCCTACGACAATCAATAAGCTAGTACCGCCCATACGGATTTCTGGCGGTAAATCCCAAATACTAGAGGCAATCATAGGTAACAAGGAAATAAGTGCTAAGTAAAACGC
This sequence comes from Atopobacter sp. AH10, assembly GCF_003664595.1. Classification (GTDB taxonomy): domain Bacteria; phylum Bacillota; class Bacilli; order Lactobacillales; family Aerococcaceae; genus Atopobacter. The sequence goes on from NZ_QXPZ01000008.1 coordinate 37,488, forward strand.
CCCTACAGTACTTAAACGTACCAATAAGCCGGACAGATATTCTTCTGTTTCACGACCAGGACGTACGTTCACAATATAGCTTCCTTGTTTTTGTAGGTTTTCTGCCACCTTTTCAGGGTTTACTTGAACAAAAGCGTAGAAATAAGTGAACACGATAATCATAATAATGTAAATACTTGCCCCAAGTTTTGTCTGCATATTGAAGACTTCCATTAAGATTTGGAACCATTTTTTACCTGCCATTTGCGCTTGGAATAAGTTCAAAATGGTAGCTGGAGCCATCAAAATGGATGAGGCAAAGATGACTGGGATAACCCCTGCCGAGTTGATCTTTAATGGTAACCATGAAGTTTCATGAGAACCAGTTGCACGTCTTGAATATTGAATCGGTAAACGACGTTGAGCCGTTTCCATCACAACGACGAAAACAATGATCAAAATCATCGCTAGGATTAAGCCAAAAGTAAAACCAAGATTGTTCCAATTATTGGTCAGCGGGCGCCCATTGAAATAATTCATATAGAACTTATAGAAACCTTGTGGCAGACGAGCCACGATCCCACCAAAGATCAAAATTGAAACACCATTGCCTATACCATTAACTGTAATCATATCACCGATCCAGGTTAAGAACATGGTACCGGCTGTTAAAATCAAAGCGATGGTCAGATAGGTTTGCGGCCCTGGGTTATTGACCAAGCCGTAATTGGATAAGGCGTTAAAGCCAATGGACAAACCAATGGATTGAACAAAGGCGATAACAATCGTGAAATAGCGGGTGAACTGGTTCAGCTTACGCCGACCCACTTCCCCCTGTTTAGACCATTCCACGAAGCGTGGTACGATATCCATTTGTAAGAGTTGGACAACGATCGATGCCGTAATATACGGTGACACCCCGAGAGCGAAAACCGAATACTGACTCAACGCCCCACCGCCAAAAGTGTTCAACATTCCAAAGAGGCCTTGACTAGCAATAGCCTCGATAGCAGAAGAGTTCACTCCTGGAACGGTGATCTGACTCCCAATTCGGAAGACCAGCAACATCAAGAAAGTAAAGACTAAACGTTGACGAATATCTTTAACTGATAGGGCGTTCCTTAGCATACGAAACATTAGATCACCTCTACTGTTCCACCAGCCGCTTCAATAGATTCTTTTGCTGTTGCGCTAAATTTGTGCGCTTGAACAGTTAATTTACGTTCTAATTTACCCTTGCCTAACACTTTAACACCAGCGTTAACACCTTTCACCAAACCTGCTTCGACTAGGTCAACAACTTTAACAGTTGCGCCATCTTCAAAGCGGTTCAATGCTTCAACGTTAACCACTGCATATTCTTTACGGTTAATGTTCTTGAAGCCACGTTTAGGCATACGGCGGAAAATAGGCATTTGCCCACCTTCAAAACCTAAACGAACTTTACCACCAGAACGTGCTTTTTGACCTTTTTGACCACGTCCAGATGTTTTACCATTCCCAGAACCTTGACCACGACCCACACGGTTACGTGTTTGACGTGAGCCTTCTGCAGGATGTAATTCGTGTAATTTCATCTCTTGGCACCTCCTCGTGTAATCTAAACTTCCTCAACGCTTACTAAATGAGAAATAGTGCGGATCATCCCTTTGATCGCGTCATTTTCAGTTCTCACAGCAGTTTTGCCGATTTTAGTCAAACCAAGCGCTTTGGCTGTTCTGATTTGATTTTGAGGACGAGCGATCAAGCTTTTTTTCAAGGTAATTTTGAGTTGAGCCACTTGTTTGTCCTCCTTAGTTCAAAATTTCTTCAACAGATTTGCCACGCAATTCTGCTACTTGTTCAACAGTCTTCAAGGATTTTAATCCTTCCATAGTTGCACGAATAACGTTGATTGGTGTGTTGGAACCCAAGGATTTACTTGTAATATCAGCAATCCCTGCCAATTCGATAAGGGCACGAACAGAACCACCAGCAGCTACCCCAGAACCGGAAATAGCTGGTTTCAACATAACGCGACCACCACAGAATTCACCAAATACTTCATGAGGAATTGTAGAGCCAACGCGAGGAACTTCGATTAAGTTCTTACGTCCGTCTTCAATTGCTTTACGGATAGCTTCTGGAACTTCTTGAGCTTTCCCTGTACCAAAGCCGACATGACCGTTCTTGTCACCGACAACGACTAAGGCTGCAAAACGTAGACGACGGCCCCCTTTAACAACTTTAGAGACACGGTTGATAGCGACCACGCGATCTTCAAGTTCTAATTTATTGGGATCGATAAAAGTCATAAAGATATATTCCTCCTTCTCTTAAAATTTCAAGCCGTTTTCACGTGCGGCATCAGCCAATGCTTGAACACGGCCATGGTAAAGATAACCGCCACGGTCAAAGACAACATTCGTAATAGAAGCTGCTTTAGCACGTTCTGCGATTAATTGACCAACTTGTGCAGCTTGTTCCGTCTTAGTCCCCTTAGAAACTGCGGAATCAAGAGTAGAGGCACTTGCTAGCGTCACACCCGCTACGTCATCAATTAATTGAGCGTAGATGTTTGTGTTGGAACGGAACACGTTTAAGCGTGGGCACTCAGCAGTACCAGAGATATGACGGCGTACACGGGCATGCCGTTTTTGACGTAATTTGTTTTTATCTGGTTTTGAAATCACAATTTTCACCTCTTTGTTTCTTTATGTTAAGCCGCTAATGGCCTATTATTTACCAGTTTTACCTTCTTTACGACGAACGAATTCATCAGTGTAACGAATCCCTTTGCCTTTATAAGGTTCTGGTGGACGAACTTCACGTACTTTAGCAGAGAAGTCGCCAACTGCTTCTTTATCATAACCGGACACGATCAATTTCGTGTTAGAAGGAACTTCAACAGTAATACCTTCTGGCAATTCGAATTCAACAGGATGGCTGTAACCAACGTTCAATACGAGTTTCTTGCCTTGTAATTGGGCACGGTACCCAACCCCGATTAAATCTAATTCTTTCTTAAATCCTTCGCTCACACCAATGATCATGTTGTTGATCAAAGCGCGAGTTGTGCCGTGCAATGCACGAACGTCTTTTTTATCAGAAGAGCGAGAAATTGAGATTTCATTGCCTTCTACAGTCAAAGTTAAGGCATCGCTGTAGCTAAAGCTCATTTCGCCTTTAGGACCTTTAACCGTGATAGTACGGTCTTGATCTTTCACTTCGACACCGTTTGGGACTACAATGACTTTATTTCCGATACGGCTCACTGATTGACACCTCCTATAGAATTACCAAACGTAAGCGAGCACTTCGCCGCCAACGTTTTTGGCACGGGCTTCTTTGTCAGTGATTACGCCTTCCGAGGTGGAAATCAAGGCAATCCCTAAACCGTTCAATACTTTAGGTACTTCATCGGTCTTAGCGTAAACACGTAGCCCTGGTTTTGAGATACGTTTTAGTCCAGAAATAACACGTTCGTTGTCCTTGGTGTACTTCAAGAACACACGCATTGTGTTTTGTTTGTTGTCTTCTTTAACTTCATAGTTTTTAATGAAGCCTTCGCGTTTAAGAATTTCAGCGATCGCAACTTTCATGTTTGAGCTTGGCACTTCAAATGAAGCGTGGCGAACCATGTTTGCGTTACGAATACGGGTTAAGAAATCCGCGATTGGATCAGTCATCACCATTAACGTTTACCCCCTTATTACTTGATTACCAGCTAGCTTTCTTCAAGCCAGGAATTTGTCCCTTATAGGCAAGTTCGCGTAAGCAAATGCGGCATAGTCTAAATTTACGATATACAGAGTGTGGGCGTCCGCAGCGTTCGCAACGGGTGTACTCTTGTGTCGAAAATTTCTTTGGTTTAAGGTTTTTTTGAACCATTGATGTTTTTGCCAAACTACTCGCCTCCTTATTACTTCTTGAATGGCATACCAAGTTGAGTTAACAACTCAGCTGCTTCTTCATCGGTATTTGCGGTTGTTACAATAACAATGTCCATCCCGCGTACCTTATCAACGTTATCGTAAGAAATTTCTGGGAAGATTAATTGTTCCCGAACCCCTAATGTATAGTTCCCACGGCCGTCGAAGCTCTTCTTAGAAACCCCACGGAAGTCACGCACCCGAGGAAGGGAAATAGAGATTAACTTGTCTAAGAAGTCATACATACGTTCACCACGAAGGGTAACTTTTGTACCGATTGGCATACCTTCACGTAAGCGGAAGCCAGCGATAGATTTCTTAGCAGTTGTAACAACTGGTTTTTGACCAGAAATCAATGTCAATTCGTTAACAGCTTTTTCTAAGTTTTTAGAATTACTTACAGCGTCACCAACCCCCATGTTGATCACGATTTTTTCAACTTTAGGGACTTGCATGATCGAGCTGTATGAGAATTTCTCAACTAAAGCCGGAACAACTGTTTCTTTATACTTTTGGTTTAAACGGTTCATTACTATTTATCCTCCTTCCTCGATTATTTGATAGTTTCACCAGTTTTTTTGTTGTAGCGAACTTTCTTGCCATCTTCGATACGAGAACCCGTACGAGTTGCTTCACCTGTAGCTGGGTCGATCAATTGCACGTTAGACACGTGGATAGCTTGTTCGATTTCTTTAATGCCGCCCATTTGATCAGCTTGAGAAGGGCGCGCATGTTTCTTAGCGATGTTTACGCCTTCGACAATGACACGGTTAGTTTTAGGGAAAGCTTGCGTTACAACGCCTTCTTTGCCTTTATCTTTACCGGCGATTACTTTAACTTTGTCACCTGTTTTGACATGCATGTTAGGCACCTCCTTTAATTAGATCACTTCAGGTGCTAATGAAATAATCTTCATGTAGTTGTTATCACGAAGTTCACGAGCAACTGGGCCAAAGATACGAGTTCCACGTGGGCTCTTGTCATCACGAATGATAACACAAGCATTTTCATCAAATTTGATGTAGGAACCGTCTTTTCTGTGTGCGCCAGAACGAGTCCGAACGATTACAGCCTTAACGACGTCACCTTTTTTAACAACGCCACCTGGTGTTGCTTGTTTAACCGTTGCAACGATTACATCACCAATGTTAGCTGTTTTGCGGCCAGAACCGCCAAGTACTTTAACAGTCAATACTTCGCGAGCGCCTGAATTATCGGCTACTTTTAAGCGAGTTTCACTTTGAATCACTTTGAGTTCCTCCTTCCGTCGTTAATGCTTAGATAATCACTGATTCTTCAACGATTTCAACTAAACGGAAATGTTTGTCTTTAGATAATTTACGTGTTTCCATAATCCGAACGACATCGCCCATTTTAGCTGAATTGTTTTCATCATGAGCTTTGAAGCGTTTGGAGTATTTTACCCGTTTGCCATAAGTTGGATGTTGTTTGTAAGTATCCACAGAGACAATAATAGTTTTGTCCATTTTGTCGGACACAACGCGACCTTGATATACCTTGCGTTGGTTACGATCCATGAGGCTTGTCCTCCTTTTTCTATCTTATTCTATTGTTGATTAAGTTCTTGTTGACGTAATTCGGTTTTAATCCGTGCAATCGATTTGCGGACTTCTTTAATCCGAGCAGTGTTTTCTAATTGACCAGTAGCCAATTGGAAACGCAAGTTGAACAACTCTTCTTTGAACTCTTGTTCTTTCTTAACTAATTCTTGAGTAGAAAGTGCTCTAACGTCTTTAGCCTTCATTCGATTCACCACCCAATTCTTCACGTCTTACGAATTTCGTACGAATTGGCAATTTGTGAGAAGCAAGACGTAATGCTTCACGAGCCACTTCTTCAGAAATCCCACCAACTTCAAATAAGACTTTACCGCGTTTAACTGGAGCAACCCAACCTTCTGGAGCCCCTTTACCGGAACCCATCCGAACCCCGATAGCTTTTGCAGTGTAAGATTTGTGAGGGAAAATTTTGATCCAGACTTTCCCACCACGTTTCATGTAATGAGTCATCGCAATACGAGCTGCTTCGATTTGACGGTTAGTGATCCATTTTGAATCAACAGCTTGAAGACCGAATTGACCGAAAACAACTTCTTTGCCGCCTTTAGCTTCCCCGCGCATTTTACCACGGAATTCGCGACGGTGTTTTACACGTTTAGGTACTAACATGCTTATTTCCCTCCTTCTAGATTTTTCGTAGGCAAGATTTCACCACGATAAATCCAAGTTTTTACTCCTAACTTACCATAAGTGGTATCTGCTTCTTCATGAGCGTAGTCAATATCTGCACGTAAAGTATGCAATGGAACAGTTCCTTCAGAGTAGCTTTCGGAACGAGCGATATCAGCACCGTTCAAACGACCAGATACTTGAGTTTTGATCCCTTTTGCACCTGCACGCATAGAGCGTTGGATAGCTTGTTTTTGAGCGCGACGGAAAGCTACACGGTTTTCTAATTGTTGTGCAATGCTTTCTGCCACTAATTTAGCGTCTAAATCAGGTTTCTTGATTTCGACGATGTTGATATGAACTTTTTTGCCAGTCACTTGGTTAAGAGATTGACGTAGTTTTTCAACTTCAGAACCGCCTTTACCAATTACCATACCTGGTTTTGCGGTGTGAATTGCAATGTTGATGCGTTTAGCTGCACGTTCGATTTCGATACGAGAAACAGAAGCTTCGTTCAATGTCTTGTAGATGTAATCGCGAATCTTCAAATCTTCGTGAAGGTAGTCTGCATATTGTTTTTCAGCATACCATTTTGCATCCCAGTCACGGATGATGCCTACACGCATACCTGTTGGATTTACTTTTTGACCCACTGATTATCCCTCCTCTGATTCTGATACCACAATCGTGATGTGGCTCGTGCGCTTAAGAATTGGTGAAGCTGAACCTTTTGCACGTGGACGGAAACGTTTCATCGTTGGTCCTTCGTTAGCATAAGCTTCAGTGACAACCAAATTCGTCACGTCTAAATCGAAGTTATGTTCCGCATTAGCGATTGCGGAGTTAAGTACTTTTTCAATAATTGGGGAAGCGCCACGACGTTGGTGCTTCAAAATAGCAATTGCTTCGCCGACCTTTTTGCCTCTAATGAGATCGATCACTAAACGAACCTTACGAGGTGCAATCCGGACAGTTTTTGCAGTTGCTTTTGCGCTTGTAATGCGTTCTGCCATTGGTTATTCCTCCTCGTTATCTTACTTTCGTTTTCTTGTCATCGCCAGCGTGCCCACGGAATGTGCGGGTTGGGGCGAATTCACCTAATTTATGTCCTACCATATCTTCTTGGATGTAAACTGGGACGTGTTTTCTCCCATCATAAACGGCAATCGTTTGTCCAACAAAATTTGGGAAGATTGTTGAGCGACGAGACCAAGTCTTAATTACAACTTTTTTGTCGGATTGAGCAGCAGCTTCAACCTTCTTCATCAAATGTTCGTCGACGAAAGGTCCTTTTTTCAAACTACGAGTCACGTTCGTATCCTCCTTCCAGAGTTATCCAGTATCTAATGATTATTTTTTGCGTCCGCGGATGATTAACTTGCTTGAATGTTTCTTCTTGCGACGTGTCTTCAAGCCAAGAGCTTTCTTACCCCATGGAGTCATTGGAGATGGACGACCGATTGGAGCACGGCCTTCACCACCACCGTGTGGGTGATCGTTAGGGTTCATTACAGAACCACGTACTTCAGGACGTTTGCGCATCCAGCGAGCACGACCAGCTTTACCAAAGTTAATCAATTCGTGTTGTTCGTTACCAACAGAACCGATAGTTGCACGGCATGTTGATAAGATTAAACGTACTTCACCAGAGTTCAAGCGAACCATAGTGTATTTACCTTCGTTCCCTAATACTTGAGCACGAGCCCCAGCAGAACGAACTAATTGGCCACCCTTACCTGGTTTTAATTCGATGTTGTGGATAACAGTACCGTCAGGAATATTGCCTAATGGAAGAGCATTCCCTAACTTGATGTCCACATTTTCACCTGATTCAATCTTTTGACCGACTTTCAAGCCTTTAGGTGCGATGATGTAGGTTTTAACCCCATCTTCATAATGAATCAAAGCAATGTTAGATGTACGGTTTGGATCGTATTCAATTGCAGCAACTGTTCCGATCACACCGTCTTTGTTCCGTTTGAAATCGATGATACGGTAAGCACGTTTGTGGCCACCACCTTGATGACGAACAGTGATCTTACCTTGCGAATTACGACCAGCACGGTTTTTAGATGATTCGAGTAACGATTTTTCAGGTGTTGTTTTAGTGATTTCGCTAAAATCATAACCTGTCATGTTACGACGACCGTTAGACGTTGGTCTATATTTTTTAATCGCCACGTGTATCCCTCCTGTTAACTGGTGATTTATTCGCCTTCAGATGCGAATAGTTCGATGTCTTTAGATGCTTCTGTTAAGGTAACAATCGCTTTGCGACGTTTGTTGGTGTAACCAACGTAGCGACCCATGCGTTTTTTCTTCCCACGAACATTCAAAATGTTCACTTTAGAAACTTTTACATCGAAGATTTGTTCTACAGCATTTTTAACTTGAGTCTTAGTTGCACGGGTATCAACATCAAATGTATATTTCTTTTCATCCATTTGGCTCATTGATTGTTCCGTGATGACTGGACGTTTAACAACATCATACACATTCATTATTGAAGCCCTCCTTCTACAGATTCAAGAGCTTGTTTAGTGAAGAGGACTACATCGCTGTGAACAACATCCAATACGTTAACGTCAGATGCTTCGATCACGCGCACGTTGCTTAAGTTACGTGCTGCTAAAGCGGCTGTTTCGTTGCCTTCTTCCAAGACAAGCAAGACTTTTTGAGTTAAGTCTAATTTCTTAAGTAAGTCATTGAAGACTTTTGTTTTTGGTGTTTCATAGCTAAGTTGTTCTAAAACAACAACAGATTGTTCTTGAGCTTTTTGAGATAACACGGATTTCAACGCTAAACGACGAACTTTACGTGGCAACTTGTAGCTATAAGAACGAGGTGTTGGACCAAATACCACACCACCGCCTACCCATTGTGGAGAACGGATAGAACCTTGACGGGCACGTCCTGTCCCTTTTTGACGCCATGGTTTACGTCCACCACCGCTAACTGCGGAACGGTTCTTAACTGCGTGAGTCCCTTGGCGTAAGGAAGCTCTTTGCATGATGATAGCATCAAAGATGACATGTTCGTTAGGAGTAATACCGAAGACTGCATCGTTCAATTCGATTTCGCCTTTAGCTGCTCCATCTTGAGTGAATACATTAACCTTAACCATTACGTGTTATCCTCCTTTCGCGAATTATTTAGCGCCTTTAATGGCAGATTTAATTTGTACTAATGATTTGTTAGGGCCTGGAACATTACCTTTGATTAGGATAACGTTCTTTTCAGCATTAACTGCTACGATTTCCAAGTTTTGGATAGTTACTTGGTGGCCACCCATTTGACCTGGAAGGTTTTTGCCTTTGAATACTTTAGAAGCATCAGAAGCCATACCCATTGAACCAGGGCGACGGTGGTAACGAGAACCGTGAGCCATAGGACCACGAGATTGGTTGTGGCGTTTGATAGCCCCTTGGAAACCTTTACCCTTAGATGTCCCCGTGACGTCAACAATATCTCCAGCAGAGAATGTGTCTACTTTCACTTCTTGTCCAACTTCATACTCGCTAAGCTCGACATTGCTGAATTCGCGAATGAAGCGCTTAGGAGTAGCATTTGCTTTTGCTACATGACCTTTTTCCGGTTGGTTTGCTAAAACCTCGCGTTTATCTTGGTAGCCCAATTGCACTGCTTCATAGCCATCAGTTTCAACAGTTTTAACTTGAAGAACTACGTTTGGAGTAGCTTCGATTACTGTTACAGGAACTAATTCGCCATTTTCAGTAAAGTATTGAGTCATACCAACTTTACGACCTAAGATTCCTTTAGTCATGGTTACACCTCCATTTATTATAATTTGATTTCGATGTCAACGCCGCTTGGCAAGTCAAGCTTCATTAATGCGTCAACAGTTTTTGGTGTTGGGTTCAAAATGTCGATCAGACGTTTGTGTGTCCGCATTTCGAACTGTTCACGAGAGTCTTTATACTTGTGCGTTGCACGAATAACTGTGTATAAAGATCTTTCGGTTGGCAATGGAATAGGACCAGCTACGCCAGCACCTGTTCTTTTTGCCGTCTCAACGATTTTTTCTGCAGATTGGTCTAAAGCACGGTGTTCGTAAGCTTTCAACCGAATCCGGATTTTTTGTTTTGCCATAATGACCCTCCTTCGTCAATTGTTTAGCAATGACTAGCTCCACGTGAATATCCGACTGTGCCCTTCAGTGGCAATGCATCCGGGCGTGTCGCAACCTCCCGCTTCAACGCTCCCCCTCGGTACTTCCTAGGGGGTGTGTGTTCTTCTTCCTTCAGCTCGTCTCTTTTGGTGAGTAACTTCCAGAAAAGACGCACTTCTAGAAATATTTATAGAACAACACTTTTCATATTATACAGATACCCTAGGGACTTTTCAAGGATTAGATCTAAATTATTTCAAGTTTTTTTGTGTTTTTTGCGATGGACTTGCTGTAAGCTCTTTCGGTCAACTAGGCTTTTTTTCATAACCAACTTTCTGCTATCTCCCTCCACTGGATCGGCCTATTGTCGCCAGTTCTCCCACCAGCTATTTTTGCTTTTTTTCTAGTTTCTTCCTTATAAATGGCATTTTTAATTTGCCACTTCAAAGAGGATTTCCGATTTGCCACTTAAAGAGATCTTGATCCCAACATCTGCCCATACTAAAAAGGGCTTGATCCAACATCAAAGCCCTCTTCATTCATCTATGCTATGTGTCCCATTCTACTGATTCTTGACCAAGTTCATCTAGAAGAACTTTTTTAAGAAGCATGCTATGTGTCCCATTCTACTGATTCATCACGCCAAGATCCAACAGGCTATATCTCTTCTTCCTGACTAAAACTTTCCGTTGCCTTTACTGCTCGTTTCCAGCCTTTATATAAACGTTCTCTCTTTTCTTTTGTCATGGCTGGCGTATAAGCTGTAACGCCTTCTTTTAGATTTTCCAAACTTGCCCAGTCCTTAAAGAAGCCAATCGCAAGCCCTGCTAAATAGGCTGCCCCAAGTGCTGTTGTTTCCACATCGTCTGGTCGTTCTATAGGACAGTCCAAAATATCTGCTTGGAATTGCATGAGATACTTGTTGACTGACGCCCCTCCATCTACTTTCAAGACAGGAATAGGCATCCCCGTTTCTTTCTGCATCAGTTCCATGACATCTTTCACTTGATAGGCAATAGCTTGCAAAGTGGCTTTGGCTAAATCGGCATTATTTGTGGCACGAGTCATCCCAAAAATAGCCCCTCTTGCCTTTGAATTCCAATAAGGTGCTCCAAGACCCGTAAAAGCCGGTACCATGTAAATATCATCGTTCGTTTTCGATTCTTGCGCCAGTCTCTCCGTTTCTTTTGCCGTTTCAACCATATGGACACTATCCCTTAACCATTGGACGGCTGATCCAGCGACAAAAATAGACCCTTCTAGCGCATAAGCTATTCTATCACCAAGCTTGTAAGCAATAGTCGTTAAGAGACGATTCTCTGAATACTTTGGACTTGCTCCCGTATTCATCACAATAAAGGAACCCGTGCCATAAGTATTCTTTACCATACCTTTTTCTAAAGCAAGATGTCCAATCAAAGCCGCCTGTTGGTCTCCAGCCATTCCAGCAATAGGGACAGAACCTCCATAAAAATGATAGGGTGCCGTATAGCCATAAACCTCGGAATTCGAGCGTACTTCCGGAAGCATAATCTTTGGAATATTCAATAATTCAAGAATCTCTTCGTCCCACTTCAAGTCATTGATATTAAAAAGAATGGTTCTAGAAGCATTAGTATAATCTGTTACATGCGATTTCCCATCTGTCAATTTCCAAACCAACCATGTATCAATCGTACCAAACAGCAATTCCCCTGCCTCAGCTCGCTCTTGAGCCCCGTCGACATGGTCTAAGATAAAACGAATTTTACTGGCTGAGAAGTAAGGATCTAAAATGAGCCCCGTTTTTTCATGGAAGAATTTTTCGTAACCCTTTGCCACTAACTCATCGATAATAGGAGCTGACTGCCGTGATTGCCAAACGATCGCAGGATAAATAGGTAAACCGGTTTGCTTATCCCACACAACTGTCGTTTCCCGTTGATTCGTTATCCCAATTGCTTCAATTTGTTCTGGCTTAATCCCACTTTGAATAAAGGCCGTCGCAATAACTGATTGAACTGACTGCCAAATATCATTAGGATCATGTTCCACCCAACCCGAATGAGGAAAATGCTGTGGAAATTCCTTTTGTGCAATCGTTATAATTTGCGCTTGTTTATCAAAAATAATCGCCCGAGAACTCGTCGTCCCTTGATCAATCGCCATAATATAAGTTGATGTCGTCATAGGCCTCTCCCTTGCTTTCAATAAGTTATACGCTAGCTTCATTATAACAATTCACTTAGCTAAAGAGCAAGCGCTTACTTTATTGTTCGTAAAGCCTTTTGGATAATAAGCCGAAAAACCCTCTTAGAAGTAGGCATCTTTTTCAAGCGCCTGACTAAGAGGGTCTGATGGATTCAGCTATTTTTCTTTACTATAGTTTGTACTAATCTTGCTATTATTTGGCTATTATTCAGTTCCTTTTAGCTACTATCCATTTCTTTTCAGCTACTAGACGTGCCTTGTGTTATCTTTTAGTCTTTTTTCCCTTTTAAACGTTTCACACAAGCAGCAGCCGCTAGAGAAAGCATTCCCCATAATGTTGATAGAGCTGTTTCTTCACTACCAGTTTGAGGCAAAGTGCCCGAAGCCTTATTGCCTGCAGGAGTTGCCGTAGTGGATTCACTTCCAACTTGACCTTTTTTATGACCAGTTGAGCCATGACTGTTTTGATCTTTTCCAGAAGGCTTGTCCCCATTAGGATTTACTGGCTTTTCAGGATGTTTTTGATCCCCTTTATCTGGCTTTGGCTTTTGCTCATCTCCACCAGGCTCTGGAGTCGGCTTATCCGTTCCTCCTCCTGGCTTCGGTGGCGTTGGTTTCTCGCCATCGTCCGGCTTCGGTGGCGTCGGCTTGTCACCACCCTCATCGTCTGGTTTTGGTGGAGTTGGCTTGTCACCATCGTCCGGTTTCGGTGGTGTTGGCTTGTCGCCCTCATCGTCTGGCTTAGGTGGCGTTGGTTTGCCTCCATCGTCTGGTTTAGGCGGAGTTGGCTTCTCACCGTCGTCTGGTTTCGGTGGAGTTGGCTTTTCACCATCGTCCGGTTTTGGTGGAGTCGGTTTCTCTCCATCGTCTGGCTTAGGTGGCGTTGGTTTGCCTCCATCGTCTGGTTTAGGCGGAGTTGGCTTCTCACCGTCGTCTGGTTTCGGTGGAGTTGGCTTTTCACCATCGTCCGGTTTTGGTGGCGTTGGTTTGCCTCCATCGTCCGGTTTTGGTGGCGTTGGTTTTTCGCCCTCTTCGTCTGGCTTAGGTGGCGTTGGCTTATCGCCCTCATCATCCGGTTTTGGCGGTGTTGGTTTTCCGCCGTCGTCTGGTTTTGGCGGCGTTGGTTTTCCGCCGTCGTCTGGTTTTGGCGGCGTTGGTTTTTCGCCCTCATCGTCCGGTTTTGGCGGTGTTGGCTTATCTCCGTCGTCTGGCTTAGGCGGCGTTGGCTTATCACCATCGTCTGGCTTAGGCGGAGTTGGTTTCTCACCATCGTCTGGTTTCGGTGGCGTTGGCTTGTCACCATCGCCCGGTTTCGGTGGAGTTGGCTTATCGCCCTCATCATCCGGTTTTGGCGGTGTTGGTTTTCCGCCGTCGTCTGGTTTTGGCGGCGTTGGTTTTCCGCCGTCGTCTGGTTTTGGCGGCGTTGGTTTTTCGCCCTCATCGTCCGGTTTTGGCGGTGTTGGCTTATCTCCGTCGTCTGGCTTAGGCGGAGTTGGCTTATCACCATCGTCTGGCTTAGGCGGAGTTGGTTTCTCACCATCGTCTGGTTTCGGTGGCGTTGGCTTGTCACCATCGCCCGGTTTCGGTGGAGTTGGTTTCTCACCATCATCTGGTTTTGGTGGCAACGGAGCTTTCTTCGTCGCTTTCGCTGTAAAGATGTTATTTGTCTTCGACACCGTTAAGCCTTCATTATCTCCATTCCCGGTCCATTGCACTGGCCCTTCGTATCCTTCCGACAGTCTAGTAGCTGGAAAATCGGTTTTTTCTAAGCTTGTGCCTATTTTAACGAGGATTTGCTTATTGTCTGGTTCAAGAGCTTGTATACCTTCTCCTTTTTTATACTCAACAAGGACGGAATTCGACGGTTTCGGCTTATCCTTGTTCTCGGTCGTTATTTCTTGTTTATTTTCATAAACCAGGAGAGTTTGATCCTTAATTTCCAAAACTGATTTATCCGCAAAGGTCACTTTCAACGTACCCTTGAATTCGCCTTTCGCATTACTCGTCCGAGTTGGGCTTGTCGCATCTGTCACCGTGGCATCTTTCAAAGCTTTCTCGACAGCTACTTTTTCTTCTTCCGTCAAGCCCTCTTTCAGACCTAAACCATCCTTCCAAGTGATCGCATCATTCTTGAAGACAGCTATCGTCTTAGCGACTAGGGCAGATTTTTCTTGTAGACGTTCGGCGGTCGTTTTGGCAGTCGCTGAAGCTTTGAATTCTTTATCTTGATCCACTTTTTGATCCTTGTCTGGCGTCCAAGTCAGGTTCTTATAGCCCGCCTTAGCCTTAGCTTGTGGGAATTTGTCCGATGGAACAGCCGTCCCCTTCTTCACTAAGAGTGGCGTGATATTAGTGAAGCCTTCTTCTGCCACAGATGCATCGTCTCGGCTAAAGGTCACCTTGACTCCATCCTTTGGAATAACTTTCCCTGCTTCTGGGTAAGGCGTGCCATTTTCATAAACCAAGAGAGTTTGTTCCTTAATTTCCAAAACTGATTTATCCGCAAAGGTCACTTTCAAGGTACCCTTGAATTCACCTTTCCCATTACTCGTCCGAGCTGGATCTGTCACATCAGTCACTGTGGCATCTTTCAAAGCTTGCTCGACAGCTTTCTGATCTTCATCCGTCAAGCCCTCTTTCAGACCTAAACCGTCCTTCCAAGTGATATCATCGCCCTTGAAGACAGCTATCGTCTTAGCGACTAAGGCAGATTTCTCTTGTAGACGTTCGGCGGTCGTTTGAGCAGTTGCTGAAGCTTTAAAGACAGTATCTTGATCCACTTCTTTGGCCTTCTCTGGTGCCCAAGTCAGATTCTTATAACCTGACTTAGCCTTAGCTTGTGGGAATTTGTCCGATGGAATAGCCGTCCCTTTCTTCACTAAGAGTGGAGAAATGTTTTCGAAACCTTCTGCTTCCACAGACTTATCGTCTCGGCTAAAGGTCACCTTGACTCCATCTTTTGGAATAACCTTCCCATCTTCAGGGTAAGTCGTGCCATTTTCATAAACCAAGAGCGTTTGCTTGTCGATAGAGAGGCTTGAACCATCTTTAAAGGTCACTTTCAACGTACCCTTGAATTCGCCCTCTTTGCCACTCGTCCGAGCTGGGTTTGTCGCATCGGTCACCGTGGCATCTTTCAAAGCTTCCTCAACAGCTGCTTTTTCTTCTTTCGTCAAGCCATCTTTCAGACCTAAACCATCCTTCCAAGTGATAGTATCCCCCTTGAAGACCACTATCGTCTTAGCGACTAAGGCGGATTTCTCTTGTAGGCGTTCGGCGGTCGTTTTGGCAGTCGCTGAGGCTTTGAATTCTTGATCTTGATCCACTTCTTTGGCCTTCTCTGGTGCCCAAGTCATGTTCTTATAGCCTGCCTTCACCTTAGCTTGTGGGAATTTGTTCTCTGGAACAGTCGTCCCCTTCTTCACTAAAATTGGCTTGAGATTCGTGAAGCCTTCTTCTTCCACAGAGTCTTCGTCTCGGCTAAAGGTTACCTTGACTCCATCCTTTGGGATAACCTTCCCAGCTTCTGGGTAAGTCGTGCCATTTTCATAAACCAAGAGGAATTGATTGTCAATCGATAGGCTTGAGCCATCTTTAAAGGTCACTTTCAACGTACCCTTGAATTCACCTTTCCCATTACTCGTCCGAGCTGGGTTTGTCACATCCGTCACTGTGGCATCTTTCAAAGCTTGCTCTACAGCTGCTTTTTCATCTTGCGTCAAGCCCTCGTTCAGGCTTAAACCATCCTTCCAAGTGATCGCATCATTCTTGAAGACAGCTATCGTCTTAGCGACTAGGGCAGATTTTTCTTGTAGACGTTCGGCGGTCGTTTGAGCGGTTGCTGAGGCTTTGAAGACAGTATCTTGATTAATAGTTTCTGAGCTAATATCTTCCTTGCCTGTTTCCTCCTGACCCTTATACCATTTCGGATCTTTGAAGCCTTCTTTTGCTTTTGGTGCCGTAAGAGTAATTCCAGCTTGACTCAAGCTAGATCCCTTAAAGATCGCATAGGTCTTATTGTATTGGGATTGATTTGAATCAGAATTATCATCCGCAATGGACTTGTCGTCTTTTTGAAGGGTCAGCTTGTAGACTTGATCTTGAGGAAGAGGGTGTTTCGAAAGATCTTCCTTGCTTATATCTTGACCATTCTTGATCAGATAGGCTGTTAATACTTCACCATTAGCAATTTCTCCATCTTCCTCAGCCGTCCAAACCTTCCCTTGACTATCTTGCCAATACCAGAGTTTATAATCCTTTTCTACTTCCACATTAGGATAAATATCCTTTTTCCATTTTGTCCCTTTTCGCACAAGGACGGAAATAACCGTGGCTTTCTTTTTTTTGTCAATCACGTCACCCTTATTCAGAGTGGCTTTAGTCCCATCCTCTACCTTGAAGGCAATGATATGGTAATCCTCTTTGTCGATTTCATTCCCCGAGGCGTCTTCTGTAGGAACGTTCTGATCTGTCGAAGAAGTTGCTTGATCAGCATTTTTCGGGGTATAGTAAACAAAGTCATCTGCTTTAAAACGTGCTGTGAAGGTCCTATCCCCATTGACTTGACCCGTTAAGGTAGTCGCTAAAGCATGTTGCCCATTTTGATAGAGGTATTGTTGGCCGTTTTCCTTCCAAGCTAAGAAGTTCCGATCAACGCCATCATGACTAGCATCCCACTTTGGCGTTGGAATGACAAATACTGGTTTTTCATCGCTCGGATCTTTTTTGTAGCCTTTAATTTGATCCCATGTTCTATCTTTTAAGACCCAATACGTGAGGGCTGAACTGTCATTAGATGACCCAATTGAGCCTTTACCAGTCGGATCAAAGGTCACTTTGACATAATCGCTATCTGTTACATTTTGACCAGACCCATTGGCTATTTTCGGCTCTTCTGTGAGCACATAGGCTTTTTCTTCATAAATGGCATGAAATTCTTTCGTGTCTACTGCTTCATCCTTTTTTGAAATATCTTCATTCCATTTATTGAATTTATAGGTCGTGTCAACTTTCTTTTCTTGATCCTTATTTTTATAAATAGCAGGGAGATCCTCATCAAATAAGTCTTTGATCGCCTCTTGTAGGTCTGAGTCCGTCCATTTCAGATCTGCTCTTATATCTAAAACTCTAAGACTTTCTCCTTCTTTAAATTCACCGTCGACCTTCTTTTTACCCAACGTTTCCCCTTTAGCGTTAAAACTTACCCGTTTATAGCCTTGTGGGGGGGCTGGCAATTTATCTTGATCATCCTTTTCAGGGATAAGACACTTTGGACGGTAGGTCAAAAGAATACGAATATGCCCATCATTTGGATCATAGGAGATTAGATAATGATAGAGCTTATCCCCAATGGTCAAATCTCCTTCCTTTTTACCATCAATGGTAACTTCAGTCACATTCGATGGATTGCGCAAGTCAACTTCATTTATAGTATCGGTAATAGAAACTATTTCATCCACGCTAAAAAGCCCTTGTTCTTCCAAATCATCATCGTTTTGTAAATCAAAATCGACATTCTTATTCGGCAAAGTAAGCTCGCATTTCTCTTTAATCTTCACTTTAAACTTGGGCATCGTATCTGTTTCAGAAGGCAAATCGCTACTTTCTAAGTCCTTCCCATAAGCATCTTGATAGCGAACTTCAAATGTCGTTGTGATATCTGGTAATTCTCTCAAGGTCACCTTAAAGGTCAACTTTCCATCCTGACCAGTCGAAGAAGATGAGATAAATTGGACACGCCTTGTCCCTATTTCCGCATAAACTGAGGCTGCTTCTATCCCTACAGTAGGCCAGCCTACATAGGTGGATTTTGTCCCTTCTTTTGTAAATTCAAGAGTCTGCTGAAAATCAACGATTGCAGGATCTGTCTTCGTATATCGGAATTTAACGGTCACTTTCTTATCCGGTAACAAATTCCAATCGAATGGCTTATCGCCAAATCCTTCTGTTTTGAGCTCAACCACGGTATCCACTTGTTGCGAGGGATCACTTCTCAAAGCAGTCAAAACACTTGAGGGAAGTGGACTCCTATCAAGAGAGCTACCCTCATGGCGTTCAAGAAGATTTTCCCTATCATTTACAGGCTGACTGAGAGTTGGACGAGACACTTTATCGACCTTATCACGTCTTTCATTAGACTCCTCGCCCTTGTCCTTTTCATCGTCCTGAGAAGAAGGGTATACTTTATCAGTTATTGGCAAGTCTCCATTAGGATCTTTTTTCTCCTTATCAGATAAAGCTACCCCCCCGCTATTTTCTCGCTTTTCGGATGAAGCGTGAGCGTCACTTTCTTTAGCCGGTTTATTCTCGTCGGATAAACCGTCATTTCTTCTATCTTTCAAAACTTCCGCATTCTCATTTCCAATACCTGCTTGAGAGCCATTTCCTTCCACAGGCTCGTTAGAAACAGGATCTTCCCTACCAGAAGGAGCAAGCTCCTCACTTGCCGAATGGTTTCCTACACGTTCCTCACGAGCTATTTTAGGTTTATTGCTTTCTTCATTTGCTTCTGCTGCCAAGACCAACTGACAAGCACCTAGGCAAAGAATGGTGGTGGTTAAAGTCACCTGCCCCACTCTTTTTACCCATGGATTCAACACTAGCTTTTCTTCAGATCCCTGCTTTAATCTACGTTTTACAAGATCCGACTTATCTTTCTTAATCATCGCAATCCTCCTTACCCCTTTAGACCAGTCATCTATCTTTAGAAGGATGAGATGACTTTCCCCTATTAGACACTGTTTCACCCATTGACGAGATCGACCATAAAGCCTTCCCGTCCTACAAACTCTCCTCGCTTTTTTCCACACAAAGTCCACAGAAATAAGTAACCGCTATCAATTTTATTTTTGCAAATTCTTCTATTTTTATCAATAGATTTAATCTCTTTTTAAAGAATAGTTCTAATTTTTGTAAAGCATTTATCTTCAATCTTCAAAGCTTTGTATACAAAACAAGGAGTCAACAAAGGAAATCTAGAGAATTCACTTTCACTTTTTAGACAGCCCTTGCCTTAGTCAAAAAGTAAAGTTGACTAGGATAATCCCCAAGTTGCTAGTAAGAGATGAGGTATTATAGTTAGCTGATGGGATCCGTCACTTAAACATAATGACCCAAGCAACTTCTCTAGATCAACAAGTCCAAAAAAGAGATACCCTCTTCTTCAGGCTTTATGCTTTTCCTTGTCGGTGAAAAGCCAACATCTTTTTCATGGATGAAGTTCTGTCAAAAAAGGCAAATAAAAAAGCACCCTCAAAAGAGAGTGCTATCTGTCTGAACATAGGGTGGAAAGTTAGCTTTCCAAAAATTGACGCATCGACAAACGCTTAATTAACTTAAATCGTTAATTAGCCTTCGATTTGAGAAACAACGCCGGCACCTACAGTACGGCCACCTTCACGGATAGAGAATTTAGTACCTTCTTCGATAGCGATTGGGTGGATCAATTCTACTTCCATAGTAACGTTGTCACCAGGCATAACCATTTCAGTACCTTCTGGCAATTCTACAACACCTGTGATATCAGTTGTACGGAAGTAGAATTGTGGACGGTAGTTAGAGAAGAATGGAGTGTGACGTCCACCTTCTTCTTTAGTCAATACGTAAACTTCAGCTTTGAATTTAGTATGTGGAGTGATTGTCCCTGGTTGAGCCAATACTTGACCACGTTGGATGTGTTCACGAGTAATCCCACGAAGAAGAGTACCAATGTTGTCCCCAGCTTGAGCGAAGTCAAGTAATTTACGGAACATTTCAACACCTGTAACAGTAGTCTTTTGAGTGTCTTCGATACCAACGATTTCAACTTCGTCGCCGACTTTAATAGTCCCACGTTCAACACGACCAGTTGCAACAGTACCACGACCAGTGATAGAGAATACGTCTTCGACTGGCATCATGAATGGCAAGTCAGTTTCACGTTCTGGAGTTGGGATGTATTCGTCAACAGCATCCATCAAGTCCAAAATCTTTTGTTCGTATTCTGGATCGCCTTCGATAGCTTTCAAAGCAGAACCAGCGATAATTGGAATATCGTCACCTGGGAAGTCATATTCAGACAATAGGTCACGGATTTCCATTTCAACCAATTCAACCAATTCAGGGTCGTCAACTAAGTCCATCTTGTTCAAGAATACAACGATGTAAGGAACACCTACTTGGCGAGACAAGAGGATGTGTTCACGTGTTTGAGGCATTGGACCGTCAGCAGCAGATACAACCAAGATCGCACCGTCCATTTGGGCAGCACCAGTGATCATGTTTTTAACGTAGTCCGCGTGGCCTGGGCAGTCAACGTGAGCGTAGTGACGTGCGTCAGTTTGGTATTCAACGTGAGAAGTGTTGATAGTGATACCGCGTTCGCGTTCTTCAGGAGCTTTATCGATAGAAGCGTAGTCAGAAACTTCTGCGTAACCTTTCTTAGCTAATACAGAAGTAATAGCTGCTGTTAAAGTTGTTTTACCATGGTCAACGTGTCCGATGGTCCCAATATTCAAATGGGGTTTAGAACGATCGTATTTTTCTTTTGCCATATGTCTTAATTCCTCCTAAATTTAGGTGTTAGTTTAAACGTTTGAAAAAACGCCTAGCTAATTAGATTATACCGAGTAACAGTGGGAATAGTCAACTATTCCCACCTATTTTCTTACTGATAAGACTTACTCAGATTTCTTATGACCATATTTTTCAATGATCTCTTCTTGGATGCTCTTAGGTAGATCAGAATAGTGATCAAATTGCATAGTGAATGTCCCACGACCTTGAGTTGCAGAACGTAGAGTTGTTGCATAACCAAACATTTCTGATAATGGGATCATCGCTTTGATGATTTGAGCATTAGCCCGCATTTCGGTCCCTTCAATTTGCCCACGACGAGCATTGACATGACCCATAACGTCCCCGAAGTATTCTTCTGGAACAGTGATTTCAACTGCCATGATAGGTTCCAAAATAACTGGTTTAGCTGTCTTAGCGGCAGCACGTAAAGCCATAGAAGCAGCAACTTTGAAGGCTGTTTCACTGGAGTCGACATCATGGTAAGAACCATCATAAAGTTTAGCCTTAATGTCAACCATTGGGAAGCCAGCCAAGACACCATTTTCCATAGAGTCTTTCAAACCTGCTTCAACAGCTGGAATGTATTCACGAGGCACAACCCCACCAACGATGGCGTTTTCGAATTCGAAACCTGCGCCTTCTTCGTTTGGTGTGAATTCAATCCAAACGTGACCATATTGCCCTTTACCACCAGATTGACGAACGAATTTACCTTCAGCTTGAGTAGCTTGACGGAAGGTTTCACGGTAGGATACTTGAGGAGCACCTACAGTAGCTTCCACCTTGAATTCACGTTTCAAACGGTCAACGATGATATCCAAGTGCAATTCACCCATCCCGGCAATGATAGTTTGACCAGTTTCTTGGTCAGTAGATGCACGGAAGGTTGGGTCTTCTTCAGATAGTTTTTGAAGAGCGATAGACATCTTGTCTTGGTCAGCTTTAGATTTAGGTTCAATAGCTACTTCGATAACTGGTTCTGGGAATTCCATAGATTCCAAGATTACTTGGTCATCTACGTCAGTTAAGGAGTCACCTGTACCTGTATCCTTCAAACCAACAGCAGCTGCGATGTCCCCTGCAAAGACTTGGTCAACTTCTGAACGAGAGTTAGCGTGCATCAATAGGATACGACCAACACGTTCACGTTTGCCCTTAGTTGCATTTTGGACGTAAGAACCAGACTTCAATGTACCAGAGTAAACACGGAAGAAAGTTAAACGACCAACATAAGGGTCTGTCATTACCTTGAAGGCTAGGGCTGCAAATGGTTCATCATCACTAGCATGACGAACAACTTCTTCGCCACCTTCACCGGGACGTACGCCCTTGATAGCTTCAACGTCAGTTGGAGCTGGTAGGTAGTCAATAACCCCATCAAGAAGAGGTTGAACCCCTTTATTCTTGAAGGCAGAACCAGCAAATACTGGGTAGAATTCTACTTTCAAAGTAGCCCGACGGATAGCAGCTTTTAAGTCTTCTTCAGAGATTTCTTCTCCTTCAAGATAAGCCATCATCAAATCTTCATCAGTTTCAGCTACAGCTTCAACTAATTTGTCGCGCCATTCTAAAGCAAGTTCTTTGTAGTCTTCTGGAATATCTTCTTCATCAATAACTGTACCCAAGTCATCTTCGTAGATGTAGGCTTTTTGATGGATTAAGTCGATAACCCCTTTGAAGTTATCTTCTGAACCGATTGGTAATTGAACTGGATGAGCGTTAGCTTGAAGACGGTCATGCAAAGTTTTTACAGAGTATAAGAAGTCTGCACCAATCTTGTCCATCTTGTTCACAAACACGATACGAGGTACACCGTAAGTTGTTGCTTGGCGCCATACAGTTTCTGTTTGAGGTTCTACACCAGATTGAGCGTCCAAAATTGTTACCGCCCCGTCAAGAACCCGTAGAGAACGTTCTACTTCGACAGTGAAGTCCACGTGCCCTGGAGTATCGATGATGTTGATCCGGTTGCCCTTCCATTGAGCAGTTGTAGCAGCAGAGGTAATGGTAATCCCACGTTCTTGTTCCTGTTCCATCCAGTCCATTTGAGAAGCCCCTTCATGGGTTTCACCAATTTTATGGATTTTACCAGTGTAGTACAAGATACGCTCGGTACAAGTTGTTTTACCGGCGTCGATGTGGGCCATGATACCAATGTTACGAGTGTTTTCTAGTGAAAAGTCTCTAGTAGCCATAGTTTAATAGGACCCTCTCTTTCTTAAATAATAAAGGATGTACTGGTAAAAATTACCATCTGTAATGAGCAAAAGCTTTGTTAGCTTCAGCCATACGATGTACTTCTTCACGTTTACGTACAGAAGCCCCTGTGTTGTTTGCAGCGTCCATGATTTCACGAGCTAAACGAACTTCCATAGTGCCTTCCCCACGCAAACGAGCGTAGTTAACTAACCAACGAAGAGCTAAAGCTGTACGACGGTCAGGACGTACTTCAACTGGAACTTGGTAGTTAGAACCACCGATACGACGAGCTTTAACTTCAAGAACAGGCATAACGTTCTTCATTGCTTCGTCGAAAACTTCGATTGGGTTGTTCCCTGTATCTTCTTTAATGATTTCGAAAGCTTGGTATAAAATAGTTGCAGCTTTCCCGCGTTTCCCATCAACCATCAAACGGTTAATACAACGCGTAACGAGCTTAGAATTGTAAATTGGATCTGGTAAAACATCGCGCTTTGCGACTGGACCTTTACGAGGCATTCAAAGCACTCCTTTCAATGATTAATGGTTTATTTTTTAGGTTTCTTCGTTCCATATTTAGAACGTGATTGACGACGGTTGTCCACACCAGCAGTATCTAAAGCACCGCGGACGATATGGTAACGAACCCCTGGCAAGTCTTTTACACGGCCCCCACGGATCAATACCACACTGTGTTCTTGCAAGTTGTGGCCAATCCCTGGAATGTAAGCTGTCACTTCGATTAAGTTGGACAAGCGCACACGAGCGTATTTACGCAAAGCAGAGTTAGGTTTCTTAGGTGTCATTGTCCCAACACGAGTGCAAACTCCACGTTTTTGAGGAGAGTTCGTGTTTGTTTGTGATTTCTTAAAGCTGTTATACCCTTTGTTAAGCGCTGGTGATTTGGATTTTTCGACGTGACTGTGACGTCCTTTCCGAACCAACTGATTAATTGTAGGCATCAGTTCTTCCTCCTTCAGTAGATCATTTGTCTATTTTTTGTGTTATCTGGCCTTTAGCCTTGTACACATTGCCAGGCGTGTTTTTTCTTTTTGTAAAAAAACGACACCTGTAAAGCTGTCTCTGGGCCTTCATCCTATTCAGCACGTCTGATTCTATCAACCAGTGAATAAAGACACCTAAGATAGAATATCATGTTGACTATAAGCTGTCAAACCTTTTTTGCTCTTTCATTTTAAATTTTCTTCAGCCAGACTTCTGGATCATTCAACTAGACTTCTGGATCATTCAGGCAAACTTCTAGATCATTCAGCCAGTCTTCTAGATCTGCCGTCAGCTGACGGTAATCCCTGTCTAAACCTATTTACTCTAGGTCATTTTGACCTAATAAAGCAAAAAAGGAGGTTATTTCCTCCTTTTTGTCTCTTTATCGTTCGATAATTTTTACCATCATTCATTGGTTTTTACGACATCGCTCAATAGTTATTTTCACCATCGTTCAATGTCTTTTTCACCATCGTTAAGTGTTTTTACGACATCTTGTCGCTTGTCTTCAAGAATTTTCTGATCAGCAACCCTCGTTTTCTAACCAACATTCAGCATTTTTCTGACCAGCAATCCTCGTTTACTGACCAACCATCAGCATTTTCTGAACAGCAATCCCGATCGACTGATCCACTTTCTTAATCCTGCTGTTCACTCGCTAGACAGGCATCTTCTTCTCCTGCTAAAGACCTTAAAGCAGAGGCTTTGGCTAAATCTGGCAAGGATAGTTTCAAACAAGTCGCATGAACCAAGAACACTAAGCTATTGTATACCCCATAGATGAAAGCTACGTAAAGCACTTTCGGCAAACGGTCAAACAAGCCTTTAAGAACTGGACTATGGAACATATAGGCATAATTTGCCCCAACCAACATATTGACGATCAAGGTAAAGGTCAGGAAGGCATTCACTACTAAAAAGGCATAGCGGTAGCTCTTTGCATCAAAATCATACCCATCTACAAATAGGAAGTAGTTGGCTAGCCAGAAAATCATGAAATGGAAAATAAAGAAATGCACATTGGTAAAATGTGGCCATGAATAATGTAGCATATCGGGTTGAATCATCGGTAACACGCCCCCGAATAAGCCCCAATAAACAGTCACACCTTTCAATGGTTTAAAGTCTGTGATTAAAGCAATAACGCCCATATAGAGAGCTGCTCGGCAGGAATAAAGGGGTAAACCTTCTACCCAACCGTCCTTCCTTAAGAAGAAGCAGAAATACATATAGAGGAATTGATCTAATACAGCCATCACGATAAAGCTGACTTTAAGCCAGTGATTCAAGCGCTTATTTTGACGAATGTGTTCACGATGCTTAAAAATGATCCAAGCGCCTGAAAGCAAGGTGACAATCAACACATAGTGCCAAAAAGAAAATGGCTGGAAAATAAACCCATCTTCTTCTGGACGGAAAAATTCTTTAAAAAAACTCATTACTTACTCCTTTAAATTGATCAATTGAGGGTCATCCCTCAAGCACATTTCTTTTCTTATTGTATCAAAAAGCGCAAGAAAAAAGCTTAAAAAATTGATAAGAGTGTCTGCCTTGTTTCTTGGGGGCTATCCAAAGTTTGAAAAGTGTTCCCCTAGCGCTAGGTTAGGGCTTTTCTTATGGTCTATAAGCTATCCCTAAATCTGATCTCTAGCATAAGAAGAGACGGTTATAGCTGTGCCTGTAGCTATTTTACCGCCTCTTCTCTTTATATCCCCCAGAACGTTTTTACTTTCTAAGGGCTAATTCAACAAGTATCTTTTGGACAATACCCGTACCAATAAAAATGATCCCAGGATTTTATAGTAACATCAGTCTACTAGAAACTTCCTTACATCTTTTTGAAACGAGTGACGACAAGTCCACCTACTGCAGCTGTAGCCATTGCGACTGCTATTGTCTTGGAAGAACTGTTGCTTGTTTTCTTGCTTGCTTGTTCTCCATTCATTTGCTCATCCGTCAACTGATTATTTTCTTTTGGATCAGTTTTGCTAGTTTCTTTGGCTTTAGTTTCTTTTACAGACTTATCATCTTTTGCAGACTTCTCATCTTTTATTGGCTTGTCATCTTTTACAGACTTCTTATCTTTCGCAGACAATTTGCCAGTCACTTCTTTTTTGCCTTCTTTAGCAGGCAATTTGCCAGTCACTTCTTTTTTGTCTTCTTTAGCAGGCAATTTGCCAGCCACTTCTTTTTTCTCGTCTTTCGATTCTTTTCGACTAGCCTTCGCTACTTTCTTGTCGGCTTTCTTTACTGTCCCAGTGGCCTTAGTAGTTACCTTCTTGCCTGCTGCTTTTGGCGCAGACGGAGCTGGCTTAGCTACACCCTTCTCTGCTGCTTTTGGCGCAGATGGAGCTGGTTGAGCTTGATTCTTCTCTGGAGCTTTTGGTGCGGATGGAGCTGGCTTAGCTACACCCTTCTCTGCTGCTTTTGGAGCGGACGGTGCTGGCTTAGCTTGGTTCTTCTCTGGCACTTTTGGAGCTGACGGAGCTGGTTTAGCTTCATTCTTCTCTGGAGTTTTCGGAGCAGACGGAGCTGGCTTAGCTTGATTCTTCTCTGGAGCTTTCGGAGCGGATGGAGCTGGTTGAGCTTGATCCTTCTCTGGTGCTTTTGGTGCGGATGGAGCTGGCTTAGCTTGGTTCTTCTCTGGCACTTTTGGAGCTGTCGGAGCTGGTTTAGCTTCATTCTTCTCTGGAGTTTTCGGAGCAGACGGAGCTGGCTTAGCTTGATTCTTCTCTGGAGCTTTCGGAGCGGATGGAGCTGGTTGAGCTTGATCCTTCTCTGGTGCTTTTGGTGCGGATGGAGCTGGCTTAGCTTGGTTCTTCTCTGGAGCTTTTGGTGCAGATGGTGCTGGCTTAGCTTGGTTCTTCTCTGGAGCTTTCGGAGCGGATGGAGCTGGTTGAGCTTGATCCTTCTTAGGCGCTTGAGTTTGAGCTGGAACTAATTTTTCAGCCTTTATGCTTGTTTCAACCGAGATGGCTTTAAGTGCTTGTAGTTCTTCCACTTCTAATTGATCTACAGCAGTTTGGCTAGTTAATTTTTCCAACTTAAGCACAACTGCTTTCAGTGTTGTTTCTACTTTCCAAACAGCAACTTTTTTAGCTTCATCACTAGCTTTAGCATTTTGTTGAATTTCTTCGGTTTTTTCTTTCGCAGCTTGTTGAAGGCGACGTGTCACTAAGTCTTTACCAATAAATTTCAAGCCTTCAAATGCTTGCTTCGCTTTTTCACCTGCTTTATCAACGTCTTCTTGTGTTTCGGCATCTTCTAGGTCTTCACTTGCCGCAGCTGCCACATTAGCAACAGAATTTCGAGCCGCTTCCTTCTCACCTACTGAGAGTTTATTATTGGCTTCAATCGCCTTCATTTGCTTCTCACGAATAGCCTCTAACGCTTTATAGGTAAGTTCTTTCCCTAGCAATTTGACGCCTTGAATTGCGGTCAAAGCTTCGTCTTTCGCTTTATCCACATCAGCTTGTTGACTTGCACGGGCAATGACATCCTCTGCAGTCTTTTGAAGTTGCGAAATTTTCTTTTGAGCTAGTGTCTTTTCTTTTTCAGACAATTTAGCATTCTTTACAATTTCATCTTGTTTAGCTTTTAAAGCTTCTTTGATTGATGACTCTGCTAACATCTTACCCACTGGTTGAAGGGATTTAAATTTAGCTAAAGCTTCGTCTTTCGCTTTATCCACGACTTCTTGCCGTTGAGCTGTTTTAATCGTGTAATCCGCTTTAGCTTGAGTATTTTTTACTTCTTCCTTAGCCCGTTTCTTTTCTTCTGCTGACAGTTTTTTATTTCCCTCGATCGCATCCATTTTGGCTTTTGCCACTTTATTCACTTCAGAAATGGCTAAATCACGTGTCACAGGTGTAATCGATTGGATAAATTGAATAGCTTTATTTTTCTTTTCTTCTAAGTCAGCTCGACTGGCTTTCCTAATTTCTTCTTTCCCAGTTTTGGCGGAATAAGCGATCCAAGCTTTTTCGATATCTTTTTCTTTACGCGTTAGATTGTTATTTTGCTCTATTTCTCTAGCCTTTTCGGTTGCTACACGATCGATTTCACTTGACGCAGCTTCTTTCATAGCCAGTAAATCTTTTTCATCTTTATCAGAAGGTGTGACTTTACCTGTTGCTAATTGCTTAGCATGCGATTCAATTTGACCAATCTCTTCCACTACTGTCTGATGGAATTGATCCACTTCTCTTTGGGATATTGCTTGTTCAATTTTCCCCTTTGCCTTAATAGCTTGTTCTTTGATCTTCTTAATAGCTGAATCTTTTTCCGTTTGAGAGATCTTCAAGGCATTAATGGCAGCAATCTTTTGTCTACCTTCATAATCAATACGGTCGATGAGTTTCGCTTTTCCAACAAGAGGGAACTTTCTTATTTCAGATTCTAATTCTGTGCTTAACCGGTTGATCTCTTCAGGCTTATTGGCACTATCGATCAATTTTACGGTTTTATTGACCTTTTCAGTCAAAATTCCCTTTGCTTCCTCTCTTTCCTTCTTCAACAAGTTATCGTTCTTATTGATTTCATCTAACTTTTCTTTCAAGACTTGTTGAATAGTTTCTTTCGCACGCTTTTTCCCAACAAAACGCAGCTGGTCAATAAATTTGAGAGTTTCTTCCTTAAAGCTATTCAAACTTTCTGTATGCGTGATAGTCGAAACTTTTTCATCGTAATTTTTTTGAAGATTTTGTAACTGGTCTTTCGCTGCCTCTACCTCGTCTTCAGTTAAATCCTTGTTTCCAATTACTTTAGCAATTTTATCGCCTATTGCCTTAGCAATTTCTTCTTTAACTAGGATTTTTTCTTCTTCAGTCGCTTTCTTTCCTTTAGGCTTTTGATTGTCTTTAGCGATTTTTTGGATTTCTACCAAGGCCTCTGCCTTAACTTTTTCAACCATTTCAGTCTTATCCGCTACATCAATATCTTGGATAGCCTTTTTTAACAACTCGTCTATCTGAGCTGCTATATTGTTTCTCTCTTGAGTTGAAAGAGTCGTATTTTTTTGAATAACTTCTTTTAGCTCTCTGGCCTTGTTATCTAATTCCCCAATTACTTTATTTTTTTCTTCTGGCTTGTGATCAGCCATTTTATCCTTAATCTCTTCAACTTTTTTTCTTAGGGCATCGTCCCCTTGACCTGCCATTTTTTGAAGTTCTGCAATGCCTTCTTCTTTAATCTTAACTAATTGTTGAAGGAATTTCTCCCTTTCTTCTGCCGTAGAATTTTGCGCATTAATAATTGCTTTTTCTTGCTTTTCTTGCTCATCCAGTTCTTTCAGATAACTAGCCAGTTCCCCTGATCTTGCCCGACTTTCGCCGACCATGAGATTTTCAGGATTAATTTTTCTGATAGCTTTTTCAGCTTCTATTTGGACTTTATTGACTTCTTCTTCACTTTCAGCCGATCGAATATTATCTATGGCCTCTTCAGTTGTTTTGGTCAGCTCTGCTTTCAGTCTTTCACGCTCTTCACTGCTTAACTTCATATTTTTAGTGATAGCTGCTAGTTCTTTTTCATAAGTTTCCCGAACAAGCCGACTCGCATTGCCTCGACTAAAATATTTTGATGGTGCTAATTGCTTTAAAGCTTCTTCTTTCAGTTGCATCACTCGATTTATTTCTGATGCTTTTTCAATATCTTCTTTAACTGCATCCCTTAAATGCTCAATGCTCCCCCTATAGTACTCTCTTTCTTTTTCAGATAAATTGTTATCCAGACTGATTTTAGCAATAGCTTCCCCAGACGCTTTATCAACTGCTTCACTAGCTACTCTCTTGGCTTCTTCTAATTTTTCAGGAGCAACAGCATCCCCTGCAGTCTCTTTTTCCAAGACTCTCGCCACTCTTGGCTCTGCTAGTTCTTCATGTGGCTGATCAGCTGGATGATTTTCTTCCCTATTGTCCGAACTATCTGTTAGACGATTGCTAGGCGCTGAACTTCTCATGGTTAATTTTTCTGTTCGTTCACTAGTTCCCAAATCCGAAACTCTCGCCAATTCTTTGTTGCTTTCTTCATCGGAGTTGTCATTAGAGCTCTTATCACTAACTTCTACAGGTTTAGAAACTACTGGTGTAAGGTTTTCCACTTCTGGTTGAGAGACGACATCTTCCCCGTTCGATTCCCTTTCATTAGGAGATGGTTGAACAAGTGCTGTAGGACTTCCTTCCGACTCACTAGCTGCTACCGTGCTGACTTGTCCAAATAAAGCGAAGCCAACTGCTACTGAGAAAACACCTACCCCGATTTTTTTGATGGCATACCGATAATTCTTTTGGCCATTCCGCCGTTGATATTCTTTTTGATTATTTTTACCCAACATATTGTCGCCTCTTTTCTTTCAGTGTATTTGTGACAATAGCTTATCATGAGAATAGTTGAGCAACTAGTTAAATATCCGGCCTGTTTTTTAATTTTTTCTTGCCTTTTTGAAAGTCGTTTTCATAATTTTCACTCTTCCGCTTTTTGTTGATATATGGGCATTTTTAGCACAGCCTTCTTAATAAGCAAACGCTATTTTCACTATTTTTTTACACTATTTAGCAAGACTAACCTAAGATGATATAGTGACTTTTTTAACAGATAATAAACTTTTTTAAAGGCCTTATATTTTTCTTAATTTCTAACGCCTTTAGAAGCTTTAAATGGTCAGTCTGCACCACACAAAAAAGCCCGCTCTTGCTTCTTCTACAAGAGGGGCTTCTCACTTATCTAAAAATCCCTAACTAGTTCCCTTAGCCTACTTTTCCTAAGAAGTAACTATTTTCTTAAGCTCAGTATGCTAATAAATGTCTGGCATTAACTGATTAGGTCATTTAGCTTGCATTTTTTACTAGACAGCTAGTTCTATCTAGCTACTTTTTTTCGATATTTTTCAAAGTTGGGAAAATCCCCTCTACCTTAGATAATTGTCTAAATCTCTATAAAAGTCTATTTTATGGTACTTCTCCATTTACGACAATTTGCTAACTCTCTATAAGTGCCTATAGATTTCTAGCAAATTGTCGTAAATTTGTCGTAAGCTGTCGTAAATTCTAAAATATAAATTTCATCGCTTTTTCAAATTCTCCCATCTGTTCTATCTTAAAATCTTCTGTTGCATCTACATATATATCCATTGTTGTACTAATATCAGAATGACCTAGAATAGACTGCATTGCTTTTGTATTTATATTTTGTTCATTAAGTCTTGTAGTAAAGGTGTGTCTGAAAATGTGATTGCTTAAATGTGGAACTAATAGAATATCATTAGAGTTCGATTTATTTTTATCCATTATACTTAAATTGCAATCTCTAACAATTCTTCTCAAAGCTTTATTAAGTGTTCCATTATTGTGAACCTTTCCGAATCTATTTAAAAATACAAAGTCTTTAAATCCATCGATTGAATCACAACATTCGATTCCAAAAGTCTTTTGTAACTCTCTTTCCATAAGAAAAGCATCTTTTACTTTTTGAACCATAGGAATACTTCGCTTACCTGATTCTGTCTTCGGTGTATTAATAGCATACCTATTGTTTAATCCTTTACCTTTACTATAATATACCAAAGTCCTGTTTACATTTATAAGACCATTATCAAAATCTAGATCGTCCCATTGCAATCCTGTGACTTCTCCAACTCTCATTCCCGTCCAAAGCATAACAATGAATATTGGATACCATTTTTTATATTCATCACTATTAGATAAATATTCTTCAAATATCACCTGTTCTTCTATTGTCATGGCTTTTTTCTTCGGAGATTCATTTCGATAAGCTACTTTCAATTCCTTCAAAGCATTGTCAGACGGATTAAATCTTATATATTCGTCATCCACTGCTAATTCTAATACCTGATGTAAGACAGTATGAACACAATCTATAGTAGAAACCATTAATCCTTGATCTTCCTTTAATCTGTTATAAAAACTTCTAACATCAGATCTTTTAATATCAGATAGTTTAATACGACCAAAAGTCGGTTCTACAAATTGTTGATACATATAGATGTAATTTTTAAAGGTATTATCCTTTAAACCTCTTTTAACCTTTGTCCATAGCTTAAAAGTATCATTTACAGATAAGCTACTTCCTTCGTTGTTGATTCCATCTATAGTATTGCGTAAAATATCTAATTCCTTTTCTCTTAATTCTTTTAGAGTTTTCGCATAGATAGATTTTCTACGACCTATTTTGTCTTGCCACTTAAATTCATAAGTGCCATTTGACCTTTGATATTCACCGTCTTTTAAAACAACCCCTTTACTATCTTTGCGTCTTTTTACCATAAAAATTCTCCTTTTTTGATAAAAGACACGCTATAATTATTATACCGCATTAAGCGTGTTTTATATATAGTTTTAGATTAAATAGAGAACTGTCTATTTAAATATTCTTCCATTAACTTTTTCTTAATAAGACGCTTACTACCATTAAATAATACAAAATCGCAATCATTTTCATCCGTTAATTGTCTAACTTTATCTTGACCAATATTAAAATATTCAGATGCTTCTTTTAATGTTAGAAATGCTTTCTCAGAAACACGAACACCTTTTATATTTTCGTTAATCATAAATCCTCCAAATAATATATTTAAAATATTTATTTTAATATTTTTAAAGTTTTTTGACATTGACAAGTGCCTTGGATTAGCAACATAGGAATCTCACCTCCGCCTCTGTTCAGGATGAGCCGGCTTCAACCTTAGAAGTATCATTATCCTCATTTTCTTCATAGCGAATAGGGTATCCCTCCCTATATTCAAACTCTTACTTATCGCTCCCTTTCTTCTTCCCTTGCTTTTGGCTTAGCAGTACTTGTTTTGCCGAATTATTCAGCAGAAAGATCTTGGCGGATAGGTTATTACGCTCCAAAAATGATTAATGTCTTGTCTTGGTCTATTCAATTGTTAAGGTTCAAATATTGTTTAAATTTCTTTTAAAATAGAAAGAGGACAAAACTCCCCTCACTTTATAAAGGAAAATTTGCCCTCTTTGGTAACCAGAAACTATATTTCTTCTATAAATTTCTTTAGTTTTTCTAAAATCTTATCTCGCCTTTTTATTAAAGCAGGATGTGATATATTTTGAGTCTTTGCTACTGCACGAAGTGTTTCATCATTGAAATATAATCTTTCAATTATTTCTCGTTCATCATTATTTAACTTTGACATTGCATTTCTTAGTGCTTCAATCATCATTTGTGTAGCTACAACTTTTTCAACATCAACATTTTTATCTTCTAGATTATCTACAAAATTCCCATCGTGATTTAGAGACGAAAAAAAGAGCAAGTGGTTTTTTCTGTCCACCTGCTCTAAATACTTTTCATGTTCTCTTTCCCGCCAGTAGACTTTGTAAATATCCTCACTGACTTTGACCTTTTGTCCGCCTACATATAGATAATATTCTTTTTTCATTTTGAAGTCCTCCGTTTCTTTTGACTGACTGTTTTTCAGGCAAAAAAAAGGAAGACTTCTACACTTAGGCATACGAAGTCCTCTAAAACAGAAAATTAAAAGTATTTTACTAACTGCACTTGATTGTTTCAGTTTGCATATGAAACAATAATCTGCTATAAAGATTATAAAAAAGAGGAATGTTTTGTTTCTTTGGTATTTCTAACATTAGATGTTTAGATTCTTTCATATTTGTTTCCTCCATTTTATCAATAATCTAAATAGTCAGTATTTTTATCTTCTTTATACATAATTGATTTTTATTCATTTTTTTTAGTTTCTATTCTATCAAATAGTTTGATAATCTCAGAATCAGAAAATCCTAAGACATATAGTTTTTCAAACAATATTTTTGTTAGCCTGTTCAAATGCTGATTTCTTAACTCAATTATTTTCTTCTCACTTTCAATAACAAAATATCCTTTACTTCCACGACTAACAATTAGTCCCTGTTTCTCAAGAACTTTTAAAGCTTTTTGAACTGTTGCAGGATTACATCCCTCCCTCTGTACTAAAGCCCTTATAGGTGGCATCTGTTGTCCCGGAACATAATCGCCTCTTAAAATAGACACTCTTAACGCTGAAGCAATTTGCAAATATAGATATACATTCATTTATTTTTATTTTTTCTTCCTCGTACGAATTTCCAATAAGCAGAATACGGAATAACCGTAGTAAACAGAAGATAATATTTATTAGCAAACATATCGGGGATTCCTTTTGCATTGAAATGAATAGGAATTTTCTCTGGGAGAAATATGCAAATAATAAATATTACAAACATCATTCCTATCAGCACTAATACATCTTTCAAAAATCTTTTTTTCATGGCAAATCTCCTTTCTATTTGTCAATAGCTTTCTATTTTCCTAAAATTTATCTAACCACCTTATAACTTCTACAAATGTATCCCTATTAATTGAATAATAGATATAATTTTTATATCTACTGTCGGTAATTAATTTACTCTTTTTTAATAAAGATAGATGATAAGATATAGTTGCTTTTTCTAATTTAAAATGACTTGCTATTTCTCCAGCAGTTAAATTTTTATTAGAAATAATTAATAAAATATCCATTCTAATGGGATTTGATAGGGAATCAAATATTCTAACTAAATCTATCATCTTTTATTCCTGAAATATTGCAAATAAACTTAATATTGAAATAAACACCATTATATCTTTTAAAAATTTTTTTCATAGAACATCTCCTCCTTAAACTAAAAATTTAATCTACAAGTTTTTATATAAACGCCACCCGCAATAACGAGCAAAATAAGTGCTACTACCAATAATGTAGGTACTATAGAAAAATGCAAAAACCAATGAAAAAGAATTGGTATAACTAATGCAGCCATTCCAATAATTGCAGATACAATAACAGGCATACTCTGTTTTACTATCATCATCTCACTTTCCCATTCAAAGTTGGGAAATTTTTTATTCAAAGAAATTCCAATCACTGTTATAAAAACGGAATAACAAATAGGAACAATTATTAAGCTGATGGTTTGAATAATGTCCATATCAAGCTTTAGCAAAAATATAAACACAGAAACAATATATCCAATTAAATGAAGCGTAAGATTTACTGCAATCTTAGAATTTAAAATCGTTTTTACCCTAATAGGAGAACTTTGCAAAATCCAAACATTTTTACCTTCTAAAGATATGGAAAATGCTGCCGGACAACTAAGTAAAAACATTGAAGCAATACACATCGGAGCAAAATTTGAAAGATATTCATTAACATTTTCGATTCCCGAATATTCCCCTATTTGTTGTAAAGAATTAAAAAGAAGAAATATGCTGAAAACACATAAAAGTATTACACCAAGACCTGCATTCAATACTGCCATATATGAATTTAGAAACAGTCCCATTTCTTTTTTATATAGGGCAAAAAATACTGATTTTCTATTATTCGAATTTTTGTTGTCAGAATATCTTGTTGTTGTTTTAGCAAGAGTATTAAGCAACCCATACTTCAATGAAACCACTTTGGCAAATATATAAAAAAATACTATTGAAAGAACAATAAATAATCCTACTCCAATGTAAATTGGAAAATTATAGTATTCCATAAATAGCTTAGATAACGGGTACAATCCGGTAATTTGCTTAGAAAGCATAATCGCAATACTATTTTCATTACCTGATTTCATAGCTGACACTGCAATATATCCAATTATCCCTATCATTGCAAATGAAAAAATTAAAGCAATAACATTTTTTCTCTTAAAGAAAGATGAAGCAACAACAATAATGATTCCCATACATGCTGCTATACACATAGGTATCAACGGAACAAAAATTATGGAAGTAAAATACAATATAATCTGTAATGCATTTAAACTTCCGTTTAACACCCAAACAATTCCCCCCGGAAGCATAAACATCAATCCTATTAAAAAATTCAATAAATACATAAACATAAACTTGCTGCTTATAATATCCGAACTTTTTACAGGCAATGACAAAAGATTTTCCATATCACGACTGCCAAATAAAATCCCATTCGAATAAAATATTGTCAAAAATAATATTGCAAAGCTTGATACCGATACCATATATGCCGGTATCAACTTCTGCTGTCCCAGTTGTACCAATGTTTTGGCTGTTATGATATTATAAACAAAGAAAAATATAGCAAGAGTTATTATTCCAAAACTTGCAATAACAATCGAACTTTGTTTTTTATTTCCCGGCTCTTTCATTTCGTTGATCGGAAAGAAATTTATCAATTGTGCTCTAATTAGTATCCAAATTTTGCTCATTATCCTGCACCTCCATGAAAAAAGTTTCCAAAGATTTATTGCCTTTGACTTCTTCTGTATTTCCGCTCGCAATTAACTTTCCATTTTTTATAATTGCAATTTTATTACATAATTTTTCTGCAACATCCAATACATGTGTTGAAAAGAAAATAGCTCCTCCATCTGATACGCATTCGTGCATTATTTTCTTTAGTAGAAAAGTTGCTTTCGGATCAAGTCCAACAAAAGGTTCATCTAAAATTAGTAACTTTGGAGAATGCACCAGTGCAGAAATAATCGCCGTTCTTTGCTTCATGCCATGTGAATACGAAGATATCATTCCCGAAAGATGTTTCGTCATTTCAAACAAATCGCCGTATCTCTGAATTCTTTCTCTGCGTATTTCAGTAGAAACTTCAAATAAATCAGCAATAAAATTGATGTACTGAAATCCTGTCAGATGTTCATATAAATCCGGATTATCCGGAATGTATGCCATTATTTTCTTACAAATAACAGGCTCTTCTTTAATAGAATGCCCGTCAATCGTTATACTTCCATTCTCAAAATCATGAATTCCAACTACCGCTTTTATCGTTGTAGTTTTTCCGGCTCCATTTGCACCAATGAATCCATAAATATCTCCAGACTGTACTGAAATGGATAAGTTTTCAACAGCCTTTTTGTTCCCATAGAATTTACTAAAATTCTTTATCTCTAACATAATTTCCACCTCCATTGACAATTTGTCAGTTATTCCTTGAAATAAAACCGATAACTTGTGTATCAGTAGCTATCGGCAAATTATTCTCCTTGCAAACATTCTATTCTTTTTTAATTACTAAAGAGCTTTTTCGTATTTAAGCTTTGTTCAAGCATTATCTTAAATGCATTTAAGTAGTTATCAACAGGTTCTTCCTTTAAATATCTTATACTTATGTTATTTGAAACAAAAACATAAGCTGTCATAAGCAACTCTGCTGTTTCTAATGGATATTTTACAGAAAAAACTCTTTCCATTATTCCTTGATTTATAATCTTTTCAAAATATATTGTCAGTTTTTCAACAAGCTTGTGGGATAACTTATCTATCATATATTGATTTTCTTTAAGGTCAATTGTTTTTTGTAGCACTGTACCCTCTGCTGAAATATTTTCTGAAGATATAATTGTAACATCTATAAATGATCTGATTTTTTCTATGGCAGTTTTATCTTCATCATAAGCAATAATATAAATATCTTTCAGTAGTCTATCTGAATATTGTTCTACAAGACAATATAAGATATCCTCTTTATTCTTAAAGTGATAATATAACAACCCTCTTGATATATTTACTTTATCAACTATATCCTGAGTTGTTGTATTAGTATATCCTTTCTCCATAAAGAGTATCATTGCAGCATCCATAATCTCTGCACGTCGTATTTCAGGTTCTTTTACATCTCTCATTTTATACCTCCTATTTAAAGGATATCACGCAACTGACATTTTGTCAATTGCGTTTTCTCATTTCTCTTGAATTTTATGGTATAATATATTTACAATTTTAGAAAAATGCTTAATGCTTGCTTGACTTTTGTAGCAAGCACAGTAAGTGTACGGACACTTACGAAAAAATTAATGGAGCAAACCTTTACGGAATGCTCCATTTTTTTTAATTTTTACCTTGTTAGGGAGAACCCTAAGACCCCGAAAAACAAATATAAAGGAGAATAAAATGGCAAATAGATTTAGAAATGAAAGAATAGAAATAAAACTAACTAAGGAAGAAAAAGAAGTTTTTGAAAAGAAAATGAAACTTGCAAATTGTAAAACTATGTCCCACTTTCTTAGAAAGTGCGTATTAGAAAAAGAAATTTATGTAGTAGATTTAGAACCATTTAGAAACCTGCAATGGCTACTTTCAAATGCAACAAATAATATAAACCAGATCGCAAAAGCGACTAATACAACTGGTGTTATTTACAAAAATGAAATTGAATCAATGAATAAGCAGATAGAAAAATTATCAAGAGAAATATGGCAGATCCATTCCCTACTTCTTAATAAATCAAAAGAAAGTTCTGGTGATTAGTATGGCAATTACAAAAATACATCCTATAAAATCAACCCTAAATTTGGCAATAGACTATATAACTAAGAGTGAAAAAACTGATGAAAAAATCTTAGTGTCTTCATTTAAATGTCATCCATATACTGCCCATATTCAATTTTTGAAAACTCGAGAAGATAATGATACTAAGGGTACAGTTTTGGCTAGACATTTAATCCAATCTTTTCTACCAGGAGAGGTTGATCCTATAAAAGCTCACGAAATTGGAATGGAATTATGTAAGAAAATTTTAAAAGAAGATTATGAATTTGTTCTTGCAACTCATATAGATAGAGGACATATCCATAACCATATTATTTTTAATAATGTTAATTACAAGACTGGCAAATGCTACCAATCTAATAAAAAATCTTACCACAAAATCAGGTATCAAAGTGATGAATTATGTAAAGTAAATAAGCTTTCAGTCATTGATGAATATTATGAAGCTTACAAAAGAAAATATAAAACTACTGGTAAATCTTGGTATGAGTATGACCAAAATAAGAAAGGAAATTCTTGGAAGTCTAAACTGCAATTTGATATAGATAGAATGATTAATAGGTCTAAATCGTGGGAAGAATTTTTAGATAATATGAAATCTATTGATTATGAAATTAAGTTTGGTAAACACATTGCTTTTCGTCATAAAGATAAGCAAAGATTTACAAGAGCTAAGACTATCGGAGAAGATTATACTGAGGAAAAAATCAAAGAAAGAATAGATTTATCTATTAAAAACAAAGCTAATCCTACTAAAAAGCGTGTAGGAAATGTTATTGATATATCTACTAATGAAAAAGCACAATCCTCTAAAGGTTATGAAGTTTGGGCAAGAAAGCACAATATCAAAACAATGGCTGATTCAATAATTAAACTTCGAGAACAAGGAATTAATTCAATTACTCAACTCGATGATCTGATCAAAAAATCTGCTGATGATAGACAAGACTTATTAGATAAAATAAAGAAAATTGAAGCTGAGATGAAGAGTTTATCCCAAGATATGGAAAATATAAATTCTATAAATAAGTATCATGAAATCTATAAATACCACAAGAAAAATCCTGAAGATAATCAGTTTGCAGAAGAATATTATAGTGAACTTTCTGTTTATAAAATAGCCGCTAAAGAAATTTTAGAAAACTATAAAAAGCTTCCAAGCACAAAAGAAATACTATCAAATCTCGATAAATTGCAAGAAAAAAAGAACACCCTTATGCAAGAGTATTCTTTGAATAAAGAACAATTTTCTGACCTTGTTCAGTATAGGAAAAACTATGAAAATTATTATGGAAAGGAAGTGGAGAGATAAAAAGCTATAAGCGGATAAACTTATAGCTTTTTTAAAATTATTTACAAATTTTTATTCTAAAAATAGCATAAAAATCTAGTTATCCGCATAAAAACTGGACTTATCACACTTTATCAAGGTCAAAACCACTCAATTTACTACTAATTTACTACTTATGAATGAGCTTTGATACGACGATTTATCCTTGAAAAGTGAAGATATAAAGATACTTCCAATAAAATTTGAATATTTAATAGGTAGACACTTCAAAAAATGAGGTGTCTATTTTTTTACCCGATTTTGAAAGGAAGTGAACTTATGAAAACAAAAAATCAAGAATCAAAAGGTCGTTCCCCACTCTTTAAGACCATCAAACATTCATTCAGCCAATAAAAAAGAAAGGATAGGTAAAAATATGGAACTTAAATTTGT
The DNA here is from genome assembly GCF_003664595.1 of Atopobacter sp. AH10. GTDB lineage: Bacteria > Bacillota > Bacilli > Lactobacillales > Aerococcaceae > Atopobacter. The sequence continues at coordinate 77,679 of NZ_QXPZ01000008.1, forward strand.
GATTCCCAACATGGAAAAAACATTCGGCAATTTAGAATTTGCTGGCGAGGATAAAGTCGTTCAGCGAAGAATCAACGGACGGCTAACTGTCTTATCAAGAAGCTATAATCTCTATTCTGATGTTCAAAGAGCAGATGATATTGTGGTGGTGCTTCCTGCTGAAGCTGGCGAAAAACATTTCGGCTTTGAGGAACGTGTGAAGTTAGTCAATCCACGTATTACCGCAGAGGGCTACAAAATCGGCACTCGTGGTTTTACAAATTACCTTTTACATGCTGACGACATGATAAAAGAATAAAGAAAGAGAGGAAAAATGATGAGATTAGCAAATGGCATTGTATTAGATAAAGACACGACTTTTGGAGAATTGAAATTCTCTGCTCTACGTCGTGAAGTGAGAATCCAAAATGAAGACGGGTCGGTTTCAGATGAAATCAAGGAACGTACCTATGACTTAAAATCCAAAGGACAAGGACGCATGATTCAAGTAAGTATTCCTGCCAGCGTGCCTTTGAAAGAGTTTGATTATAACGCACGGGTGGAACTTATCAATCCCATTGCGGACACCGTTGCTACTGCCACCTATCAAGGAGCAGATGTTGACTGGTATATCAAGGCAGACGATATTGTGCTGACAAAGGATTCTAGTTCATTCAAAGCTCAACCACAAGCAAAGAAAGAACCGACACAAGACAAATAGTCGCTAGGTAGAAAGGAGACTTTTTCGCATGAAACAGCGTGGTAAAAGGATTCGCCCATCTGGTAAAGATTTAGTCTTTCATTTTACGATAGCGTCACTCCTGCCTGTTTTCCTGCTGGTTGTCGGACTGTTTCATGTGAAGACAATCCAGCAGATCAACTGGCAGGATTTTAACCTATCACAAGCAGATAAGATTGACATTCCCTATTTAATTATCAGTTTCAGTGTCGCAATTCTTATCTGCTTGCTGGTAGCGTTTGTATTCAAACGGGTTCGCTATGATACGGTTAAACAACTTTACCACCGTCAAAAACTGGCAAAGATGATACTTGAAAACAAGTGGTATGAATCTGAACAGGTCAAAACAGAGGGTTTCTTTAAAGATAGTGCTGGTCGTACAAAGGAAAAGATAACCTACTTCCCTAAAATGTATTATCGACTTAAAAATGGCTTGATACAGATACGGGTGGAAATCACGCTGGGAAAATATCAAGACCAACTCTTACACTTGGAAAAGAAATTAGAGAGTGGCTTGTACTGTGAGCTGACGGATAAAGAGTTAAAGGATTCCTATGTGGAATATACTTTGCTCTATGACACCATAGCCAGTCGTATTTCTATTGATGAAGTAGAAGCTAAAGATGGTAAACTTCGCTTAATGAAAAACGTATGGTGGGAATATGATAAGCTCCCTCATATGTTGATTGCTGGTGGTACAGGTGGCGGTAAAACTTACTTTATACTGACACTGATTGAAGCCTTGCTTCATACAGATTCAAAACTGTATATTCTTGACCCGAAAAATGCTGATCTTGCGGACTTAGGTTCTGTGATGGCAAATGTCTACTATAGAAAAGAAGACTTGCTTTCTTGCATTGAAACATTCTATGAAGAAATGATGAAACGTAGTGAGGAAATGAAGCAGATGAAGAACTATAAGACTGGCAAAAATTATGCTTACTTAGGTCTCCCGGCACACTTCTTAATCTTTGATGAATACGTCGCTTTCATGGAAATGCTGGGAACAAAAGAAAACACCGCAGTTATGAATAAGCTGAAACAGATTGTCATGTTAGGTCGTCAAGCTGGCTTCTTTCTAATACTGGCTTGTCAACGTCCAGACGCAAAATATTTAGGCGACGGAATCCGTGATCAGTTTAATTTCAGAGTGGCTTTAGGTCGTATGTCTGAAATGGGCTATGGCATGATGTTTGGCAGTGACGTACAAAAGGATTTCTTCTTAAAGCGAATCAAAGGTCGTGGCTATGTTGATGTAGGAACAAGTGTCATATCAGAGTTTTATACTCCCCTTGTACCAAAAGGATATGATTTCTTGGAGGAAATTAAAAAGTTATCCAACAGCAGACAGTCCACGCAGGCGACGTGCGAAGCGGAAGTCGCAGGTGTGGACTGATCTTGCTGGCTGGTGTGGCAATAGCCACGCCAGCACTTAACCCCCCGTATCTAACAGGGGGGTACAAATCGACAGGAAACAGTCAAAAAAACATTAGAAAATCCTTTGGTTACAAGGGATTTACAAAATTTCAGCGTATGTCAAATGGGCTTTAAAAGTTGACATACGCCTTTTTGATTGGAGGGATTTTTACTGAATGAACAAACTTGGTTACAGCATTTAAAAGAAAAACGCTTGGCTTATGGACTATCTCAAAACCGTTTAGCTGTTGCGACTGGTATTACAAGGCAGTATCTAAGCGATATTGAAACAGGAAAAGTCAAGCCATCAGAGGATTTACAGCAGTCCCTTTGGGAAGCTCTGGAACGCTTCAATCCCGACGCTCCCCTTGAAATGCTGTTTGATTATGTAAGAATTCGCTTTCCGACAACAGACGTACAGCAGGTGGTCGAAAACATCTTACAACTGAAACTGTCCTATTTTCTTCATGAGGACTATGGTTTCTATTCTTATTCAGAGCATTATGCTTTAGGCGACATATTCGTCCTTTGCTCCCATGAACTGGACAAAGGAGTTCTGGTGGAATTGAAAGGTCGTGGGTGCAGACAATTTGAAAGCTATCTTCTGGCACAACAAAGAAGCTGGTATGAGTTCTTTATGGACGTTTTGGTGGCTGGCGGTGTGATGAAACGCCTTGACCTTGCCATTAACGATAAGACAGGGATTTTAAATATCCCTGTACTCACTGAAAAGTGCCAACAGGAAGAATGTATCTCCGTCTTCCGCAGTTTTAAAAGCTATCGCAGTGGCGAACTGGTACGCAAAGAGGAAAAGGAATGTATGGGAAACACCCTCTATATCGGTTCATTACAAAGTGAAGTTTATTTCTGTATCTATGAAAAGGACTACGAGCAGTACAAGAAAAATGATATTCCCATTGAAGACGCAGAAGTAAAAAACCGTTTTGAGATTCGATTGAAAAATGAGCGTGCCTATTATGCAGTCCGTGATTTACTCGTCTATGACAATCCAGAGCATACCGCCTTTAAAATTATCAATCGGTATATCCGTTTTGTAGATAAAGACGATTCCAAACCTCGTTCTGATTGGAAACTGAATGAAGAATGGGCTTGGTTTATTGGGAACAATCGTGAACGATTAAAACTAACCACAAAACCAGAGCCTTACTCCTTCCAAAGGACGCTGAACTGGCTATCTCATCAAGTTGCCCCGACCTTAAAGGTTGCGATTAAACTTGATGAAATCAACCAGACGCAGGTTGTAAAAGACATTCTCGACCATGCGAAACTGACAGACCGACACAAGCAGATTTTGAAGCAACAGTCAGTAAAAGAACAGGACGTGATAACAACAAAAAAATAACTCAAATACAAATTCATTGAATATAGAGAGGAGAACATTTTTATGAATTTTGGACAAAACCTTTATAACTGGTTTCTATCAAACGCTCAATCACTGGTGCTTTTAGCAATCGTTGTGATTGGCTTGTATCTTGGCTTCAAGCGTGAGTTTAGCAAACTGATTGGCTTTTTAATTATTGCGATTATTGCGGTTGGCTTAGTCTTCAACGCTGCTGGAGTAAAAGACATTTTACTAGAGCTATTCAATCGCATTATTGGTGCTTAAATAAAACCGTTCTTTTGTGGAATATAAGTGGTTTTCTTATGTTCCGCAAAGGAATGGTACACCAAACGAAGTGCGGTAGGGATTTTTGAATCTCTACAAAGAAAGGACGTGAATATATGGACGATATGCAAGTCTATATTGCGAATTTAGGCAAATACAATGAGGGCGAATTGGTCGGTGCGTGGTTTACCTTTCCCATTGACTTTGAGGAAGTCAAAGAGAAAATCGGCTTGAATGATGAATATGAGGAATACGCCATTCATGACTACGAGTTACCCTTTACGGTTGACGAATACACTTCCATTGGCGAACTCAATCGACTATGGGAAATGGTATCGGAATTACCCGAAGAATTACAATCGGAGCTATCTGCTCTGCTCACTCATTTTTCAAGCATTGAAGAACTAAGCGAACATCAAGAGGATATTATCATTCATTCCGATTGTGATGATATGTATGACGTGGCACGCTACTACATTGAAGAAACGGGTGCTTTAGGCGAAGTACCAGCTAGTCTTCAAAACTATATTGATTATCAAGCCTATGGTCGGGATTTAGACCTTTCAGGAACGTTTATCTCAACCAATCATGGGATTTTTGAAATCGTCTATTAAATCTGTCGGTACATTACTACTGGCAGATTTTCTATTTTACGGGGTGGCTCAATCAGCTACCCCTATTTTTTATGAAAGGATTGATTACATGAAGAAAATACGAAGCTATACCAGTATCTGGTCTGTGGAAAAGGTACTGTATTCTATCAATGATTTTAGACTTCCGTTTCCCATAACCTTTACGCAAATGACATGGTTTGTCGTGTCACTCTTTGCAGTGATGATACTTGGCAACTTGCCCCCTCTTTCCATGATAGAGGGAGCATTTCTCAAATACTTTGGGATTCCTGTGGCTTTCACATGGTTTATGTCTACAAAAACTTTTGATGGTAAAAAGCCTTATGGATTTTTGAAGTCTGTCATTGCTTATGCACTGCGACCAAAGCTGACCTATGCAGGAAAAAAAGTAACGCTTGGCAGAAACCAGCCACAAGAAGCCATTACAGCAGTTAGGAGTGAATTTTATGGCATATCCAATTAAATACATTGAAAACAATCTCGTCTGGAATAAAGACGGGGAATGTTATGCTTACTATGAGCTTGTTCCTTACAATTACTCATTTCTAAGTCCAGAACAGAAAATACAAGTGCATGATTCTTTCAGACAGCTTATCGCACAAAATCGTGATGGCAAAATTCATGCTTTACAAATCAGTACAGAATCCAGCATACGTTCTGCACAAGAGCGTTCCAAAAATGAAGTCACTGGCAAGCTCAAAGCGGTTGCCTATGACAAAATCGACCAACAGACAGACGCTTTAATATCCATGATTGGCGAAAATCAAGTGAACTACCGTTTCTTTATCGGCTTTAAGTTGCTTCTCAACGATCAGGAGTTTTCTATGAAAAGTCTTACCGTTGAAGCAAAAAATGCTTTGTCTGATTTTGTCTATGATGTGAACCATAAGCTGATGGGCGATTTTGTTAGTATGAGTAATGATGAAATCCTGCGTTTTCAGAAGATGGAAAAGCTCTTAGAAAATAAAATCTCTCGTCGTTTCAAAATCCGCAGGTTAGATAAGGACGACTTCGGCTATCTGATTGAACACCTTTACGGACAGACAGGCACTGCCTATGAAGAGTATGAGTACCATCTATCAAAGAAAAAGCTGGATAATGAAACGCTGATTAAATACTATGACTTGATTAAGCCTACTCGCTGTTTGGTGGAAGAAAAACAGCGATATTTGAAAATCCAGCAGGAAGATGAAACCGTCTATGTAGCTTACTTTACCATTAACAGCATTGTCGGAGAACTGGACTTCCCGTCCTCTGAAATCTTCTACTACCAGCAACAGCAATTTACATTCCCGATTGATACGTCAATGAATGTGGAAATTGTAGCGAATCGTAAAGCCCTATCTACTGTCCGCAATAAAAAGAAAGAACTGAAAGACTTGGATAACCACGCTTGGCAAAGTGATAATGAAACCAGCTCCAATGTGGCGGAAGCTCTGGAAAGTGTGAATGAGCTGGAAACCAATTTAGACCAAAGCAAGGAATCTATGTACAAGCTGTCTTATGTGGTAAGGGTATCAGCAAATGATCTTGACGAACTCAAACGTCGTTGTAATGAAGTGAAAGATTTTTATGACGATTTAAGCGTAAAACTGGTACGACCATTTGGGGATATGCTCGGCTTACATGAAGAATTTTTACCTGCCAGCAAGCGTTATATGAATGATTATATTCAATACGTGACCTCTGATTTCCTCGCTGGTTTAGGTTTTGGTGCTACTCAAATGCTGGGGGAAAATGAGGGGATTTATGTTGGCTACAGCTTAGATACTGGACGCAATGTCTATCTGAAACCTGCTCTTGCCAGTCAAGGGGTTAAGGGTTCAGTAACCAATGCGTTAGCGTCGGCTTTTGTTGGTTCGCTGGGTGGTGGTAAATCCTTTGCGAATAACCTTATCGTCTATTATGCGGTGCTTTATGGGGCACAAGCAGTGATTGTAGACCCAAAAGCAGAACGTGGCAGATGGAAAGAAACCTTGCCAGAGATTTCCCATGAAATCAATATCGTCACTCTGACTTCTGATGAGAAAAACAAAGGCTTACTTGACCCTTATGTGATTATGAAAAATCCCAAAGATTCTGAATCACTGGCTATTGATATTCTGACATTCCTTACGGGGATTTCCTCTCGTGATGGGGAACGCTTCCCAATCCTTAGAAAAGCCATTCGTGCAGTAACCAATAGTGAAGTACGAGGGTTGATGAAAGTGATTGAGGAATTACGGGTTGAGAATACGCCACTAAGTACCAGTATAGCCGACCATATCGAAAGTTTTACAGACTATGACTTTGCACATTTATTATTCAGTAATGGTTATGTGGAGCAGTCTATCAGCTTAGAAAAACAACTGAACATTATACAGGTTGCGGACTTGGTACTTCCCGACAAGGAAACTTCCTTTGAGGAATATACCACTATGGAGCTTTTATCCGTTGCTATGCTGATTGTCATTAGTACCTTTGCTTTAGACTTTATCCATACAGACCGAAGCATTTTCAAGATTGTAGATTTAGACGAAGCATGGAGCTTTTTACAGGTAGCACAAGGAAAAACACTATCTATGAAGCTGGTTCGGGCTGGTCGTGCTATGAACGCTGGGGTATATTTCGTGACCCAAAATACAGACGACCTCTTAGATGAAAAACTGAAAAATAACCTCGGCTTAAAATTTGCATTTCGTTCCACTGACCTTAACGAGATTAAAAAGACCTTAGCCTTTTTTGGTGTAGACCCAGAGGACGAAAACAATCAGAAGCGATTGCGTGATTTGGAAAACGGGCAATGCCTTATCAGTGATTTATATGGTCGTGTCGGTGTGATACAGTTCCACCCTGTATTTGAAGAACTGCTCCATGCCTTTGATACCAGACCACCTGTGCGAAAAGAGGTGTAAATGTGAAACCATCAATAGTAAACAGAATAAAATCAAACTGGACGCTGAAACGTCTAGGTAAAGTGGCAATGACAGTGGCTTTCACACTTGTGATTGCCATTTTTCTTTTAGCCATGCTGGGAACGGTGGTTCAAGCTGCGGGCTTGGTAGATGATACGGTCAATGTGGCAAATGAATACAGCCGATACCCACTTGAAAACTATCAACTGGATTTTTATGTGGATAATAGCTGGGGCTGGCTTCCGTGGAACTGGTCGGACGGGATTGGAAAACAGGTCATGTATGGACTATATGCCATTACCAATTTTATTTGGACAATCAGTTTGTATGTTTCCAATGCGACAGGTTACTTAGTACAGGAAGCCTATTCCTTAGACTTCATTTCCGCTACAGCAGATTCCATTGGTAAGAATATGCAGACCTTAGCTGGTGTGAGTGCAAACGGATTTTCAACAGAGGGTTTCTATGTTGGATTCCTCTTACTCTTGATTTTGGTTCTTGGGGTTTATGTTGCCTATACGGGACTGATAAAGAGAGAAACCACAAAGGCAATTCATGCCATTATGAATTTTGTGCTGGTGTTTATCCTATCGGCTTCCTTTATTGCCTACGCTCCCGACTACATTAAAAAAATCAATGACTTTTCATCAGACATCAGTAATGCCAGTTTATCACTTGGCACGAAGATTGTCATGCCCCATTCCGATAGTCAAGGCAAGGACAGCGTGGACTTAATCAGAGATAGCCTGTTTTCCATACAGGTTCAGCAACCGTGGCTACTGCTTCAATACAACAGTTCAGACATTGAAAGTATCGGTATTGACCGTGTGGAAAGCCTGCTCTCCACCAGCCCAGATTCCAACAATGGCGAAGACAGAGAAAAAATTGTTGCGGAAGAAATTGAAGACAGAAGCAATACCAATCTAACCATTACAAAGACCATTAACCGTTTAGGTACAGTCTTCTTCCTATTTGTCTTCAATATTGGGATTTCCATATTTGTATTCCTATTAACAGGAATCATGATTTTCTCGCAGGTACTTTTTATCATCTATGCTATGTTTCTGCCTGTGAGCTTTATTTTAAGCATGATTCCATCATTTGATGGTATGTCAAAACGAGCCATAACAAAGCTCTTTAATACCATTTTGACACGAGCTGGAATCACATTGATTATTACGACAGCATTTAGTATTTCAACCATGCTCTATACCTTATCGGCTGGTTATCCGTTCTTTTTGATTGCTTTTCTACAGATTGTGACCTTTGCAGGAATCTACTTCAAGCTGGGCGATTTAATGAGTATGTTTTCTCTACAGAGTAACGATTCTCAAAGTGTGGGAAGTCGTGTGATGAGAAAACCTCGTATGCTTATGCACGCTCACATGCACCGTCTACAGCGGAAACTTGGACGTTCCATGACTACTCTAGGGGCTGGGTCTGCCATTGTTACAGGTAAAAAAGGACAGTCGGGTTCGGGGAGTTCTGCAAGGACACAAGCAGATCACTCCCGACCAGACGGAAAGGAAAAATCAACACTTGGAAAACGTATCGGTCAAACCATCGGTACAGTAGCTGATACCAAAGACAGAATGGTAGACACTGCTAGTGGTTTGAAAGAACAGGTTAAAGATTTGCCGACCAATGCAAGATATGCAGTATATCAAGGAAAATCCAAAGTAAAAGAGAATGTCCGTGATTTAACCAGTAGTATTTCTCAAACCAAAGCGGACAGAGCCAGTGGACGCAAGGAACAGCAGGAACAAAGGCGAAAAACCATTGCGAAGCGTCGCTCTGAAATGGAACAGGTCAAACAGAAAAAACAGCCTGCTTCTTCTGTTCATGAAAGACCGACTACAAGACAAGAACAATATCATGATGAACAGACCTCAAAACAGTCTAATATTCAGACTTCATATAAGGAATCTCAACAAGCCAAACAAGAGCGTCCAGCAGTTAAGTCCGATTTTTCAAGTCCAAAAGTGGAACGCCAAGGCAATACCGTTCAAGAAAAAACCGTTCAAAAGCCAGCAACTTCAACCACTACAGCAGATAGAACTTCACAACGTCCAATCACAAAAGAACGTCCGTCTACTGTTCAAAGAGTACCACTACAAAATACAAGAAGTAGACCACCAATCAAAACCGCCACCATTAAGAAAGTCGGTAAGAAACCATGAAGTTGAAAACTTTAGTGATTGGTGGTTCTGGATTATTCTTGATGGTCTTCTCACTGCTTCTGTTTGTTGCCATTTTATTTTCAGATGAACAGGACAGCGGAATTTCCAATATTCATTATGGAGGTGTGAATGTTTCCGCAGAAGTGCTGGCTCATAAGCCTATGGTAGAAAAATATGCCAAAGAATATGGCGTTGAAGAATATGTCAACATACTTCTTGCGATTATACAGGTGGAATCGGGCGGTACTGCGGAAGATGTTATGCAGTCCTCGGAATCCCTCGGTCTTCCACCTAATTCATTGAGTACAGAAGAATCCATTAAGCAAGGTGTGAAGTATTTCAGTGAATTATTAGCCAGTAGCGAAAGGCTCAGTGTAGATTTAGAATCGGTTATCCAGTCCTACAATTATGGTGGTGGTTTCTTAGGGTATGTGGCTAATCGTGGAAATAAATATACCTTTGAACTGGCTCAAAGTTTCTCAAAAGAGTATTCAGGTGGCGAAAAAGTGTCTTACCCCAATCCCATAGCCATACCTATCAATGGGGGCTGGCGATACAACTATGGCAATATGTTTTATGTGCAACTGGTAACGCAGTATCTTGTCACAACAGAGTTTGATGATGATACGGTACAAGCCATCATGGACGAAGCACTGAAATATGAGGGCTGGCGATACGTTTACGGTGGAGCTTCCCCGACTACTTCTTTTGATTGTAGCGGACTGACACAATGGACGTATGGAAAAGCTGGAATTAACTTACCACGAACCGCACAACAGCAATATGATGTGACCCAGCATATCCCACTATCGGAAGCACAAGCTGGCGATTTGGTTTTCTTTCATTCTACCTATAACGCTGGCTCTTATATTACTCATGTTGGGATATACCTTGGCAATAACCGTATGTTTCATGCAGGCGACCCAAT
>NZ_QXPZ01000009.1 GCF_003664595.1 Atopobacter sp. AH10
GGATGGCAAAGAAGTTCAATCCTTTGAGATCAAGAACGGTGAAAAAGGTGACCCTGGTAAAGATGGAAAAGACGGCCTAAGTCCAGAAATCACCACCCAAACAGATCCAAAGACCGGCAAAGTAACCATCATAATCCAAAAGAAGAAATATGGAAAAGATGGTAAGACCATAGAAAAAGACGGAGATCCAATCAAGGTAACAGATGGTAAAGACGGAAATAATGGTAAAGACGGTCTAAGTCCAGAAATCACTACTGAAACAGATCAGAATGGTAAGACTACTATCATCATTCAGAAGAAGAAATATGGTGAAGATGGTAAGACTATCGTCAATGACGGTGATCCAATCAAAGTGAAAGATGGTAAAGATGGTAAGTCAGTTACTGCCAAGACGAATTCAGACGGTTCAGTTACCATTCAAAGCTATGATCCAGAAACTAAGAAGACCACCGAAGTAGCCAAGATCACCAACGGAAAAGATGGTAAATCAATTACTGGCGCAACTATCGACAAAGAGGGGCATCTCTTAATTACCATTAAAGATCAAACGGATCCAATTGATGTTGGTAAGGTCAAGGGTGAAGATGGGAAGACTCCAGAAATCACTGTGGAATCTGTCAAAGATACCGAAGGTAAAGAAACTGGTAAGAAAGTCACCATCAAAGTTGACGGTAAAGCTGACCAAGTCATCGAAATCAAACACGGTGAAAAAGGTGATCCTGGTAAAGATGGTATCACCTATGCGCCAGTCGTTGGAAAAGATGGCAAAGACGGTACAACTACCATCAAGTTCTACCCAGTTGATCCAAAGACAGGCGAACCAGATAAGGCTAAACCAGCTAAAGGTGAAATTAAAGTTAAAGATGGTAAGGACGGCTTGGCACCTAAGATCAGCGCCAAACGCAATGAAGCCGGTGACGGTGTGATTATCACAGTAACCCCACAAGTTCGTGGTAAAGACGGTCAAATTACTGATGGTGAATCTGAGACCGTTGAAGTGAAAGACGGTCAAACTCCAGTAGTCACTACTGAAGTAGTCAAAGATCCAGATACTCAAAAGGTAACAGGCACTAAAGTAACCATCAAAGTGGGAGACAATACTATTAAAGAATTTACCGTTCAAAATGGTAAAGATGGAAAAGATGGTATTACCTATGCCCCAGTCGTTGGTAAAGATGGTAAAGATGGAACAACTACCATCAAGTTCTACCCAGTTGATCCAAAGACAGGCGAACCAGATAAGACGAAACCAGCCAAAGGTGAAATCACGGTTAAAGATGGGAAAGATGGTCTAACACCTAAGATCAGTGCCAAACGTAACGACGCTAACGATGGAGTCATCATCACGGTAACCCCACAAGTTCGTGGTAAAGATGGTCAAATTACTGATGGTGAATCTGAGACCGTTGAAGTCAAAGACGGTAAGGATGGTAAGACCCCAGAAATTACTGTTGGAGATAAAGGTACAGATGGAACAACTACCATCACCATCAAGACGTATGATGACAAGGGTAATGAAGTAACCAAAGAAATCAAAGTCCAAGATGGTAAAGATGGAGCTCCAGGAAAAGACGGCGCTCCAGGTCAAAACGGCGAATCCGCTTTCGAAATCTGGAAGAAACAACCAGGCAACGAAAACAAGTCCGAAAATGACTTCATCGAATACATGAAGGGCAAGAAGGGCGACCCTGGTAAAGATGGTCTAACTCCATCCATCACCACCAGCAAAGATCCTAAGACCGGCAAGACCACCATCATTATCCAACGCAAGAAATATGGTAAAGATGGTCAAATCGAAAATGACGGCGATGCCATTTCCATTTCTGACGGACAAGACGGCGCCCCAGGTAAGGATGGTAAAGACGGTGCTCCGGGTAAAGACGGCCAAGACGGCAAGGATGGTCTAACTCCTGAAATCACAACCACTGAAGGTAAGGATGACAAGGGCAATTCGATCACTTCCATCACCATCAAGACGGGCGATACCAGCAAAGTCATCGTCATCCACAATGGTAAAGACGGTCGTGATGGTAGGGACGGTAAGGATGGCAAGGATGGTAAAGATTGCTCGCCTGATCAATGTGGTACTTGCAACCATATTAACTACAAGCCACTTCCATTCAAGAAACGTTATAAAGATGGGACACAAATCAAACCAATTCAACTCAAGTTTGAACCAGTGAAGGTTGAAGAAACGGCAAGTCCAACGGTAAGAACAGTAAGGAAGAAACGTAGCCTTTCTGATCAAGCACTGTCACCAGTAGTAGAAGATAAAGCAACTTACTATGATGGAGACACAAGAGAGGCGGATAAAGCGGAAATGCTTGAACTAGCAAATCCTACTGAAAAACATCCATTAGAAGAGGTTAGCTTTGAAAAAGAAACTTTGGAAGAAGCAAAACCAGTCACAGATCGGTCTGCTGAAAGTCATGCTTTACCGGAATCAACGACTCGAATTGAAGGGATGGATGGTGTTTACTATATCTTAGAAGGATTGCCTGAAGGGATGACTTTTGATCCAGCTACGGCTAGTATCGCTGGAGTTGCTAAAGTAACGAATTGGCACGATGGTGAAATGGAACGGGTCATTCCGATTAAGATAACCGTCTACAATCCGGATGGTAGTCAAGCAGTTGCTAATAGTCAGATTGTGGTTGAACGCAGTGACGGCGACCCAACCCCGACACCACCAAGTTCCCCTCAGCCAGATAAGCATACGGGCATTGTGCCTGGCACAGCTCCTTACTATGTTCTAGAAGGCAAGTTGCCGGAGGGTCTCACTTTTGATCCAGTGGCAAACCGAATTACGGGTACGGCTAAGATTAACGACTGGAAAGATGGCGAAATGGAACGGACTTATCCAATTGTGGTAACGGTCTATAACGTTGACGGCAAGACTTATCAAGCCAAAGACTCGATCACGATTTATCGTGTGAAAGGGGCTACGCCTGACAAACCACAACCAGAACCACAGCCACAACCACAACCAGAACCACAACCGCAACCAGAACCAGTGCCAACACCGGAATGCACTCCAGATCCTGTTCCTGAACCTAAGCCAGAACCAGAACCAGAACCAGAACCATTGCCTGAACCAGAAGAGCCAGCACAGCCACAAAAGCCAGCTGAACCAGAAGTACCTTCTAAACCAGAAGCAACACCAGATAAGCCAGAACTTCCAGAAAATCCTGTAACACCTGAAGTGCCAAGTGCGGTAACAGAAGGAAGAACTATGCTTCCTCAAACAGGTTCATCAGATCAAATGAGCTTGATAGGAGCAGCAGCTTTAGCTATTGGTTTACTAGGTGGGACAGTGTATAGAAAGAAGGAAGATTAACAAAGGCATGTACCGACTAGTGCTAATGTAGCGTTTAAATATAGGACAGCAGACATAAAGAAAGGATGATTTGAGCTTACCTGCTAGTCGAAATGCTTAGCGCAAGTTGGTGTATAGAACTATATTAAGATGACGCTATTTAACCAGCATCATCGAAAGAAAAGCCTATCGGGCAAGAGCTCGGTAGGCTTTTTGGGGTATAATATCTAAGAAGGACATAGACTTAGGCGAATTTGACCGGAAGTTTACCATATGGCCGAAAGTAGTAAATTTTGATCCAAACAGCATGACTCTAGTGGCAGGGTAGGGTAAGCAGGTTCTAGCAAAGAAGTCTAGGTAGGGCAAACAGACCATAACAAATATCTAGTAGACAAGATGTTCTGCCAGTTAGCGTTGGACTTTTTCGACGATTAACTTTCTGCCAGCCAGTTAGCGTTGGACTTTTTCGACGATTAACTTTCTGCCAGCCAGTTAGCGTAGGGCTTTGTTGGCGATTAACTTTCTGCCAGCCAGTTAATGCTGGGCTTTTTCAGTGCTAGGCTAACACACACAAGAAGGAGATAGGGATGAAAGAAGAATTAACAGAGATTTATCAGACTCTTCTTAAAGAATTAGGACCGCAAAATTGGTGGCCTGCAGATTCTAAACCAGAAATAGTCCTTGGAGCCATTCTGACCCAAAATACTAGTTGGAAGAATGTGGAAAAAGCTTTGTCTCAATTAAAAAAGCACTCGTCTTTTGATCCTTACCAAGTTGCCAAAATTCCCCTTGAAGATTTGGAAGAGTTGATCAGACCAGCAGGCTTTTATAAGAATAAGGCTAAATCTATTTTGCTTGTCATGGATTGGTTTAATCGTTATCACTGGGACGATAGGGCGATTCTAACTTTATATCAAGAGCGTTTGCGCAAGGAACTCTTGTCTTTACGGGGAGTGGGTGAGGAAACGGCAGATGTGCTCCTCCTCTATGTCTTTGAACAAGCAATTTTTGTGTCGGATAGCTATGCGAGGAGATTGTTTGGAACTTTGAAGGGGACGAATTATAAAACATACGGACAATTAGCGAAAGAGATCCAGTTACCTAAAACAATGACGGTTACTGATGCTCAAGAATTTCATGGTTTGATTGATGAATGGGGCAAGTTGCCAACTGAAGAGCGAGAAAAAATGGTCAAGTTGATTCAGACTGACTTACTAAAGGACAATTAAGGAAACAGTATGGTTAGTAGAGAAAGATAATAGGGGGAGTCTCCTCGTCAAATATCAGTAGAGAAGGGGAATCGGGGAAGTTCCCTCGTCAAATAAAGGGCAAATAAGAAAAGTGTATCTTCACCACTGCTTGAGGATAAAATCAAAAGCAGGGTAGGCTAGGATACACTTTTTGTTTTAGCGTAGAGCTGTTTGGAAATATTGAGAAATAGAGCTGTTTGGAAAAATTTAGGAATAGACCTGTTTGGAAAGGTTGAGAAATAGAGCTGTGCGGACCTGTATGACCCAAATCCAAGGCTTTAAAAGTCCATCGTTATTTTTTTACAGTAGATACACTATTCCATATGGAGGACCCAAATCCAATACCTTACTAGCCCATCAGTAGTTTTACAGTAGCTACACTATTCCATATGGAGGATCAAAATCCAATACTTTACTAGCCCATCATTATTTTTACAGTAGCTCTACTATTTCCCTCTGCCTGACCAAAATCTAAGGCTTTACTTTGTCCCTTCTACCGCTTCTTTAACAAGATAGACAGCTCCAAGTAAACCAGCATTGTTGTGAAGCTTGGCAGGTCGGACAGGAGGGAGGCCAATACTTTCAAGGAGATGTAGGGTAGCATGCTCTTTTATAAGGCGATGGATTTCTTTTTCAAGGAGCTGGAAGAAGCTCTCATTTTCACTGATGCCACCCCCTAGAAGGAGAACTTGAGGGTCAAAGGCAGCGATGATATTGACTAAACCGACTGCTAAATCAGTGATGAAAGCTTTTGTGTAAGTGAGGGCTAAGGGGTCATTTTCCTCCGCTCGTTGCAACAGGAGACGAGCATCTTCTACACAAGATTCAGGATGGCCATTTTTGAGGACGGCTTCATTGTAACGCCTTATATAGCCCCCAACGACTGCAGCACGTTTGTTGAGAGAAACCATTTCTAGATCTTCATCTTGTGGCAACTTGTCAATCATCATTAGGCCGAATTCTCCAGCCATTCCTCGTCCTCCACGGTAAAGACGGTCGTTGACGACAATTCCCCCACCTACACCAGTGCCGATGACCACGCAAATGTAATCGCTCAGGTTCTTGGCGTTTCCTAACCATTTTTCGGCTATAGCGACACAGTTTCCATCGTTTTCCACTCGAGTAGGTAAATGTAAACGCCTTTCCAATTCTTTTGGATAGTTGGCTCCGACAAAGGATTTGAGAGCGCCTGATAAAAGCATGGTGCCATCTTGACGGATGATCCCAGGGCTAGAAATCCCAATGCCTTTTATAAGACCTTTTTCTTGGTAGTGGTGGACGATAGTTTCAATAGTGGTATAAAAATCAGCTAAATGATGAGGGCTTTTGAGGGCGTTTTTATCCAGAATGTCACCGTTTTCGCTGACCAGACCATATTTTAGATAGCTTCCTCCTAAATCAATTCCGACGTACATCTCCACTCCTCCTTTTTTCTCCTAAATCAATTCCGACGTACATCTCCACTCCTCCTTTTTTCTCCTAAATCAATTCCGACGTACATCTCCATTCCTCCTTTTTCCTTAAAAGAAGACGCTTACTACTAAACTATTTTAGCACGTTTTTGTAATGGCTGGTTCACTTACGATAAGCCGGTCTACAATTTCAACGATCATATTTTAGCGTGTTTCTGTAATAGCTGGTTCACTTCCCTATAAAATGGACATTTGAAAAAATTCTCATCAATAAATGGGAATAGGGCTTGACCTTTTAGATAAAACTTGGTAGTATGAATTTAGAAACATATGACAAGGAGATCATACAAAACGAATTCATAACGATTTACATGCGATTTTCACTTGTTTCTGAAAAAGGAAAAGGCTAAAAAATGGGGGCGATTAAAATGGAAGAAAGTAAGAAGGTTAAATGGGGCTTGGGAGCTTTAAATGCTTTGCGCCAACATGTATTAGCCGGTCATAACCATGAAGAAAAATTTGAAAATCACTATAAAGGATCAAGAGCGGAGGCGTCTGCCGTTTGTTGTCATGAGGCTTATTTAGCTGGGCGGACTGCAAAAAACCATTCCTGTGACAGTGCTCATGATCACCAACGTGGGGAGCTTGATGGAGCTCAAGTCCACAAGTACGAGCGTATTGGCCATGCTCACGATCATGCTTACGATCACGAAGGTCATTCCAACGACCATGCTCATGATCACGCGCACGACCACCAACATGGTAAGATGCCACTTGTGATGTATGCGGTGGGATTAAGTTTAGCTTTGTTGGGTTGGCTTATGCCTCATACGGCACTTTCCAATATATTCTTCGTTGTTGGCGCAATAGTCGCTGGTTACCATGTAGCGGTGATCGAAGGGGTTGAAGATACCATCGCCCAATCGAAGGCTCGTGGGAAATTTACGCCTAATTCTCATATTTTAATGGGTTTAGCAGCGATTGGGGCTGTTTTGATTGGCTCTTATTGGGAAGCTACTTTGCTCATGCTGATCTTTTCTGGGGCACATTTTTTAGAAGAATACGCAGAAGGTAAGAGTAAACGTGAAATCAGTCGTTTAATGGAAATGACACCGACTACAGCGCGGAAGATTGAAACGGACGGAACGATTCGAGAAGTTGAAGTGAGTGAATTACGCCTAGGGGATCGGGTTAAAGTCTTGAATGGCGATCAAATTCCTATTGATGGGCTGATCTTGACTGGGCGGACGAGTGTGGATGAATCGGCTATTTCTGGAGAAAGCATTCCACGTGAAAAAGTGCCAGGAGATGCTGTTTACGCTTCGACCATCAATGGCAAAGGGAGCTTGACTGTAGAAGTGACTAAAGAGAGTTCTGAGACGACTTTTGCGAAAATCTTGCAATTGGTGGAAAAAAATAAAAATCATCAAACGAAAACGGCAACGCTGATCCAACGCTACGAACCCGTTTATGTGAAAGCTGTATTACTAGCTATCGGGATATTTATGCTAGTTTGTCCTTTAGTAATGCATTGTTCCTATACCTACTCTATTTATAGGGGCTTGGTCTTATTAGTAGCTGCTTCTCCTTGTGCTTTAGCTGCAGCGACAGTGTCAGTTACCTTGTCTGCAAGCTCTAATCTCGCTCGGGAAGGAGTTCTTTCCAAGGGGTCGAGCTATCTTTCTCATCTTTCAGAGATTAAAGCTATTGCCTGTGATAAGACCGGTACCTTAACCAAGGGGAAACCTGAAGTAACTAATGCTTACTTTATGAAAGGTCAAAAGCAACAAGATTTGATCGATGTTTTAGTCGCTTTGGAAAAAGAATCGAATCATCCTTTAGCAGAGGCTATGGTGAACTATTTTGAAGCAAGTGAAAAATTGCTGATCCCTGTCGAAAATCAAATTGGCCAAGGTTTACTAGGTCACTACAAGGGAAGTGTTTACCGTATTGGGAAAGCTAGTTCATTCCAACAAGTACCTGAAGAGATCAACCGCTTAAAGGACGAGTGGTCTAAAGAAGGAAAGACAGTGGTTTATTTCGCTAAAAATGAAGCAGTTATTGGGGCGATTGCGCTAATGGATTTGCCGAACCAACATGCGAAATCTGCTATTCATTACTTTAAGGAGCAAGGCATTCATACGACCTTAATCACTGGAGATGCTGCCTTAACAGCTGAAGCCATTGCCAAGGAATTAGGAGTAGATGAAGTCAAAGCAGATGTTTTACCAGAAGATAAGTCCAAATTAGTGGAAGACTTACAAAAGTCTTATGGAAAAGTGGCAATGGTTGGTGACGGCGTGAATGATGCTCCGGCCTTAGTGAAAGCTGATGTAGGGATTGCCATGGGAGATGGGACGGATGCAGCTATTGAAGTCTCTGACCTAGTGATCATGCAAAACAACTTATCTAAACTAGTGAGTGCCCACCGTGTAGCTAAACGAATGAAAAAAGTTATCCTTCAAAACGTCCTTTTTGCTTTAGGAGTCGTGGCTTTCTTGATAACGGTTAGCTTATTAGGTAAAGCAGATATGACTATTTCTGTGATTGTTCACGAAGGATCCACCCTAGTCGTCATCTTAAACGGCTTGCGCTTATTGGCTAGAAAATAAGCGTTCAGTAAGGATTGATTGAACCTCTGAGTGAAGTTTCATTCATTGATATCTGAAGGAATAGGGTGTGCCTGATCGAAATTTCATCCATCGTTACATGTAGGATGGATAAGGCACCTGACCGAAATTTCATCCATCGTTACATGTAAAATGGGTAGGACATTTGATCGAAATTTCATCCATCGTTACATGTAAAATGGATAGGATATCTGCTAGGATTTTCAACGAGCATGCCTGCAAAAAAACGTACATGCCTGCACAAAGATAAAAAAAGCCTTAAGGGGTCACAAAAGAGTGAGCTTTCCTTTATCCTTTGACAAAGACAATGACTAGTCGTCTGTGAGGGGGTTAGGTTTAGCTCCCTCTTTTTTATAGAGAATAGACAAAACTAAACCGTCACCATTCCTATTAATGGTAAAACGTGGTATGCTAATAAGTAAAGTAGCTGGTAGATTGACTCTTTTCAAAGAACGCTAGGAAAAGAAGGTCAGGCAGTTACAATGAACATACTATTGACAACCATAACAGAATAAAGGAGATTGGTATTGATGAAAAATGATGAGAGCATTCGTCGTGCGGCGAAAATGTTGAAAGTTTTAGGGGATCCCTCTCGTTTAGCCATTATGAATTTTTTGAAAGATCAAGACGCTAATGTGACCGCCATTTGTGAGATGTTGGGAGCAGAACAATCAGCTGTATCCCATCAATTGAAGGTCTTGAGAGATTATCGTTTGGTAAAAACACATCGGGATGGGCGAAGTATTGTCTATTCTCCAGAAGATCGCCATGTGTATGATTTCTTAAATTTAGCTCTTGAACATGCCAGAGAAAGTGCTGACGAATAGACGAATAATGGAAAAAAGAAAGGCTTACTCTTTAAATTGGGTAAGCTTTCTTGCGTAGATGGAAGAACTGATGTTAGTCCGATGAGTGGGTATAGACGATTGGAATATCGCCACAAGATTAGCTTGTGAAATCTATAGAGAGTGGCGCAAGTAAGTTACCTTGTTCAAGCAGTAGGAATAGCTATACAAGACTAGTTTCTACAAGCAGTAGGAATAGCGCCACAAGAGAACCTGTTGCAACAATAGAGGCTGACTCAAGGAAGAGGAGCCTCCACAAGCGATTAGAAGAGGGCGCAAGACTAGCCACTGTAGATGATTAGAATAGCGACACAAGAGCGACATGCCCACACCACAAAATTTTCTGTAAAAATAGCTATGTACTGCCAAAAAATCTTGCAATAGCAGAGTTGAGAAAGGATAGAAGAATGAAGGAAAAACACATGCCAAGTTTAACGGCTCGTTTGGGGATTGGTGTAGTTAGTTTGACGGCTACGCTGCTTTTAATTGGGACAGTACCGAATCCCAGTCCAGTCTTGGCCAAGGCGGAAGAAAAGCAAGAAGTAAAAAAAGATAAGAAAGTCAGTTACCGAGAAGATTTTTATGAAGCGGTGAATGGCGACTATTTAAAAAAAGTGAAATTGGATCCGGGTGAAGTGACAGACGGGGTGGCGAATGAAGCCTCCAGTAAGATTGACGACCGTCTGGAAAGTTTAATACAAGATTATATGGATGCAGATAAAAAAGACCTGAATCATGAACAAAAACAATTATTGGCCTATTATGACCTGGCTTACGATTTTAAACGACGAGATAAAGAAGGAGCAAAGCCAGTTCAAGCTTATTTGAAGAAAATTGAAGCTTTATCTGACAGTCAAGCTTTATCGGATCAGTTGGTTCAATGGATGAAAGAAGGTCGGCCTTTGCCATTTAGTGTACAAGTGACAGCAGGCTTGAAAGATCCTACGACCAATCAAGTGCTGATTAATTCAGGAGATTTAATCTTGCCAGACACCTCTTACTATAAAAAAGGCCATAAAAAGGCTGCTCAATTGTTGAAGGTATTTGAAAGTTCAACCACTGCTATGTTGGAAAAAATGGGCTACAGCAAGAAAGTGGCAGAAAAACATGTAAAGGGAGCCATAGCCTATGATGAACTGATGGCTAGCTTTAGGACGCCTAGTGAAAAACGCCGCAAGTCCAGTGAAAATATGATGGAAGTGACACCGGGGCAAGTGCATGAATGGACAGATACTTTTTCCTTGATGGACGTTATGGAAAAATTGCTGGGCAAGAATCCTCAAAAAATCAATGTGGATGATTTGATGTTTGCGAAAGGGCTTAAAACGCTCATGAGTCAAGAACATTTCGCTCAATTAAAATCTTGGATCTTAGTGAAACAAGCTAGAGAGGCAGCTCCATATTTATCGGATGACATTAGTGCTTTGGGAGAAAAAATGGATTTGGCGCAACAAGGTTTATCTGATCCAACTGATAAAGAATCCAAGGCTTTTGGTATCGTAACAGACCAATTTTCAGATGTTTTGTCAGTAGATTATGGGAAGAAATATTTTGGTGAAAAAGCCAAGCAAGACGTTCAAGGAATGGTGGATAAACTGATCGCCATTTACAAGAAACGCCTCGCAAAGACAGAATGGTTGAGTCCGGAAACTCGCCAAAAAGCAATTGAAAAGATGGACAAGATGACATCTTTGGTGGGCTATCCTGATATGTATAGTGATTTAACGAGTGGTTATCAAATTGATCCGCATAAATCTTTCTTTGAAAACACTAAAATGATGCAACGTTTATCGCAAGCATCTGACTTTGAAGGTTATGGTGAAAAAGCTGATCGGGGTTCATGGGAAATGAATTCCTATGAAGTCAATGCCTATTATTCATCCAATGATAATTTGATTTGCCTTCCTGCAGGGATGCTTCAAGCCCCTTACTATGATCCAAATCGGTCAGCCTCAGCTAATTGGGGAGGTATTGGGGCGACTATCGGTCATGAATTGTCCCATGCTTTCGATCCTGATGGTGCGGAATATGATGCAGATGGGGCTTTGAAAGATTGGTGGAAGGAAGAGGATTACAAAGCCTTCCAGGAACGGACGAAACGGATGGTTGCTCAGTTTGATGGCATAAAAATTTATGGCGGTAAAGTAGATGGAAAATTCACTCTAGCGGAAAATATAGCCGATAATGGTGGTTTAGCCGTTACTTTAGTGGCGATGAAAGATGAAAAAAATCCTGATTACAAGGCCTACTTTAAGTCTTATGCCAGGTCTTGGGCAACAAAAAGCCGGAAAGCTTATGCAAATAGCCTTTTAGTCTTGGATGAACACGCTCCAGATAAATTGCGCACCAATATTCCGATCACGAATTTTGATGAATTCTATGAAACATTTGGGGTGAAGAAGGGCGACCCTATGTACCGTGACCCTAAAGATCGTATTATTTTCTGGTAAAGGAGGCCTAGGATGGCGATTCAATTGATTGTTTCTGACATAGATGGAACTATTTTGGATGATCAACATAGAATAAGCAGTCGTTTGGTGAAAACTTTAGAAAATGTTAAAGCAAGGGGAATAGTTTTTGCTTTGGCTTCAGCAAGACCACCAATGGGGATGACTGAAATTTCTAAAAGCTTAGGCGTTAGTCATCACCCTCTTGTGGCCTATAATGGAGCCTTGATTCAATCAAGTGCCTTGGAGGGCTCTGAGCTTATGGCAAGTCATTGCCTAGCAAGTGATGATTTACTTATTTTGTTGGAATATCTAGAAAAAGATTTTAAAGAGCTTTCCCCTCAACTTTATAGCCATAATCATTGGTATGCCAAAAAGTGGGATCGCTGGACCAAGGAAGAGGCTGACATTACCGGTCTCACTCCAGAAATTGCCGACTTAATCGACTTAGTGCGTCAAGGACAGGATATTCATAAATTATTGATTATCGGTGAGGCAACTGAAGTTCAGGCCTTCCTACAAGTGGCGCAAGGCTTAAATTTATCCAGTCTAGTGATGGGTTTATCGAAGGAAAATTATTTAGAGGTAACCGATAAAGTGGTCTCCAAAGAACAAGCTTTGAGGGATTTAGCCCAGCACTTCCACATTGATTTGGAGCAAACAATGGCTATAGGAGATAATTTTAATGACCTTCCTATGCTTAAAATTGCAGGCTGTGGGGTAGCTATGGGGAATGCGCCAGATGAAGTGAAAGAAGGAGCTGCTCATGTGACATCTAGCCATAAGGAAGATGGGGTCGCTCAAGCCTTAGAGAAGTATGTACTAGCTAAGATGTAAAGAAAAAGTTGAGACTAGAGCGGTAGCTTCTAGGAAAGGTGTAGAAAGAAATATGCTTACAAGAGAAGTATGTACTCGCTAAGCTGTAAAGAAAAAGTTGAGACTAGAGCGGTAGCTTCTAGGCAAGGTGTAGAAAGAACGTTGCCCCCTGGAGCGCCAGCTTCTAGGCAAGGTGTAGAAAGAACGTTGCCCCCTGGAGCGCCAGCTTCTAGCTAAGGCAAAAGAATAGACAGGCAAGTTGAAGCAATAAGCTTGAGCCTTCAGATGGACTTGGCTAGAATAAGCATGTTAGTGATTAACGGCTAACATAAACGATGACTGATTGCTTGATAGGACTATTAACATCTGGATACTAGGAAGATAATGATCTATATTTTTAAATAGCTTATAAAATTTTATAAAAGTATTTTACTTGCATAATGGGGGCAATAGGGTAAAATGATAGTCAATTAATACTATTTATCACCCTGAAGGAGGATGACTATGATTTACTCTAATGTTGCTGAAGCTATTGGGGATACGCCTCTCATTCACTTACCTCAAGTTGGTCAAGAGGCTGATATATATGTGAAATTAGAATCTAGAAATCCGGGTGGGTCAATTAAAGATCGTCCAGTAAAATATATACTAGATAGTTTGTTGGAAAGTGGACAATTAAAGCCAGGTGGGACTATTGTGGAAGCAACCTCTGGAAATACAGGGATTGCCCTCGCTATGTTGGGGGCTGGCCTTGGTTTGCGGGTTGTTATCACGATGCCGGAAACAATGAGTGTAGAGCGTCGCCAGCTGATCCAAGCTTATGGGGCAGAAATTGTGTTGACTAAAGGGTCAGAAGGAATGAAGGGAGCAAAAGATAAAGCTTTGGCTCTTGCGGAAGAATACCATGCGCCTATTCTCGGGCAATTTGTTAGTCCGGCTAATGTGAAAGCTCATGAAGAAACCACTGGACCAGAAATTATTGCCGAGCTTCCGGATGTGGATGGCTTTGTAGCAGGAATTGGGACTGGGGGAACAGTGACTGGAGTAGGACATGCTCTCAAAGCTCATAATGAACAGGTTGTTGTTTGGGGGGTAGAACCAGAAAGCTCTCCTCTATTGACGAAAGGTCAAGCAGGTCCACACAAAATTCAAGGGATCGGCGCTAACTTTATCCCAGATATTTTAGATCGTGAGGTCTTGGATGAAGTGGCGACGGTGACTAATGAAGAAGCCTTGGATGAAGCAGCCCGTATTGCTCGGGATTATGGCATTTTGGCTGGATTTTCATCTGGAGCGAACTTAGTAGCAGCTAAACGATTGGCTAAGCAATTAGGTCATGGGAAGAAAGTTGTGGTAGTCTTCCCAGATACTGGGGAACGCTACCTATCGTCAGGAGTGTATGGGAATGGAAATAACTAAGGAAGAGTCATCTTTTCTTAGTGAACGTTGGATGGCAGTTGCAGAAGAAATTTATCGAAAAGATCCTGCAGCGACCTGCCCACGTGAAGTGTATGAACTCTATCCTGGGCTACAAGCCTTAATGGATCATGATATAGCTCACTTACTTTACCTCAAAGGGGAAAAATTTGAAGCTAGACGAATTGCAGAACAATCTAGACGTGAGACGGGTATAGAGATACACCCAGGGGCTCAGTTAGCTGATACGGTCTTTATTGACCATGGACTGGGCGTGGTGATTGGGGAAACGGCAATTGTCGGCGAACATGTTCTGATCTATCATGGCGTTACCCTAGGAGGGGTTGGTCAAACAAAGGGCGTTAAAAGACATCCAACCATTGAAGATCATGTCTTGATTGGGACAGGAGCAACTATTTTAGGCAATATTACGATTGGACATCATGCACGTATTGGAGCTGGAGCAGTGGTTTTAGAAGATGTGCCGGCCTATGCAACAGCTGTAGGTGTTCCAGCGAAAATTATCCCGCATGACGGGGATGAAAGAGAAGAGTAAGGAGTTACTAATCGACCCCATAAAAAAGCGCAGAACGTTTTGGATAGAAAGTAAAGATCTAGTGAGCAATTCCATAAAAAAAGAGCCCAAGGGTTTGGTGATTATTTACCGAATCCTTGGGCTTTTTGTGCTTCTTTATATTGGATTTCCTCATGCAAGGGGATTTTAGAGCTTTCAAAGAGTCAGTTTATAGCTGACTCATTTATACATGAGGATAAGTTCTTGAGCTACTTCTACCAGCTCTATATTTTTAGTCTGATCCATGTATACATGAGGATAAGTTCTTCAGCTACTTCTACCAGCTCTATATTTTTAGACTGATCCATGTATACATGAGGATAACTTGATTAAGGCTTATCTTGCTTGACTAATGATTTATTGAGCAGCACGACGAACACTTTCGGCAACGACTTCTGTGACCCCTTCTTTAAAGGCATCAGGAATGATATGGTCTGGAGCCAGTTCATCATCAGAAACAAGACTAGCTATCCCACGAGCTGCAGCGATTTGCATGTCGATAGTAATGTCACGAGAGCGAGCGTCCAGTGCCCCTCTAAAGATACCAGGGAAAGCCAAAACGTTATTGATTTGGTTAGGGAAGTCGCTTCTCCCAGTTCCTACAATATAAGCTCCAGCTTTTAAAGCTTCGTCTGGATAGATTTCTGGATCTGGATTAGCCATAGCAAAGATAACAGCTTTATCGTTCATGCTACTAATCCATTCAGCTTTTAAGACACCAGGAGCAGAAACACCAATGAAAACATCAGCGCCAACTAGGGCATCTTGTAAAGTCCCATGGCGGTGTTCTTGGTTCGTTTCTTTAGCAATAGCTGCATGGTGGGCTGGTAAATTCTCAGCTTGATCTTCGCTTAAAATACCGACCTTATCGCAAACGATGACATGCTTAGCCCCTGCATAGAGGAGTTTTCGAGTGATCGCTAAACCTGCAGCCCCTGCTCCATTGATAACAAAGCGAGCGTCTTCTAGGGCTAGTTTTTTCAATTTCAAGGCATTAAAGACACCGGCTAAAACAACGATCGCCGTTCCATGTTGATCATCATGGAAGACTGGAATATCCAATTCTTTGATCAAGCGTTGTTCGATTTCTAGACAACGGGGAGCAGAGATATCTTCCAAATGAATACCACCAAACGTTGGGGCGATCGCCTTAATGACTTGGACGATTTCATCAACATCTTGCGTATCTAAAACGATAGGAACAGCATCGACATCAGCGAAACGTTTGAAGAGGGCGGCCTTACCTTCCATAACAGGCATAGCTGCTTTAGCGCCGATATTCCCAAGACCTAAAACAGATGACCCATCACTGATGATGGCTACCGTATTTTTCTTGGTGGTCATGGTGTAGACCAGGTCAGGATTTTTAGCAATAGCCGATGAAACAGCACCAACGCCTGGAGAATAGGCAATACTTAAATCTTCACGAGTATTAATGGCGACTTTTGGGACGACTTCCAGTTTCCCGCCGAATTTTTCGGCTTGTTCTAGAGCTGCACGATTCACATCTTTAACCATTTGATTACTCCTCTCTTTTATCGCGAATGAGCGATCAGCCAGCTGATATATAGTTCAGCTGACTATCAGATTTTTCACCTTAATAGTGACCCTTTTTATTGGAAAGGTCAATAGGAGAGAGATTAGAAATAAGCGCGTAAAGGCGAAAAAACTCCTATAAAACAGTCGGATAATGAGTGTTTAAGACTGGAAAAGTGTAAAAGCGCTTACTAAGGGAAGGAAAAGAAAAAATGAGAGATAAATAAGAAAGAAAATTGACAGTCAATAAAAGGATAATTGGAAAAAGTAAGAAACGAACTTTTTTGTAGAGAAGAAAAAAGCAAAAACAAGATAGGGTTTACATTTATAGCTTATGCTTTATGGCATTTTTTTAAAAGTTACAGGCTACTTATTAAGGGAGGAGAGGAGGGGAGGTAGAAGAAAGATAGGAAAATCCTATAAATGAGGGGGCGTTCTTCAATGGGGGAGCTTTTCTTGAATAAAGGGCCAGTTATGTCCGCTGGAAAAGCTTATAAATGGAGAGGTTCTTCAATGGGGCGATCTTCTTGAATATAAGGTCAGTATGTCCACTGGAAAATCCTATAAATGGAGAGGTTCTTCAATGGGGGCGATCTTCTTAAATATAAGTCCAGCGTCTTAGTCGGGAAAGTCTATAAATGAATGGGGGATAGGGATAAAGGGGTTAGCTTTTGTTTATTAGAAGTCAGCATAGCACAAAGGGGTAAATATCAGGGGCAAGTGTTGCTAGTTTGAGAAAGGAGAATAAGCAATGATTCAGACAGATCAAGCGATTAATTATATGAAGCATCTCGCTAAAAAAGGAATACGTTATTCAATGGAAGGGTCTAGAACGGGGAAAGATGGGACGGCCGATTGCTCTGGAGCGATTTATGGGGCACTTCGTCAGGCGGGGATGAAGGCGGCGGGTTTTGTGCCATCTACAGAAACCTTGCATGCCTTGCTCGTAAAAGAAGGGTATAAGCTTATAGCTTTTAACAAGGAATGGGAAGCAGAAAAAGGAGATATTGTGATCTTTGGGATAAAGGGACGATCGGCTGGAGCGGGAGGACATGTCGTTCTTTTTCTGGATCATGACTATGTGATTCATTGTAATGGCTTGGCGAATGGTGTCTCTGTTGATAAAGAAACGAGCCTGCCTTATTCTATGGGCTATTACGTCTATCGGCAAGAAGGTTCAAGTGGAAAGGCGAGAGGGTGTGAAAAGCCCTTGGAAAGGAATGCTAGACCAGCGACAAGTAGTGAAAAGCCCTTAAAAAGGAATGTCGACCCTGCGACAAGTAGTGAAAAGCCCTTGCCAAGAAATGTCAGGCGAGCGACAGGACAGCTTAGGATAGCCAGACATGCGACCCATTGGTTAACAAGAGAAGCGATCCTCCCAGCTGTTTTAGGGCAAGTTTACGACTATGATGCGGTGGCTGACTGTCAAGTTTCTGTCTCTAAGCGAGCCTTTCGTTTGAAAAAAGGAAAGGTTTATTTAGGCTGGCTCTTGGAACAGGACGCTGAGCTACTGGGGAAAAGCAAGTAGTATTGGGTAAAGGAAAATAGCTATTGGAGAAGGAAAGTAGCTATTGGAGAAAGAAAGTAGCTATTGGAGAAAGAAAGTAGCTATTGGGAAAAGAAAGTAGCTATTGGAGAAAGAAAGTAGCTATTGGAGAAAGAAAGTAGCTATTGGGAAAAGGAA
Organism: Atopobacter sp. AH10; assembly: GCF_003664595.1. Classification (GTDB taxonomy): domain Bacteria; phylum Bacillota; class Bacilli; order Lactobacillales; family Aerococcaceae; genus Atopobacter. Next base: position 17,927 of record NZ_QXPZ01000009.1, read on the forward strand.
AATAGCTATTGGAGAAGGAAAATAGTATTGGGGAAAAACAAGTAGTATTGGGTAAAGGAAAATAGTATTGGGGAATTAGCCTGATTTTTTGAAAGTGGTTGATGCACCCAGAATTTTAAGGCTAAGCGCCTAGGGGAAAGTTTAAAAAAGACTAGAGTTAGCAGAAGCCGATCTTTGACAAAGATTGGCTTTTTGAGTACAATTAAAACAGTTTTTTATTAAAAGATGGTAAGAAAAGAATAAAAATATCATATACTTATCGCTTTTTATAGGAGAAACTTGGAATAACGAATAAAATCTGCAAAAAAGCAGATGAATGAAGTGGTGGATAAAATGAGAAATAACTCAAACGCAACAAGTTTGGATCTAAAAGAAACACAATTGGCGATCAAGACCTTGAAGGATTATTTCCAACAAGAATTAGCCAATACCTTGAACTTAGCCAGAGTTTCAGCTCCTTTGATGGTGAGACCGGAAACCGGCTTGAATGATAATCTCTCAGGCGTAGAAACACCAGTGAATTTTACCGTGAATAAGGGTGAAATGAAGGTAGAAATTGTACAGTCTCTAGCTAAATGGAAGAGAAATGCCTTGAAAGAATATGGTTTCCATACTTACGAAGGTTTGTATACAGACATGAATGCCATAAGACCTGATGAAAGTTTAGACCCTCTTCATTCGATTTATGTTGATCAATGGGACTGGGAAAAGATCATCCAAAAAGAAGATCGTAACAAAAACTACCTCCGATTAGTTGTTAAAGAAATTTTTGAAGTTTTTAAAACGACAGAAAATTATATTAATCACGTTTATCCTTATGTCTTGACTAAAAAATTGCCAGAAGAAATTTTCTTTATCAGCAGCCAAGAATTAGAAGATCGCTACCCAGACCTTTCTCCTAAAGAGCGTGAAGATGCGATTACGAAAGAAAAGAAAGCCGTCTTCATTGAAGAAATTGGGGATGTTTTGGCTTCAGGAGATAAACATGATGACCGGAGTCCAGACTATGACGATTGGACTTTGAATGGGGACATTCTTTTTTGGAATGAGGTTTTAGGGCGAGCTTTTGAATTGTCCAGTATGGGGATCCGTGTGTCTAAAGAGTCCTTAAAGACGCAATTGGAAAAAGATGGCAAGACGGATAGAGAGAGTCTACCTTACCATCAAGATGTATTGAATGAACGCCTGCCTTTTACGATTGGTGGCGGGATTGGGCAGTCCAGATTGTGCATGTTCTTCTTGGAAAAGAGCCATATCGGGGAAGTTCAAGCCGGAATTTGGGATAAGGATACGAAGCTTGCTGCGAAAGAACAAGGCATTATATTACTCTAAAGCAAGTAGAGTCCTTAGAAAAGTAAGTAGGGGCCTGCCACAAAATTATTAATGAAAGAACCAATAGTTTATTATTCTACATAATAAATAGTAAAAAAAGCCCTTGGAACTTTTGCTCAGAGGGCTTTTTTACTTGTTGTAGCAGGGGCTGACCCTCTTGAAAATGTGAAACTTTCATGATAAAATATGTTGTCGTGAATTGCGTTTTGGCCTTTTTTTGAAAAGGCGAAGAGGCAAGCTAGAAATTGATAGAGAAAAAATTACAGTTGATCTGTACAGAAGTTAATAGAGAAGGACTTTCAGTTGAACTGTACGGAAGTTAATAGAGAAGGATTTTTAGTTAAACTGTACGGAAGCAGATAGGGAAAAAATTACAGTTGATCTGTACTGGAGTTTATAGAGAAAAAATTACAGTTGATCTGTATAGAAGTTGATAGAGAATGACTTTCGGTTGATCTGCGCTGAAGTTAATAGAGAAGGATTTTTAGTTAAACTGTACGGAAGCAGATAGAGGAAAAATTACAGTTGATCAGTACAGAAGTTAATAGAGAAAAATTGGTTGATCCAATGTCTGACAAAGGAGATGGCAAGGAAACGATGAGTTTAGGCAAACGAGAAGAACGCCACAGAAAAGGCTCTAGGTCAAAAAAATCTTTTGGCAAAAAGCTAGCCTATCTTTTTATTGGCGCTATAATCCTATTGGGTTTAAGCCTAGTATGGAAGATTTATCTAGATGTGGATCGGACGTCTAAGTCCATCTACCACCCCGTTGCCATCGATAAAAAAAGGAAAGATCAAGTGGATTTGAGCCAAGGGAAAAAGCCTTTCTCTCTTCTCTTAATGGGGATTGATACGGGTGAATTGGGTCGGACGGAAAAAGGACGGTCGGATACATTGATCGTTGCGACTGTTAATCCAAAGACAAAAACAACTAAGCTTTTATCCATTCCACGTGACACCTACACCTATATTCGATCGGTCGCTAAAAAAGACAAGATCAATCACGCTTACGCTTTTGGAGGGCCAAGCGAATCCATCAACACGGTTCAACGCCTATTGGATATCCCTATTGACTATTATGTTGCCGTGAATATGAAGGGCTTAGAGGGAATTATAGATATTGTCGGTGGGATTGAAGTGACTCCTTCCATCAGCTTTACCCAAGAAGGGCACAGCTTCACAGCCGGCCAAGCAGTGAAACTCAATGGAGAAAAGGCCTTGGCTTATGTCAGGAACCGTTACGATGACCCCCAAGGAGACTATGGTCGTCAAGCAAGGCAAAGGGAAATTATTCTAGCTTGTACGAAGAAATTAGCCTCACTCTCTAACTTGGCTAACTATCAAGAAATTTTGAATACACTAGGTTCTAACGTACAAACCAATCTTCAATTTTCTCAAATGCGCGACCTATATGGAAATTACCGCCACTCTTTGAAAAAAGTTGAGGACAGTTCCTTGAGAGGGTCTGGGCAAATGATCGATGGGGTGTATTATGAAATCATTCCAGATGAGGTCATTAAAGAAGCTTCTCAAAACTTAAAAGCACAATTGAAATAATCTGAGCGGATAAAATCGATGTATAGATGGACTACATTTCATATAGAAGAAAGGCAGATAAATTAATGGCAGAAGAAATCTCATTACTGGATTTATGGAAAATGTTGAAGAAACATCTTCGGACGATTGCGATGACCACTATTGTTTTTGGTTTCCTATCCATGGTCTATTCCTTCGTTTTAGCAACACCGATTTACCAAGCGTCAACGGATATTTTAGTCAATCGCTCGACAGAAGCAAGGGACCAAAGCGTTCTTTCTCAAGATATTAATGCGAGTTTACAGTTGATCAATACTTATTCAGATGTGATCCGGAATGATGTCGTCTTAAAACCAGTTGCAGAAGAATTAAATGCGCCTGAAACTACAGAAGAATTAAGAAACAAAGTCAAGGTAGATTCTAAAAACAATTCCCAAGTATTCTCTATCTCTGTGACAGATGAAAGCCCAGAACGTGCGGCTGAATTAGCGAATACAGTGGCGAAAGTCTTCAATAAGCAAATCAAAAAGATGATGAAAGTCGATAATGTGACCATCATTTCTAAAGCCGTTGCGCCAAAATACCCAATTTCTCCAAAGAAAGCGATCAATTTATTAGTGGCAATCGTCTTAGGGATGGCTCTTGGGGTTCTTTATGCCATGATTAAAGAATTGGCGGATAACACGGTTAAACGTGAAGAATTTATCACTGATGAATTGGGCTGGCCAGTCTTGGGGCAAGTGGCAGAGTTTTCTTCTTCAGATTTGAAGAGTAAAAATTCTGTGATCAAAACAGAGCCAATCCAAAAAGAAGACAAGAGTCAGTACGGACGTTTGCAAAGAAGTCGCCGGGATCGTGTTTAGGAGGAAATAAGATGGGCTTATGGATAAAAAAGAAAAGTAAGGCACGGGTGAAACACGGACAATCTGAAATAGTCGTTGCCAATAACCCAACGTCTATCGTAGCTGAACAATTTCGGACGATTCGAACCAACATCCAATTCTCCATGGTTGATCGCCAGCTGAAAACCTTAAATGTGACTTCAGCCGGGCCAAGTTCAGGAAAATCTGTTTTAGCAGCTAACCTTGCAGCTGCTTTTGCCAATGATGGGAAGAAAGTACTCTTGGTGGATGCGGACATGCGACGTCCAACTGTTCACAAGGTCTTACAAAAAGCTAATGGGAAGGGTTTGTCTCACCTTTTGACCGATCGCCAATTAAGTTTGAATGAAGTAATCCAATTGAGCGACATACCTAATCTATATTATCTGACCTGTGGAGTTATCCCTCCGAACCCATCTGAGTTGTTGTCTACGACACGGATGGTGGATACTATGGATCAATTGAAACAAGTCTTTGACCTCATTATTTTTGATAATCCGCCAGTTCTTTCAGTGACGGATGCTCAAATCATGTCGACACAAACGGATGGGACGATTTTTGTCATTCCTTACGGCCAAGCTCGCAAAGATGAAGTGAAGAAAGCAGCAAAACTATTAGAACAAGTGAATGCTAATGTCTTGGGTGCGGTCATGAACTTTGTGGATAAGCAGGACGATCATTACTATTATTATGGTGAAGCGAAATAAGCTGAGTCAGTTTCTGGCTCTTCTTAGTGGGATAAGAGAGTGTGAAAGGGGAGAATAGAGATGATTGATGTCCATTGTCATCTTTTGCCAGGGATTGATGATGGGGCAAAGACGATCGATATAGCACTTGAATTGGCTAAAGAAGCCGTTCAACAAGGGGTGACTCATATAGTCTGTACTCCCCACCACTTAAATCGCTCTTGGATGAACCCAAGAGCTCAAGTGGAACTCTTAGTCCATGAGTTTCAAAAAAGATTGCAACGTGAAAAAATTGATTTAACCCTATTCCCAGGCCAAGAAATCAGGATTGCTGGGGATATTCCAGAAAGGATCGATCGAGGAGATATTTGCTTTTACGATGTGTCAGAAAATTATCTCTTGATTGAGTTTCCGACACAGACAGTTCCAGAGTACACAGACCAGCTCTTTTATCAACTACAAGCTCGTGGGATAACGCCGGTCATTGCCCATCCTGAAAGAAACTACGCTATCCAAAAAGATCCAGAAATCCTCAAAGGCTTTGTTGAAAAAGGGGTTCTAGGGCAGTTAACTGCGGCTTCTCTTTTAGGGGATTTAGGGAAAGATGTCAGACGCTTTAGTTTGGACTTAATTGAAGCCCGCCTCGTGCATACATTAGGATCAGATGCTCACGATCCTCAAAAGAGGCCTTTTGTTTTAGGGGCGGCTTATAAGCAGTTAAATAAAGATTTCGGGAAAGAAGCCGTTCAATCCTTTGACCAAGTGGCCAGGAACTTGGTGAATGGAGATGCTATGTATATTCTTCATCCAGCTAGTGCTCGGCCAATGGACAAGAAAAAGAAATTATTCGGTTTTCTATAGCTTCCACAAAACAGCCCTGCTAAGGGAGTTATAGGTGGGGGCTTTGCTTGTATAGGCAGTAGCTAGCAATGCTTCTGATAGGTAAATTGAAAAACACACTGGACTTTTGCCGTTGATGGGTAAATAAGAAAATCTATGGTCTTTTGCAGCTGATAGGTAAATTGAAAAACTTTGCCCCTTTGATGCTGATGGGGGAGCATGATTTAGTACTCCTGAAATTGCTAATCGATCGTATGTTGTGACAGTAAGGGAATAAAAAACCTCAACCAAAGAGGAATAGATGAAGGGAAATATGTTGTGAAGAAGTTATTATCTAAAATTAAGTTAACCAGAAGACGCAAGCAAGCCATTATCATAATGAGTGATTTGCTAGCTGTATGCTTGAGCGCCTTAAGTTCTATTGTTCTGGTTCAAGCTTATGTCAAGACCAGTATGTTCTCCTATGCTTTTATTGCCTTAGCCTATTTTGGGGCTTACTTCTGCCTATCCGTTTGGCAGCATAACTTTTCCAGAATCGTCCGCTTCTTTAATATTAAGGATGCGCGTAATTTAATATTGGTCAACCTAAGTGCTTCAGTGGGTGCTTTTATTCTTGGTAATTTGGCTTTACGGGCTGTTTCTAATCGCTATATTTTTTTGCTGACGGTATTTTCCATTTACTTGATGGTCTTAAGTCGGATGGCTTGGAAGACCTATATCGATTGGAAAAACCATGTGGATGAACGCCACCATCCTGATGCGCCACGTTTACTCCTAGTGGGAGCAGGGGAAGGCGCTAATATCTTTATTGAGAACTTTTCTAAACATCCTGACCGCTTCTCTATTATCGGCTTAGTTGATGATGACCCCAATAAGCAGTCGACCTACCTGAGAGGAATTCCCGTATTAGGAACTTTGGATGAAATTCCAAGGATTATACAGGAACGCCATATTGAATGTATCACAATAACAGCACCATCCTTAGATTCAGAAAAAGTGGAAGCTGTTCTTCGCTCAGGTATTGATCGGAATGTGACGGTCAACCAAATGCCAGCTGCTGAACGTGTCCTTTCAGGCGAATATAAAATGCAAATGAAAGAAATCGACATCGCTGATTTATTAGGGCGAAAAGAAATAAAATTAGATGACCAACCTGTTTTGAATGCTCTAGGTGGTAAGGTCATTATGGTCACAGGTGGCGGGGGATCGATTGGATCTGAAATCTGTCGGCAAGTCTTGAAGTTCGGACCAGCCAAACTTTACTTTGTCGGACATGGTGAAAACTCTATCTATCAATTAGATCAAGAATTTAGACAAATGAACCTCTCTCATGTCCAAGCCATTCCAGTGATTGCGGATATTCAAGATAAAGAGCACATGGTGGAAATCATGGAACTCTACAAGCCTGATATCGTCTACCATGCAGCAGCGCATAAGCATGTGCCGATGATGGAATACAACCCAACTGAAGCCATTCGTAACAATGTGTATGGGACTTATAATGTTGCTTACGCTGCTTCTAAAGCAGGGGTGGAACGCTTTGTCATGATCTCGACCGATAAGGCTAATAACCCACCAAATATTATGGGCGCTACTAAGCGGATCGCCGAAATGATTGTGACTGGCATGGATAAGGAAAGCAAGACGACTTTCTCAGCCGTCCGATTCGGGAATGTTCTGGGGTCAAGAGGGTCTGTCATTCCTCTATTCAAAAAGCAAATCGCTGCGGGTGGTCCCGTTACCGTGACCCATCCGGACATGCGTCGCTACTTCATGACTATCCCAGAAGCTAGTCGTCTCGTTATCCAAGCTTCGGCTTTAGCTGAAGGGGGCGAACTCTTCATCCTCAATATGGGTAAAGAAGTTTATATCAAAGACTTGGCCCGCAAGATGATCACCCTGTCCGGCTACCGTGAAGACGAAATTCCAATTGTCTACTCCGGCATCCGCCCAGGCGAGAAGCTCTACGAGACCCTGATCATGGATGACGAAATTACTGACAAGAAGGTCGATGACAATATCTTTGTCGGCAAGGTCAAAAACAAGAGCCTTAAAGAAATCAAAGACTTCGTGGAGGGGTTGGACCTATCGGGGAAAGACCAACGCTTGACGGAGAAAGTGACAGGGTTTGTGCATCGGGATTCAAATGAAGATGTATTAAAGAAATAGAAAGAAGGGGACTTCAGTGTATCTAAAGATTAAGCGTGTGATAGACTTCATCTTGGCTTTAACGGCTCTGATATTATTGAGCCCTCTTTTTTTGATAGTAGCCCTATGGATCAAAAGTGACTCGCCAGGTCCGGTCTTTTTCAAGCAGAAGCGAATTGGCATCCATCGCAGCAACTTTTATATCTATAAATTCCGGTCGATGCGCACCGATACTCCCAAAGATATGCCCACCCATATGCTGGATGCGGCTGACAGCTTTATCACCAAGTCGGGTCACTTCTTAAGAAAAACCAGTCTGGATGAACTACCTCAGTTGATCAACATCATTAAAGGCGAGATGGCCATTATCGGACCAAGACCTGCCTTGTGGAACCAGTACGACCTAGCAGATGAACGGGACAAATACGGTGCTAACGAGGTCTTACCTGGCTTAACCGGCTGGGCGCAAATTAACGGCCGCGATGAATTACCCATTCCAGTAAAGGCGCGCTTAGATGGCCAATACATTGAAAAACTAGGCTTAAAAATGGATCTGAAATGCTTCTTTGGCACGATCATTAGTGTTCTAAAAGGTGATGGGGTAGTTGAAGGTGGCACTGGAGCGATTGAGAAGGCTCAGCGAGAATTGAAGGTGAAGTAACGATGAAGAAGATTTTAATCACTGGCAAAGATTCTTACTTAGGTGACCGCTTTGTTGCATGGATGAGTCAATGGCCCGACCAATACCAAACACAGTGTGTCTCATTAAAGGATTCCGATTGGCAAAATCAGGATTGGTCTGACTTTGATGCGGTTCTTCATGTGGCTGGCATTGCCCATAATTCGTCCGATCCTAAGCTAAAAGACCTGTATTACCAAGTTAACCGGGACTTAACCATTGATACAGCCAAGAAAGCCAAAGCAGATAGCGTGAAGCAATTCATCTATCTGTCCAGTATGATTGTTTTCGGAAGCAAACACGAGTGTATCACGCCAGACACAAAGCCAGATCCCGATAACTTCTATGGCGATAGCAAGTTACAAGGGGAGTTAGGCATCTTGCCTTTGCAAGATGAGAACTTCAAGATCGCTATCGTTAGACCGCCGATGGTTTATGGGCCAGGATGTAAGGGAAACTTTCCTAAGTTGGTTAAGCTAGCTAAGATCACACCGATCTTTCCAGATTATGATAATAAGCGCAGTATGATTTATGTGGATAATTTGATGATTGTTCTCCAAGAGATTGTCGATCAAGAAAGAGAAGGCTATATCCATCCGCAAAATTCGGACTATGTAAAAACGAGTGAGCTGGTCAAAATGATTGCTGAAATAGCCGACCATAAGCTTATTTTGACGAGCTTATTCAATCCGCTTATTAGGTTACTGGCTAACACAAGAATCATAAAGAAGGTTTTTGGGAATTTGTATTATGCTGAATCTCTAGCAAATGATACTCTACTTAATTTTAAAGAGACCATTAGCCGTTCAATAGAAGAGGACAGTCAATATGGTTAAGCGGATTCTCATTATTAGTCAGTATTTTTATCCGGAAGACTTTAGAATTAATGACATGGCTCACGACTTATTAGAACGTGGCTATGATGTAACGGTTCTAACAGGGATACCTAATTATCCTGAAGGAAAGTTTTTCAACGGTTATCATTTTAAATTTCAAAAAGAAAACTGGCAGGGCATCAAAATTATTCGCTTGCCTATCATTCCAAGAGGTTCCTCATCGGTTCAACTTGTCCTGAATTATCTATCATTTGTTATTTCCGGTCTTATTTTTATAGTGACAACAAAACCAAAATTTGATTTGATCTTTACCTATGAGGTTAGTCCGATGACTCAAGCCTTATTAGGTCCTTGGCTTGCCAAAAGAATTGGCTGCCCTTCTATTTTATATGTCTTAGATCTTTGGCCAGAAAATATTCAAGTGGCGGCAGGAATTAACAATTCATTAATTTTGCGTTCCATTCGCCGAATGGTTAACTATATTTATCAAAAAACTGATTTGATTCTAGCTTCTTCCAAAAGCTTCGTAAATGAAATTAAAAGCTATCAAATCAATCCTGATAAAGTCACCTATTGGCCACAGTACGGTGAAGAAATCTATCATCCTATTGAAAAAAAGAGAGAAGATTTTAATTGGATTCACCACCATGATCAATTTGTGATTGGATTCACCGGCAATATAGGTAATGCTCAGGGATTACAAATTCTTCCACGAGTAGCCAAATTACTACAAGAAGAAGACCTACCAGTCCTATTTCTAATCGTTGGGGATGGCCGATTTAAAGATGACCTCGTTAAAGAGATTAAACAAAAGAATGTTCAATCGTATTTTCAATTTATCGATCGTCAACCTTCTAATGTTATTTCTGATATTTTAGCTGAAGTTGATGTAGCCTTTTTAAGTTTTGATGACAATCCAATCTATGAAAAGACGATACCAGCCAAGCTTCAAACCTATATTGCTTGTGCTAAACCAGTCCTAGTAAGTGCAAAGGGCGAAGTTGAGCGAATTATTAAGGAAGCCAAAGCAGGCTTAACCTGTCCTGCAGGCGATGAGCGAGCCTTGTTGTCTTGTATTAAATACTTCATGAATATGGATCCTGAACAGTTAAAAGCTATGGGAAAGAATGCTAGAAACTACTTTGAAGCGAACTTTTCTAAGACTAAATTGATGGATCAGCTTGATCAATTATTCCAAAAGGAGTGTAAATGATGTCAATTTTCAAAGATAAAACTTTATTAATCACCGGTGGAACGGGTTCCTTTGGTAATGCCGTTTTAGAAGGTTTTTTACATACTGATTTAAAAGAAATCCGTATCTTCTCACGAGATGAATTAAAGCAGGATAACATGCGTCATAAATACCAACGAATCGCTCCTGAATTATCGGATAAATTAAAATTCTATATTGGGGATGTTCGGGATATTGATAGCATTCGACCAGCAGTTCGTGATGTAGATTATATCTTTCATGCGGCAGCTTTGAAGCAGGTTCCATCTTGCGAATTTTTCCCAATTGAAGCGGTAAAAACGAATGTTATCGGAACCGAAAACTTATTAACTGCTGCGATTGATGCGGGAGTTAAGAAAGTCATTTGCTTATCAACGGATAAAGCAGCCTATCCAATCAATGCCATGGGAATCTCTAAAGCCTTAATGGAAAAAGTGATTGTCGCCAAATCACGGACAGTCGATCCTTCTAAGACAAGCATCTGTTGTACCCGTTATGGGAATGTCTTGGCTTCAAGAGGTTCAGTCGTACCTTTATTTATTGAACAAATGAAGAAAGGTAAGCCATTAACTGTTACCGAACCTAAAATGACCCGCTTTATCATGACTCTAGCAGAAGCCGTTGACCTTGTTTTATATGCTTTTGAGCATGCAGAGTCCGGTGATATTATGGTTCAAAAGGCGCCTGCTTCAACGATCGGTGACTTAATGGAGGCCACTCGTCAGCTCTTTGACCCAGAAGCAGAAGACATGGTCATTGGTATTCGCCACGGTGAAAAAATGTACGAGACTTTATTAACCAATGAAGAATGTGCTAAAGCCATTGATTTAGGCAACTTCTACCGAGTACCGGCAGATAATCGTGATCTGAACTATGATAAATACTTCAAAGAAGGCGATGAAGAGCGCAATGTCTTGGAAGAATTCAACTCCAACAATACAAAATTGATGACCGTAGAACAAGTTAAAGAAAAATTATTAACCGTTCCTTTAGTTCAAGAAGAAATTAAGATATGGAAGGAAGAACATTAATGAAAGTTTTAGTCACAGGTGCTCAAGGCTTTATTGGTAAGAATCTTTGTGCAAGCTTAAATTATGAAGAAGCTATTGAAATTCTTCCTTATACAGAAGATTCAAGCTTTGAAGACTTAAAGACCTACACGGCTGAAGCTGATTTTGTCTTCCACCTAGCAGGGGTCAATCGACCAAAAGAAGAAAAAGAGTTCACAGAGGGGAATCGAGATCTCACTCAACAAGTCTTGGACTTATTAGTGGAACAAAATAACCTTGTGCCAGTTCTCATTACTTCTTCTAGTCAAGCCAAGTTAGACAATCCTTATGGTAAGAGTAAGAAGGCGGCTGAAGAGTTAGTCTTTCAATATGGTAACGATCACCATGTGCCAGTCTACGTATACCGCCTGTCGAATGTCTTTGGTAAGTGGTCACGGCCGAACTACAATACGGTAGTAGCAACTTTCTGCCATAACATTGCTCGGAATCAGGCGATTACGGTCAATGATCCCAAAGTCACTTTAGACTTGATCTACATTGATGATCTGGTAGAAGAATTTATGCGGGCTTTGAATGGTAAGCCAACAAAAGAAGGGGACTTTTGTAAGGTGCCAGTCTCTTATCCTGTCACACTGGGACAAATTGCTGAGCTGCTTTATAGCTTTAAGGAATCTAGAAACAACCGAATCTTACCGAATTTTGCTGATGAGTTCACTAATAAGCTCTATGCGACCTATCTTAGCTTTTTAGATGAGCAGGACTTTTCTTATCCTTTAATCATGCATGAAGATCAACGAGGTTCTTTTACTGAATTCGTCAAGTCGCCTTATGGAGGGCAGGTGTCAGTGAATGTCTCTAAGCCCGGTATTACCAAGGGGGACCATTGGCATCACACTAAGAATGAAAAATTCCTTGTCGTATCAGGGGAAGGTGCCATTCGTTTTAGAAAACTTGATTCCGATAAGATTATTGAGTATAAGGTCTCAGGAAGAAAGATGGAAGTGGTGGATATTCCTACTGGGTATACGCACTCTATTGTCAATTTAAGTGACACTGAGGACTTGGTCACTGTAATGTGGGTTAATGAAATGTATGATCCGAACCGTCCTGATACGTATCCATTGGAGGTAGAATAGTGAAACAATTAAAGGTGATGACGGTCGTTGGAACCCGTCCAGAAATTATTCGACTATCGGCTGTGATTCAAAAACTTGAAGAATCACCAGCCATTCAGCATATCTTAGTCCATACTGGACAAAACTATGACTATGAATTAAACGAAGTCTTCTTTGAAGATTTTGGTCTGAGAAAGCCAGATTACTTCTTAAATGCAGCTGGCGAAACGCCAATGGCTACTGTGGGTCAAATTCTGGCTAATATTGATCCCATCTTAGCCGAAGAAGCACCTGATGCCTTCTTAGTTTTAGGCGATACCAACTCTTGCCTTTGTGCCATCGCAGCTAAGCGTCATCATATTCCAATTTTCCATATGGAAGCAGGGAACCGTTGCTTTGACCAACGGGTGCCGGAAGAAACCAACCGTAAGATTGTGGATCATATCTCAGATATCAATCTCACTTATTCAGACATTGCCAGAGAATATCTATTAGCTGAAGGGTTAAAAGCAGACCGCATTATTAAAACTGGGAGCCCTATGTATGAAGTCTTGCATAAAAAGCTAGAAACGATTAAAGCTGCAGACAGCTATCAGAAATTAGGCTTAGAAAAGGGTCAATACTTCGTCGTTTCTGCTCACCGGGATGAAAATATCTCATCGGAAAAGAACTTCTTTGGCTTAGTAGAATCACTCAACGCAGTCGCTGAAAGATATCAATTGCCATTGATCGTATCGACCCATCCAAGAACGCGTAAAATGATTGAAGCAAAGGGCGTGAAGTTCAATCCTTTAATTCAATTGATGAAACCAATGGGCTTTACAGACTATAATAACCTGCAGTTGAATTCTAAGGCCGTCTTAAGTGATTCTGGAACTATCTCTGAAGAAGCTTCAATTATGGGCTTTAAAGCTTTGAACTTAAGAGAAGCTCATGAAAGACCAGAGGCGATGGAAGAAGCAGCCGTTATGATGGTAGGACTTAATAAAGAGCGAATTCTTCAAGGATTGGAGATCTTAGAAGATCAAAAAGAAGACACTTTAAGAGAAGTGACTGATTACTCAATGCCGAACGTCTCGGATAAGGTGTTGAGGATTATTGTAAGTTATACGGATTATGTGAATCGGGTTGTGTGGAGTGAATAATGGTTAAAGTATTATTAGATGTGCCTGCTGATAGCGGTGGAGCAGCTACAATATTAAATGAGTATTATGATAAGATAGTTGAGACTAATGAACAATGGATAATTATTCTAGGAAGATATAGTTTGCCAAAAACTGAGAATGTAAAAGTTTTAAATTTCCCTTGGGTTAAGAAATCTTGGTTTCATAGATTATTCTTTGATTATTTAGTCTTACCAAGACTAATTAGAAAAATTAATCCTGAGTTGATTTTTTCACTACAAAATACACTGGTTCCTTTTGTAAAAAACAGGCAAGAATTATATGTGCACCAACCATTACCATATACTTCAATTAAGTTTAATATTTTGTCTGATTTTAAGTTATGGACTTATCAGAATGTTATCAAGATTTTCATTAATCGCTCAGCAAAGAGGGCGAACAAGATTTTCTTACAGACTCAGTGGATGAAGAGAGAATTAGTAAAACAAACCGGGATTGAATCTGATAAAGTGCAGATTATTCAACCTAATGTTCAATTTCATTCACATAACACATATAAATATGATAAGGGTAAACTTAAGTTTTTTTACCCCGCCTCCCCCTTAAAATACAAAAATCATAAATTAATTATTGAAGCGATTAATCTTTTAGATAACAAATCTCGAAGTAAGATCGAAATCTATTTTACCTTATCAGGAAATGAAAATACGTTATCTCATAGCTTAAAGGAAATTGTTGAAGAAAAAGACTTGCCAGTTTTTTTTATTGGGTATCTAGACAAAGCTGAAATGGAAGCCTTTTATGAGAGTTCATGCTTATTATTTCCTTCATATGTAGAAACTTATGGATTACCATTACTCGAAGCTAAATTGAAAAAATCACCAATTTTAGCGAGTGATACAGAGTTTTCAAGAGAAATTTTAGAAGATTATGCAGAAAAGAAATTTTTTGATTATAATTCTAGTCAAGATCTTGCCTCCAAAATGAAAGAAATTATAAAATAGAGGTGTTACTTTGAATTTACTTTTTCTTGGTTCTATTTATAAAAATTCAGATGAGAATAAACTTATAGAAGAAAATCCTGGAGGCATTGGAATTGCTTCAAATACGCTACAAGTAAATCTTTTGAATGCTTTAAATCTTTATGACGTTAATACCGAGGTGATTTCTTCGCTACCAGTTGGGAACTTTCCTAATTTAAGCAGATCGTTTCTTTATAATAAAAAGAAATATCTTTTGTTTGATAAGATCCCTGTTAATCAATTATTAACTGTTAATACTTATTTGATAAAGCATTTTATCAGAGAAAAAGTTGCCAAGAAGATAGTAAAAAATTGGATTAGAAAAAATTCCAAAGACTCTGTTATAATGATTTACGATCTCTATATGCCATACTTAAATTTAATTCCTTTTATAAAGGAGTGCAATCCAAATATTCCGATTGTTATATTTATACCTGATTTAATCGGCAAACTAAGAAATGATACTGGTAACTCTAAGTTGATTAACTTATTTTTAAAGTCAAGAGAAAATAAATGTCTTGATCTTGTCAACTTTGCAGACGCATATATTTTTGTTAGCGATCTTATGAAGGAGCAAGTTAATGTTTCAGTAAAGCCATATATAACGATTCATGGCATTGTTAATGACCAACTACAACAAAAAGAAATTGGGAATATAAAAAATAAACTCATTTTTTTATATTCCGGTCTGCTTAGTAAGCAATATAATGTTGATAAGTTAGTTGATTATTTTATCCATGATAATTCAAATACAAATGAACTTTGGATTTGCGGTAGTGGAGAACTTAGTGATTATATTAAGTACACTGCTGTAAATAATCCAAATATAAGGTACTTTGGGCTAGTTTCCAAAAAACAAGCTAATGACTTGGAATTAATGGCTGATGTTTGTGTTAACCCCAGACCTAATAGGGGTATATATACGAGATACTCTTTTCCTTCAAAAAATTTAGAGTACTTAAATAAAGGAAAGTCAGTTATTTGCTATAAGCTCCCGCCATTTAAGGATACATTTGATAATTGTTTCAGTTATATAACTAATGAAATGAGCTTAGAGAATTGGATTGATTATAACGCTAAAATTTCTACGGAAGAATTACATAATATTGGATCATCTAATCGATCTTTTGTTCAAAAGACATTTGGCATAGATTCTCAAGGAAATCGTATCTTAGCTTTTTTAAATAATTTAATTTACTAAATAGAAGGAGCAAAAAATGAATTTGAGAAAATCAATTTTCTGTCTTTTCTTTATAATTTTAGACTTTTTATTTGCTATTATCGCATTCAATTTTTTTCAAGAAAAAATATTTACTTTTTTGGTATTATATACTACTTTATCTATGTCTGTTTTTTTTATATTTTTGTTTAAAAATTTATCAGAAAATATTTTCTTGATTTTATTTTTATTTTCGTTTAGTATTTTTTTCTTGATCAATCCTTATATAAGTATTATTGACAGTGAAGATATCATTTTAAATATTGGATTTAGTAACGCCATGGGCGTTATATTACTTGCAATTAGTGGAATTAAACTCGGTGTATTTTTTAATCAAATGTTTAATACAACTAAAAACAGCTCTCCAAATTTCTACAGTAAAAATTTAGTTTACTACAGGAAATCTGCTTTAGTATTATTTTTACTAACACTCCCGTTTTTTATTTATAATCAGTTTCAAGTGAGGCAAGTAATGCTAAACTATGGTTACGCTGAAATTTATAAGACTGGAAAAATAGATGTTATCTTTAGAATTAGCCAATTTACAATTTCATTTTATTATTTATTTCTTTCTTGCTTCCCAACAAAAAAAGAATTCATTAATTCTTTGATTTTATTTTTGCCAGTTGTTTCTTTGACATTGATAACTGGAGAACGGTCACAAATTGTATTGCATTCTTTGGTTTTATTTTCATACTATGTTATAAGAAATGCTATAAAAGGATATCATTTAAAAATAAGTTTTAGATTGATTTTTACTATAGTTTTTATAATTATATTATCTTCAAATATTTTAATGCTAATTAGTAATTTAAGAATTGGTCATACTGATAATTCAAATATATCTTTTTTTCAATTTTTAAAACAGCAGTCATCTACTTTCGAATTATTGGCAGATGGTATAGTTAAGCAAGACAGTTTAAAACGGATGAGCAATTTATTTTCAATCCAAGCCGTTTTAAATGGTGTAGAGGCTATAAGAACACCTTTAAAATTTTTTCTACCATCAATTTATAACGATGTATTTTCTCATAATCTTGGTAGTGTCTACACTTATTTAAGGGATCCAGTTTACTTTTATTTAGGAGGAAGTTTTGGTACAACCTACTTATTAGAACTATTTTTAGATGGTGGTTGGCTTATTGTTATACTAGTGAATGTAATTATTGGATACTCTTTAAAGATACGTAATTTAGAAGTTTTTAAAAATTGGATTATATTATACTTTACTCTTATTTCGCTAAGATCTATATATTTTATGCCAAGAGAGTCTCTTTTAAACTTTATGAATCAATTTATATCAGTTACAAATATAAGTTCGCTATTTATAATTTTATTAATTGGACAAACACTTTCAAGTATGAAGAGGTAGTAAGATGAAAATTTCAATGCTTTTTAACATTATTCCGGAGTATCCAGCTAATGAATTAAATATTAAAGCTTCGCCAATGGGCGGCTGGTTAATGTCTATGGCTAAAGAAATTAAAAGATTGACCGATTTCGATATCCATATTGTATGTCCCTTGGCTCACGGTAAAAATATAATGACATTTAATGATGAAGAATTTAGTTATGTTCTAATTCCAGAAAAAAATAATAAGGATTATTGGAAACAATATTTAGGATCTTATAGCCCAGAGATAATTCATATCAATGGTACAGAATTATCTTTTGCTGATCCAATTTTTGAAATTTCTTGTAATTCAAAAATAGTTACATCTATTCAAGGTATTATCACTGAATATGAAAAGTATTATTATGGTGGTTTAACATTTAAAGAAATTTTAAATAATATCACTTTTAAGGATATTATAAGGCGATCAACTATTTTTCATCGAAAAAAATTATTTAAGAAGCAAATTTCATCTGAATTATATAAGTTAATGCATTCGGATATCATAATTGGTAGAACAGAATGGGACTATGCCTTTGTTGAATCTATTGGACTAGAAAATAAATATAGAGAATGCAATGAAAATTTAAGGAATATTTTTTATTCTAATAATAAGTGGGACATTAATCAAACGATCTCAAATTCAATTTTCTGTAGTCAGGGTGCCGTTTCATATAAGGGAATACATTTTTTATTAAAGGCACTTCCTATTTTAAAGGAAAATTTTCCAAATATTAAAGTTCAAATAGCGGGACACAATGTTATTAAAGACGATACATTAAAGGATAGAATTATGATGTCTGGATATGGAAACTTTGTTCGAAAGTTAATAAAGCATAACAATTTAGAAAATAATGTTGTCTATTTAGGATTATTATCTGCAGAAGAGATGCATGAGAAGTTAATAAAATCGAGAGTTTTTGTTCAAACATCTGCTATTGAAAATAGTCCTAATTCTTTAGGCGAAGCAATGTTAACGGGTGTACCTATTGTTGCTTCTTATGTAGGTGGGACTTCTAAATATATTAAGCATGGAGAAAATGGATTTTTGTATGATTATAAAGACTATGTAATGCTTTCTCACTATTTAAAAATTATGATGACTGATAGTGATCTTTCTTTATCATTTAGCAAGTCGGGATTATTATTAAGTCAAAACTTTTATAATAGAGAGAAAAATACCAGAACATTAATCGATATTTATGAGAATTTAATGGGTATGTGAAAAAATGAAAACATTAAAAAATATTATTAAAGTGGCAATTTCAAATTTCTTAAACTTTGGAAGCAGTTTAATAGTAGGTTTTATACTACCAACTATTTTATCTGTTTCAGAGTATGGATATTTTAGGCAATTTAATTTATATTTGACTTTCCTGTTTATCCTAAATTTAGGATTTAATGATGGGGTTTATATTAAATACGGAGGCCAAAATATAGATAGTATTGATAAAACAAAGGTGATTAGTGAACATGAATTTATAGTTATTTATCATCTGTTAATAGCATTAGTATTAGCTTTGGTCTCCCTAAAATTTAGCAATATTTTTTTAAGCTCCATTTTCATAATATCTTTCTTTTACTTGGTAATTGGATATCATCAAAATCTTTTACAAGCTTTAGGTGAGTTTAATCTTTTCTCGGTTGTCAGCATATTTCGAACGGTCACCTACTTTGGATTACTAGTTATCTGCCTCATTCTACCCGGTAATGGAAGTTATTATAGATATATCTTAGCATTAATAATTAGTTATATTCTGCAGTTCGCGGCCTTCGAATTTATTTTTTTTAAGAAACTAGGAACTCGCTCTATTAAAAAAAATAATCGTAGTCGTATTAGCTCTTTGTTCCATATTGGATTCTTTATTTTAATTGGTAATATGGCTAGTAGTTTTATAGGTTCAGTTGGAAACTGGTCAGTAAATCTATTTATGTCAATTGAGAACTTTGCTAGATATAATTTTCAAAATTCTTTGCTGAATATTTTTCTATTGATTATTAACTCTATTGGACTAGTATTTTATAATGTTGTCATTAATAAAGGCTCTCCGAATTTTTTAATTCGGGCTAAGAACATGTGCTTTATTATTGGGGCTCTATGTTGCTTAGGTTACTTTCCATTAGCTTGGATTGTAATAACCTTTATAGATAAGTATTCTTCGACTTTGCCAATATTAAAAGCTATCTTAATTTCGTTGCCCGTGCTTATTACTATAAATATTTTGACGAATAATTTATATAAAGCAAAAAAAATGCAAAAACAGTATTTCAAAGATTCAATTATTATTGCTCTTATAGCAAGTGCAATAGTCTTTTCTATTAATTATTTTACTAAGTCTTTAATTTTGACTGCTTATTCTACTACTGTAGTCTATTTTGGATGGTATTTTTTTCTTTCAGTATACAGATTTAAATTCTTAGAAATAACGAAGAATGAGCTCTTTGGTACTCTAACTTTTTTAATTTCCTTTTATATATCTACATTTTTAGATGATTTAATCTTAGGTTTTTTTTGCTATCTCGTTTATTGTATAGTTTTAATTAGATTTAATTGGAAAAATATAAAATCTTTTTTATCATTTCTATAATTTTTTAATTTGATGAATATGATTATTTAGAGATTCGCCTCGTTGCCCCAATTTGAGCCATCGAAACCGGTTGGATACGTCGCAATTAATAATACCACCTAAATCGGCCGTGCTGAACCACTTCATGTGGTTCTTTTTTATTATCTAAATGGTATAAATAAGGCGTGAGAAGTATTCACAATATATTTAGCAGGTGGCATATTTGCCAAACTATATCGAAATGATTCGCCTACATGAAGATGAGTGATTATTACAAGCGATTGTGAGCCACTGTTCCACGAGATTTGAGCCACTGTTCCACAGGAACTGAGCCACCTCTTTTAATTGTTACCGGAGCAGGGCTCCAAGTCATTACGTGTTAAGCGGCAATTCGCTCACAATTAAAAGCCTTAACTGTATTTGGTAAACTAAAAATCAGCCAAGTGGCAATTAAAAATCCAGCCGCTTGACCAACA